>NZ_VJZC01001081.1 GCF_009377185.1 Streptomyces spongiae
GGTTCATGCGTGCCAAGAAGACCGCCGCGCTCGGTGCCGCGGTCGCCGCTGCCGCCGCCGCGACCGCCCTGCTGAGCGCCCCCTCCGCCGTCGCCGCCCCCAACCCCATCGTCGGCGGCACGACGACCACCGCGAGCGCGTACCCGTACGTCATGCAGATCACGGACTCGTCGCAGAACCAGTTCTGCGGCGGCACCCTGGTCTCGGCCACCAAGGTGGTCACCGCCGCGCACTGCATGGTCGACGAGACCACGAGCAGTGTCCGTGTCGTGGGCGGCCGCACCTACCGCAACGGCACCAACGGCACCGTCAGCAGAGTCACCGACATCTGGGTCCACCCCGACTACACGGACGCCACCGAGGGCAACGACGTGGCCGTGCTGACCCTGGCGACGTCGATGCCGTACACCACGGCGTCGTACGTCGACTCGTCGGACACCTCCGTGTACGCGGCCGGCACCACCGCCCGCATCCTCGGCTGGGGCACCACGTCCTCGAACGGCTCCTCCTCCAACCAGCTGCGCACCGCCACGGTGCCGACCGTCTCCAACTCCAGCTGCAGCAGTTCGTACGGCTCGTCCTTCATAGCGAGCGACATGGTGTGCGCCGGATACACCTCCGGCGGCGTGGACACCTGCCAGGGCGACAGCGGCGGTCCCCTGATGATCGGGGGCGTCCTGGCAGGTATCACTTCCTGGGGTGAGGGGTGCGCCCAGGCCGGGTACCCGGGTGTCTACACCCGGCTGACGACCTTCTCGGACGACGTGACCGAGCAGATCGAGTCGTAGACCGCAGCGGTACGACACCCGATGGGCTCCTGAGGCACCACCTCAGGTGAATGCCAGGGGGCGTTGCGGGCCGGCCACGAGCGGTCCGCAGCGCCCCCTATCCATGTGCCCGTCCACGCTCCCGGGGCGGCCGGTTCAGGACGGCCGGTTCACCACGGTGCCGAAGCGGATGTCGTACGAGGACGGTGAGCCGCCGTGCAGCACCGTGAGCATGCGCTCGGCCTCCCGCAGCAGTTCCTCCCGCTGCCGCTTGCCGAGCGTGCCGAAGGGTTCGACGGTGAGCGTGTCGCCCTCCGGCCTCCAGACACCCGCGAGGAACCCGTCGACGAGGAACGTGGGGTACGCCTGGTTCCCCTGCCAGCTCCGGCCCTTGAGCTCCGGGGGCACGACCCGCGAGCGGTCGGCGTGGGAGAGGAGCAGGTTGTCGAACTCCGGCAGGAGCCGTAGCGGGGCCGGGG
>NZ_VJZC01001082.1 GCF_009377185.1 Streptomyces spongiae
GGCCCGTCCGACGGATCGGTGGGCCGGGCCCGCTCGTGCCGAGGTGCCGAAGAGCTCACGCGGGGTTTGCGGAGTGGATCAGCCGGTCTTCACCCAGAGCTCGTACCAGCCGCTGCCGATCGCGTCGCACTTGGCCTCGCCCGCGTAGGAATTCTTCAGCGAGATGCACTCCGCCCTCTTGAAGGTGCCGATGTACTCCCAGCCCGCGGCGGCCTGGGCGATCGACGCCGTGTCGGCCGCGGAGGCCGCCGGGGCCGCCTGCGCCGTGGCGGCGCCGCCCACCAGCATGGTGGCCCCGAGAGCTATGCCGGTGAGCAACAGACGTGCACGCATGTGTGTTCCCCTTTGTCGTTTCGTGGAGGGAGCCCGGTGGTCCGGGCCGTCGTGTGTCCCACCGTGCCGTCGCGGTCGTCGGGAAACCTTCGGAAAGTCTTGAATCGGGCTTGGAGCGGCAGCTCGGCACCAGAAACATCCCTATGGACGGTGTGGGGACTCTGGGGGGCCACGTGGAAGTCGTGTTCGGGGCGTTGGGCGCGATCCAGGTGTGGTGGGACGGGACTCCGGTCGACGTGGGGCACGCACGGCAGCGGTTCGTGCTGGCGGCCCTCGCCGTGGACGCCGGCCGGGTGGTGCCGGCGGACGTGCTGACGGACCGCGTCTGGGGCGAGCGGGCGCCGCGGCGTGGCCGGGAGACGTTGTACGGGTATGTGTCCCGGTTACGGCAGGCGCTGGCCGGGACCGGGGCGGGCCCGGTACGGGAGCAGGGCGGGTACCGGCTGGCGGTGGCGCCGGAGGCGGTGGACGTGTTCCGGTTCCGTGAGACGGTGCGCCGGGCCCGCGCGGGGGACGGCGGCGAGCGTGCCCTGGTGCTGTGGGAGGAGGCACTCGCACTGTGGCGGGGCGAGGCATTCACCGGGGCGGACACCCCGTGGTTCAACGCCCAGCGGGACCTGCTCGACGCCGAACGGCTGGCCGCCCTGCTGGACCTGGCCGAGACGCGGCTGGCACTGGGGCAGCACACTCGGGTGGTGGCCGAATGCGCCGCGCGGGCGGAGACCCTTCCGTTGGACGAGCGGGTGGCCGGGCAGCTGATGCTGGCGCTGTACCGGTGCGGACGGCAGGCCGGGGCGCTTGACCACTACGATCGCCTCCGGCGCCGACTGGCCGAGGAGCTGGGCACCGATCCCGGACCGGCGCTGCGGCAGCTCCATCGGCAGATCCTCACCTCCGATCCCACCCTCGACAC
>NZ_VJZC01001083.1 GCF_009377185.1 Streptomyces spongiae
GCCCGCCGCACCTCCTCAACTCGCCCTCAGCAACACAGGAACTCAGGAACTCAGGAACTCAGGAACAGGAGTCATTCCATGACATTCGACGTCGGCGCCGCCCGTGCCCAGCGGCAGGAGGCACTCGGCAACAGCTGGTCGTTCACCATCGACGAGGACACCTACACGCTCCCCACCGAGCTGACCCGCCAGACCGCGCGCGCCCTGCGGGACCTCGACGACAACGACGTGGACGGCCTGCTGCGCGCACTCCTCGGCGAGGAACAGTACGAGCGCTTCGACCGCCACGACGTCACCATGCAGGACATCGCCGCGATCATGGAGGCGTACGGCCAGGAGACCGGGCTCGGCCTGGGGGAAGGCTGAGCCTCGGCGGGTTCGTCGAAGAACACGCCGAGGCCCTCGAAGCGGACCTGCTCCGTCACTACGGCGTGGACCTGCTCGACTGGTACCGCGGCCGGCTCTCCTCCCGCCGGCTCGCGGTGCTGGTCAGGCATCTGCCACGCGACAGCGCGACCCTCCTGGAGATCCACGGCGAAGCCACGCACTGGTCGGTCACCGACCATCTGCTGGCCTGCGTCGTCGACCAACTGGCCGAGGCGAACTGGATGTTCGCGACGGTCAACCGGGACGAGGACTCCGAGCCCCTGGAGTACCCGAAGCCGGTGCCGCGCCCGGCGACCACGCGGGAGCCCGAGGCCCCGCCCACCGGCGCGATGTCCGACGCGTCGCCGTCGCCGGCGCCCGAGCAGCCGGTACGGAACCCGTCACCGGCCGAACTGGCCCACTTCTTCGCGTGAGTGCAGGCCCATGTGAGGTGAGTGAGCCAAGTGGCTTGAAGCGCCTCCGTTTTCTCGTGGTCACGACGGGCACTTCGGGTACCCTGCAAGGTGCATTCGAGCATATGTTCGAAGCACGTGTTCTGACGGATGGGGGCCATGTGACGGAGAACGACGGCGAGGCATGGGGCGGCGTCGAGTGCACCGAAGCCGAGGCCGAACTGCGACAGGTCCTGGCCACGCGTATACAGCGGGCCGTTCCGGCGGACGTGGTAGTCACCACCCGGGCCGAGATCGAGCAGCGGGAGTTCAGGGCGTACGCCAACGGCTGGCGGGACCGGGGCGAGCACGAGGCGCGCCGGGGGCCAGAGGCCCATCGAGACCACGGCATCACACCCCAGCAGGCCGGCGAGGCGAAGGTGCTCCCCTTTCCGCACCAGGCCCCTGCCCAATCCGGGTC
>NZ_VJZC01001084.1 GCF_009377185.1 Streptomyces spongiae
GGGGGCGTACGGGGGGAGGCGTACGGGAGGCGCGGTCGAGCGGGAAGCCGTGGGGTCAGCCGGCGGACGGCGACGGCACCGGGCCCGTGCTCGCCCGCACCGTCAACTCCGGTGCGAGCAGCACGACTTCGTCCGTCCCGCGCCCGTCCAGCTTGGCCACCAGGTGCTCCACCGCGTGCCGGCCCATCTCCTGCGCCGGGATGGCGACCGAGGTGAGCCGCACGGACGCCTGGGTGGCGACCTGGTCCGGGCAGACGGCGATCACGGACACGTCCTCGGGCACCGCGCGGCCCTGCTGGCGCAACAGCGCGAGCAGCGGTGCGACCGCGGACTCGTTCTGCACGACGAAGCCCGTGGTGCTCGGGCGCTCGTCGAAGATCCGGGAGAGGGTCACGGCCATCACGTCGTACCCGCCCTCGCACGGCCGGTGCAGCACGCGCAGCCCCAGCTCCTGCGAGCGGGCCCGCAGCCCGTCGAGCGTGCGCTCGGCGAAACCGGTGTGCCGCTCGTAGACGGCGGGTGCCTCGCCTATGACGGCGATGTCGCGGTGGCCGAGCATGGCCAGGTGCTCGGCGCACAGGGCACCCGTCGCGGCGAAGTCGAGATCGACGCAGGTCAGTCCGGTGGTGTCGGCGGGCAGACCGATGAGCACCGACGGCTGGTCCGACTGCCGCAGCAACGGCAGCCGCTCGTCGTCGAGCTCCACGTCCATCAGGATCATCGCGTCGGCGAGACCGCTGCCCGTGACGCGCCGGACCGCGTCGGGGCCCTCCTCGCCGGTGAGCAGCAGGACGTCGTACCCGTGGGTGCGGGCCGTGGTCGCCACGGCTATGGCGATCTCCATCATCACGGGCACGTACATGTCCGTACGGAGCGGGACCATCAGCGCGATGATGTTGGACCTGCTGCTCGCCAGGGCCCGGGCCCCCGCGTTCGGGTGGTAGCCGAGCTCCTGGATGCTCCGCTCGACCCGCTGCCGGGTGCCCGCGGAGATGGACCGCTTGCCGCTGAGGACATAGCTCACCGTGCTCGCCGAGACTCCGGCGTGCTGGGCGACCTCGGCGAGGGTGACCATCCAGCTCTCCAAGCGTGTGAAGCGCTTCGACTGCGCGCTTTTTCTGGACAACAGCGAGTGAGGGTGGCTCGACAGTAGCTCGACGAAAGGTGGGTGTCCATAGTTTGTCGAAGCGCTTCGACTCCGTCGGTTTGCGGGTGGGCGCCTAAGGGGG
>NZ_VJZC01001085.1 GCF_009377185.1 Streptomyces spongiae
GTTCCGGTCGGGGAGAGGGGGCGGACGGGGGGACGGTCGGTGTGCGCGACTCCGTGACCTCGTGCTCGGGCGGGTGCCCGGCCGCGGAGTCACCGGGTGCCTCCGGCCCCGCCATGTGCCCGGCCAGCCACAGCAGTTCGGCCAGCTCGACGGAGGTCGGCGGCTCGCCGTCGCCCGCCTGGGCGAGCAGGTCGGCGAGCCGGCCGATGCCCTGCGTGCCGTCTCCCTGCGTGCCGTCTTTCCGCCGGCTGTCTCCCCGCGTCCCGTCTCCCGCGGAACTCATCAGAACGTGTCCGCCTCGTCCCCGGAGCGGCTCAGATACGGCATCAGCTGCTCCGCGAGCTCGTCACGGGACGCCGCGTCGAGGCCCGCCACCCCGGTCAGGTAGACGGCGTTCAGCAGCTGGTCCGTCGCCAGCTCCCCGTCCGTGCCCCGGGACAGGAAGCGGTCGATCAGGTCGCGGGCGTACGCGTCCGGCTCCCCGAGGTGGGCGCGGACGATCTGCTCCAGGTGCGTGTCGCGCGGCTGGTGCAGCTCCAGACGGACGCAGCGGCGCAGGAAGGCCGGCGGGAACTCGCGCTCGCCGTTGCTGGTCAGCACCACGAACGGGAACGCCCGGCAGCGCACCCGGCCCCGCACCACCGGCACCCGGTCGTCCGTCCCGTCGACCATCACCTCGGCCGCGGGGGTGTGCCGGGCCGCCCGCACCAGCTCCGGGATCTCGTACTGGCCCTCCTCCAGGATGTTCAGCAGGTCGTTCGGCAGGTCCAGGTCGCTCTTGTCGATCTCGTCGATCAGCAGGGCGCGGGGGCGGCCGTACGGCAGGAGCGCCGTGCCCACGGGGCCCAGGCGCAGATGGTCCTGGAGTTCGCCGTCGAGCGGGAGTTGCTCGCGGGTGGCGGGTCGGTGCTCTGGGGCGGCGGGCTGGTGCTCACGGGCGGCGGCGCGTCCGGCCGCGTACAGGCGCGACAGCGGGTCGTACTGGTAGAGGCCGTCGCGGAGCGTCGTGCGGCTGGTGACGTTCCAGCGCAGCACCGGGCCGAGCCGCAGCTCCCGGGCCACCGCGTACACCAGGCTCGACTTGCCGCTGCCGGGCGGGCCGGTCACCAGCAGGGGCCTGCGCAGGTACAGGGCCGCGTTGACGAGCTGGACCGCGCGCTCGGTGGCGCGGTAGGTGCGGGCGCGGTGGAGGCGGTCCGGGGAGGAGGCCGAGGCGTCGTCGCC
>NZ_VJZC01001086.1 GCF_009377185.1 Streptomyces spongiae
GGCCCGGGTAGCCGTATCCCGTCTGGGGCTGGGCGTAGCCGCCCGTGGTCTGGGCGTACGGCATCGCGTTGGCCGCGCTGAAGTGGCGTATGTCCGCGTACAGGTAGTAGGCGACGGTGATCACCATGCCGCTGATCATCAGCCACATTCCGGTGTTGCCGGTCGTGGCGAACTCGTCCTTGCCCGGGTCGAGGGCGATCAGCGTGGTGACGATGGAGATGTGCACCATCGACAGGACGAACAGGGCCCAGTCGAGCGTCTTGCGGGTCACGAGGGCGAGCCTCAACATGCTCGGCCACGCGAGGAAGCCGCAGCTCATGACGGCCAGCACCACGAAGACCACACGCAGCGTGATCAGTGTGCCCGATGAGGGGCTCTGAGGCGGTGGCGGCGCGTAGCCGGGGCCGTGCATGACTGCTCCTGATGGCCTGACGAGGGCGGACGTGCGATGTCCTGGTCGAGCGTATAGGTCGACGACGACAAGCGGTCCAGGGTTGTGGGCAACCGTTGCCGCACCGTTCCAAACGGCCGGTCGCGGAGCAGGGCGGAAGGAGTCAGTCCGCTCAGGCCGCTGCCCATCCGCTGCCCAGTCCGCTGCTCAGTCCGGTGCGACCGTCCCGTCGGTCAGGCCGTCGTACATGCCGCGTACGAGCCGTTCGCCGAGGCGGCCCGCGAGGCGGAGGGTGTCCTCGAACTCGGCGAGGGCACGGAACCGTTCGCCGTATCGGAGCTGCTGGTCGAGCGGGAGCCGGGGCAGTTGGAGGCGGCGTACGTCGAGCCGGGTGGCGGTGGAGACGTAGCTGCTGGCCTGGCGGTTGTTGGCGGTGCCGCGCAGGAAGCCGGCGAGGAACCACGGGTCCAGGGCGGCCGGATCGGGGCGCAGCAGCGTGAGGTTGCGGCCGAGGGCCGCGCCGGCGGTCGCCTCGTCGATCACGCGCGCGACGGCGCCGCCGCCGAGGACGGGCACGACGACGTCTCCCGCCTCGACGAGGACGGGCTGCTCCCCGGTCTCGGGCAGGGCCCCCGAGGGTGCCGTGCCGGACAGGACGTCGTGGTCGGTGAGCACGCGCGCGTGGGCACCGTGTCCGCCCGTCCGCACCAACAGGGCTCCCGCGCGGGCGAGTTCGCCGACCGTGGTCAGGGGCCAGCGGGAGGGCCGGGCCTCCTCGGCGGGAGGGGGTGTCAGATCGGCGGTCAGGCGCAGTGTCCGGCCGAGGTG
>NZ_VJZC01001087.1 GCF_009377185.1 Streptomyces spongiae
GCCCCACGGCCTGCGCCTTCGGCGGCCCCGACCTGACGGACCTCTACATCACCACCGCACGCACGGGCCTCACGGCACCGCCTCCGTTGTCGGGTTCGGTGCTGGTCGTCCCGGGAGCGGGCAAGGGTCTGGAACAACGGGCGTTCGCAGGCTGAGGCAGTAGCGGTTCCCCGGGCGCCCCCTGGCCGGCCCGCGCCCGGGCCCAGGCCCGGTGGTCAGACGCCGTCTCCGTAACCGGGGTTGGGAGCCCGGCGGGGAGTCCACCACTCCAGGAGTCCCCACACTCCCAGGGCGAGCGCGGCCACGGCGGCGACCACCGCGACCCAGGGCCGGCCCACCCAGCGGGTGGTCAGCGCCCAGGCCAGGAGCGGAACCAGGGCACCGCCGAGCAGGACGAGCGGGAGATCGACGAAGAGCACGCTCAGATCACGGGCATGGCCCTCGAACCCACCGTCGACACTGATCGCGGCCCGCGGTGCCCAGGCAAGGGCCGCGGTCGCCGCACCGAGGCCGGCGAGGAGACAGCCGGCGCCGCCGGTGCCGGTGCCCGAAGAGCTGCTCATGTCCTGTCCACCGGATGTCCGCTCGCGCCGACGGCGGACGCGGCCTCGTCGATCACCTTGTAGCCGGGGACGGAGGGCCAGCGGACCGTCAGTACCACCGACTCCTCCTCCGCGAACCAGGAGTGATCGACGCCTCGGCCCCACACGACGTAGTCCCCCTGCTGGGCCAGGAGAACACTGCGCCCGGGCAGTTCCACCCGGAAGCGCCCGCTGACCAGGACCAGCAGAGCGGTGCGCTCTTCGCCGGTCACCCACTCCGCCCGCTCGTCGCCCCGCGGGTGGACACCCCACTTGATCTCCACGGCCTCACAATGCCGAGGATCGGAGGCGTCCTTGAAGTGCCCCAGCAGCCACCCCCGGTCCAGCGCCGCGTCCACGCCCGCATTACCCACATACACGCTGTCGGTCATGGCTCCGGAAGGTAGCAGCCGGTGCGGACAGCGGCGCGGTCTCTCAGGTCGCGGGGAACGGCGCGGTTCTTAGGGGCGCGGGGAACGGCGCGGTTTTCAGGGGCGCGGGGAACGGCGCGGTTTTCAGGGGCGCGGGGAACGGCGCGGCTTCTAGGGGCGCGGGACTGTATCTATTTGCGGCTCCGCCGCGTGGGCGCGACCAGCCACAACCCACCCGCACCCGGCCACGAACCCCAGCCCCCAAC
>NZ_VJZC01001088.1 GCF_009377185.1 Streptomyces spongiae
GCCGAATGCCGCCCCAGCCCGTCGGCCGTACCCGAGGGAAGCCATGACGGACGCGAGTGTCATTCACACCCAGGGTCTGACCAAGACCTTCCGCGGCGGCCAAGTGGCCGTGGACCACCTGGAACTCACGGTTCCCAGCGGCAGCGTCTTCGGCTTCCTCGGACCGAACGGCTCCGGCAAGACCACCACCATCCGCATGCTGATGGGCCTGATCGAGCCCACGTCGGGCACCGCCCGGGTGCTCGGCCGGCCCATGCCGGGCGCCGCCCGCACCGTACTGCCGCAGGTGGGCGCCCTCATCGAAGGGCCCGCGCTGTACGGCTTCCTCTCCGGCCGGGACAACCTGCTGCGGTACGACGCCGCCGATCCCACCGCCGACCCGCGCACCCGGCGTACGCGGGTCGCGGCCGCGCTGGAGCGGGTGGGGCTGACAGCGGCCGCGGGCAAGAAGTCGAAGGCGTACTCGCTGGGCATGAAACAGCGGCTGGGCCTGGCGGCGGCGCTGCTCCAGCCGCGCAGACTGCTCGTCCTCGACGAGCCGACGAACGGGCTGGACCCGCAGGGGATGAGGGAGATCCGTTCCCTGGTGCGGGAGTTGGCGTCCGACGGCACCACCGTCTTCCTCTCCTCCCACCTCCTCGACGAGATCGAGCAGGTGTGCACGCACGCCGCCGTGATGGCCCAGGGGCGACTGATCACCCAGGGCGCGGTGGCCGACCTCGCGGCCGGGGCGCGCGGACGGCTGGTCGTGACCACACCGGACACCGGGGACGCGGCCCGGGTGCTCAAGGAGCAGGGTGTCGGCGATGTCGTCGTGACGGAGGAGCAGGTGACGGGCGAGCCTCCGGGCCCGGACCGCGACCTCGCCGAGGTGAACGCGGCGCTGGTGACAGCCGGAGTCCGCGTACGGGGCTTCGCGGTCGAACGGGCCTCTCTGGAGGACGCGTTCGTGGCGCTGACGGGGGAGGGGTTCGATGTCGCGGGCTGAACCGACGAAGGCTGAACTGGTGAAGGCCGAGCCGACGCCGGGGACGGACCCGCGCAGGCCGAGTCCGCTGTGGACGTTCGGGCTCTTCCGCAACGAGCTCGTCACCACCTTCCGCCGCTGGCGCACCCTCGCGCTGCTC
The DNA here is from genome assembly GCF_009377185.1 of Streptomyces spongiae. Lineage (GTDB taxonomy): Bacteria > Actinomycetota > Actinomycetes > Streptomycetales > Streptomycetaceae > Streptomyces > Streptomyces spongiae. The sequence goes on from NZ_VJZC01001088.1 coordinate 1,128, forward strand.
GCCGTCCTCGCGGGCGTACCCATCCTGGTGGGCGTGGCCGTGAAGATCGAGACAGGTGACGGCGCGTCGGGCGGCGGCGGGGGAGGCGG
>NZ_VJZC01001089.1 GCF_009377185.1 Streptomyces spongiae
GCCCCCGTCCCCGCCCCCGTCCTCGTACCGCAGCGCGGGGACGCTCGCCAGGGGTACGGGCGTCACGGCCGGGCTGTCGGCGTCGACGCGGAGCTGCTGCTTGGCCACCTCGAAGCCGGCCTTCGCCCACGGGGCGGACTCCCTGGTGGTGAAGGACAGTTGGAGGAAGTACTCGGTGCCCGCGGCCGGGGCGTCCGGCAGCTTCACCGGCACCGTGATGTCCTTGCTGCCGAGCGGCGGGACGTCCAGCTGGGTCCGGCTCAGCTTTCCGCGCCGGACGACCTCTCCGTCGGCGACGAGGGACCAACGGCCGTCGAACTCACGGAGGTTGGTGAACAGGTACTCGTTGGTGAGCGTGACCGCCGCTCCGGAGGAATCGAGCGCGAGGGAGGCCCCGGAGGCCGGTGCCGCGCCCACGGCCTGGTAGATCTGCTTGATCTCGGCGGCCTTGCCGGTGTGCCCCCGGTCGGCGGTGACGATGCCGTCCGCGTTGGAGGTCCCGTCGTTGGGGTTGTCGCCCCAGTCACCGCCGTACGGGAAGAAGGTCTTCTCGCGGGGCCGCTTCTCGGTGAGTTCGGCGGCGGCCGCGTCGAACCAGAGCCGTACGCCCTCGTCACCGGGACCGCGGCTGTCGGAGCCGAGCTCGGCAGCGCTCAGGGCACGGGCGTACACACGCGCCCGGCGGATCGTGCCGCTGAACTCCCGGGTGGGGTTGTCCACGTCGGTGGCGAGCGCGAGGGGCGCGGTGTTGCTGCTGGGGGTGCGTGTTGTGGTCCGGGTGGCCTTCACCGCACCGTCGACGTGGAGGGTCAGCGTGCCGGCGTCCGCGTCGAAGACACCGGCAACGTGGTGCTCGCCGCCGGTCCAGTCGTCCGGGAGGGCCCAGCTCGCGCTGATCCACTGGCCGCCACCGTAGATGAAGAACTCCAGCGTCCTGTTCGTCTGCTTGAGGGCGTACTGGGTGTCGCCCTTGGCGAGGATCGGCTGGTGTTCGCCGGTGTAGTGCGGGGTGATCCAGGCTTCCAGCGTGAGCGAGCCCGTGAGGTCGAGACGCTCGTCGCGGGCGAAGACGGTGGCGCCGTAGACACCCTTGGCGCGGTCGAAGGTGCCGCTCGCGGGGAGGATCTCGGCGCGCAGCGCGCCGGGCCCGGACTCGGTGAGGATCTTGCGCTTCGGGACGGGCCAGCTCAGCCCCTGGTCGACGAAGTCCCAGAC
>NZ_VJZC01001090.1 GCF_009377185.1 Streptomyces spongiae
CGGCAGAGGAGCCGAGGGCCCGGCCGGAGCGGGATGCGGGGGGCTTCATCGAGGTGCGGTGAGCGTGGTGGACTGTGCTGGACCGGATCGACAGCCCTTCTCTCTCCGATACCCCTTCTCTCTCCGATATCCCGTCTGTCTCCGATACCCCGTCTGTCTCCGGTACCCCCTGAGCCTCTAGGACCTCACTCGTGGCAGGACGTTTCGCACCGCGGCCCACGCGTACGACTGTTCGCGGTGGGCATGTCGCCGTGCCCGGGCCCAGGGGTGCGGCGCGGCCCGCTCACGCGGCGGGGCGGACGCGGACGTGGGTGCCCGAGGGGCCGCTCGATCTCGGGCTGGTGCTCGGGCCACTGCGGCGCGGGCCCGCCGATCCGACGTTCCGGGCGGCTCCGGACGGGTCCGTGTGGCGCGCCAGTCGTACGCCGGCCGGGCCCGGGACGCTGCGGGTCGCGTTGCGGGGTGGGGTCGCCGAGGCCGAGGCGTGGGGGGCGGGTCGTGACTGGCTGCTCGACCAACTGCCGTCGCTGCTCGGGGCGTTCGACGATCCTGAGGTCTTCGAGCCGCGGCACCGTCTGGTGGCGCTGACGCGTCACCGGCGGCCGGGGTTGCGGCTGACGCGGACCGGGCTGGTGATGGAGTCGTTGATTCCGTCGATCCTGGAGCAGAAGGTCACGACGGATGAGGCGTACCGGGCGTGGCGGTTGCTCGTACGGAAGTACGGGGAACCGGCGCCGGGGCCCGTGCCGGGGCGGATGCATGTGATGCCGGCGGCGCGGACGTGGGCGTTGATTCCGTCGTGGGAGTGGCATCGGGCCGGGGTCGACGACAAGCGCGCGTCGGCGATTCTGCGGGCCGTCCGGGTTGCCGCTCGGCTGGAGGAGGGCGTCGGGATGGCGCCGGAGGAGGCGCGGCGGCGTCTGGAGGTCGTGCCGGGGGTGGGGCCGTGGACCTCGGCGGAGACCGTGCAGCGGAGTCATGGGGCGGCGGATGCGGTGACCGTGGGGGATCTGCATCTGCCGGGGATCGTGGGATACGCGCTGGCGGGTGATCGGGATGCGGATGACGCGGTGATGTTGTCGCTGCTGGAGCCGTATGCGGGGCAGCGGCATCGGGCGGCTCGGTTGATTCTGTTGTCGGGGCGGGTGCCGGCTCGGCGTGTGCCGAAGATGCCTCGCGGGGACATCGGGCGGTTGTAGGG
>NZ_VJZC01000109.1 GCF_009377185.1 Streptomyces spongiae
GGACCGGCGACGCCGGTCCCGGGCCCTCGTCGTACCTAGGCGTTGGGGTTCAGCCCGTTCGACAGCCCCGTGTACGCCGGCTTCGCCGCGTAGCTCTCGTTGTACGGCAGGGCCGCCCCGTACCCGCTGAACGTGCCCGGGATCCACGAGTACTTGTCGGTGAGACCCCACACCGTGACGCCCGCGCAGCGCGGCACGCCCAGACAGTTCTCGGTGGCCGTCTTGTAGTCGGTGGACTGCTGGGCGAGTTCCGCGGAGGAGGCGGGGAGCGGAATACGGATGTCCAGCTCGGTGACGGACACCTCCAGGCCCAGATCCGAGAAGCGCTTCAGGTTCGCCTTCATCGAGCTCGGCACCCCGCCGACCACGAAGTGCGACTGGAAGCCGATGCCGTGCAACGGGACGCCCTGGGTGAGGAGTTGCTTGGCCAGGTTGTACAAACCGTCGCTCTTCGCGTTGTCCGCCTCGATGTTGTAGTCGTTGATGTACAGCTTCGCCGCCGGGTCCGCCGCGTGGGCCCAGCGCAGGGCGTTGGCGATGTAGCCCGTGCCCAGCTTGTCCTGCCACAGAGAGCTGCGCATCGAACCGTCCTCGTTGAACGCCTCGTTCACGACGTCCCACGCGTAGATCTTGCCCTTGTAGCGGCCGACGGTCGTGTCGATGTGCTTCTTGAGGAGCGTGTTCAGCTCCGTGGCGGAGAAGTTGCCGTTCTTCAACCAGGACGGCAGTTGCGCGTACCAGGCGAGGGTGTGGCCCCGTACACCCTGGTTGTGGGAGGTGGCGTGCACGACGAGCCGGTCGGCGGCGGCCCAGTTGTACGAGTTGCGGCTGGGCTCCAGCGCGTCCCACTTCATCGCGTTCTCCGCGGTGACCGAGTTGAACTCCCGGTCCAGGACGGTCGTGTACGCCGACTCGTTCTGCAACGGCCCGTCTGCCACCGCGGCACCGATCCTCGCACCGCGGGCGTCGGCGTAGCCACGCAGGGTGGTGGCGGCCGAGGCCTGCTCGGTGAACTGGGGGAGCGCGACGACGGCCGTCGCCACGAGCGCGCCCGCGGCCAGCAGGGGGAGGGGACGGAGGGCACGTCGACGGTGGGATCTCGGTGGGTGCGACACGGCGGCTCCTCGGGGGTGTGGGGGTGTCGCCCTCCAGTTGCCGCCGACGGGCCAAAGGTTGCCGGTGAAGAGGGGAGGGCGAGGGGCGTCCTCCCCCGGACACCGGGCCTACCGAGTGAGTTCCTTGGTGATGCGGTCGAGCATGAAGGCGGACGATTCCTTGGCGCGTTCCTCCCAGGCGAAGACGCAGGAGGTGGCGACGCCGTCGAAGTTCAGTTCCCGCAGGGTGGTGAAGAAGGTGTCCCAGTCGACCTCGCCCTGGCCGATGTCGAGGTGCTGGTGGATGCGGGCGGGAGTGCCGGGCGGATTGAGGATGTAGCGCAGCCCGGAGGAGCCCTTGTGGTTGAAGGAGTCGGCGATGTGGACGTGTTGGAGCTTGTCGCCGGCGTAGCGCATCATCGCGGCGATGTCCGCGCCGACCTGTGAGGCGCCGGAGAGGTGGAAGGTGTGCGGGGCGCAGTAGAGGTAGTTCACCCAGGGCTTGTTGATGGCGCGGACGAGGTCGACGGCGGGGGTGTTCTCCTCGCAGAAGTCGTCCGGGTGGGCCTCCAGGTTCAGGGCGATGCCCTCCCGCTCGAACAGGGGCAGCAGTTCCTCCAGGGAACGCCAGAAGGCGGCCTCGCTCTCGGCGGCGCGCTCGGGACGGCCGTTGAACTCCGAGTTCATCAGGGGACACTGGAGGTCGGCGGCGATCTCGATCATCCGCTTCCAGTAGCGGACGGCGGCCTGCCGTTCGGTCTCGTCGGGTGAGGACCACTTGTAGAGGGGCAGGACGGAGGACAGCTGGACGCCGTGGGTGCGCAGGGACTTCTTCAGCTGTGCGACGCGTTCGTCGTCCGCCCGGGGGTGGAGGAAGAACGGCATGAACTCCTCGCGAGGTGACAACTCGATGTACTCGTAGCCGAGTTCGGCGACCGTGCGCACCATGTCGTCGAGGGGCAGGGAGCGGAGCATGTAGGGGTCGAGGGCGATCTTCACGCGGTGCCTCCGTAGAAAGCGGGTCGGGGCTTCATGTCCGTACCGACGACGCGGCCCGAGTTCAGGGCCTCGACGGTGGCGGTGGTGATGACGGTCGCGGCATAGCCGTCCCAGGCGGAGGGACCGACGGGCTCGTTGCCCGCCGCGAGGTTCGCGACCCACTCGCGGAACTCGGTGTCGAAGGCGTCCACGAAGCGGCCCACCCAGTCGGTGAGCACGGTCGTGCCGTGCTGTCCCGCCGTGCGCACGGCGACCGAGGACGGATCGGGCAGCCGTACGAGACCCTCCTCGCCGACCGCCTCGCACTGGATGTCGTAGCCGTACTGGCAGTTGACGAACACTTCGAGGTCGATCCGGACGCCCTTCGCGGTCTCGAAGAGCATGATCTGCGGATCCTTCAGGTGCGCGAACCGCTTGCTGGTGGCGCGCGGTGTGACGACCTGGGCCGAGACGATCTCGTCGTCGAGGAGCCAGCGCAGCACGTCGACCTCGTGCACCGCCGTGTCGAGCGCGGCCATGTCGGAGGTGTAGGTCTCGGGCACCGTCGGGTTGCGGTGGGCGCAGTGCACCACCAGCGGCTCGCCGATCCGGCCGGACGCGATGACCTCCTTCATCTGCCGGTAGCCCGCGTCGTAGCGGCGCATGAAGCCGACCTGCACCAGGCGGCGGCCGTGCGCCCTCTCGGCCTCGACGATCCTCAGACAGTCCTCGGCCGACGTGGCCAGGGGCTTCTCGCAGAACACCGGCTTGCCGGCGGCGATCGCGTTCAGGACGTGCTCGGCGTGCGTCGGCCCCCAGGAGGTGACGAGCACGGCGTCGACCTCGTCCGCCGCGATCAGCTCCGCGCCGGTCGCGTACACCCGGGCGCCGACCCGGGCCGCCGCCTCCTCGGCGCGCGCCGCGTCGATGTCGGTGACCGCGGTGACCGCGGCACCGGTGACGACCTCGGTGAGGCGCCGGATGTGTTCCTGGCCGATCCAGCCCGCGCCGATGACCCCTACGCGCACAGTCATGAGTTTTCCTTTCAAAGAGCCTGTTGAGAGCGGATGCTCAGGAATCAGGAGTCAGGAGTCATGAATAGCGGGCGCGGAGCTCCGTCTCCAGGTTCTCCAGCGTGCGGCCGCGCGTCTCGGGGACGTACAGCTTGACGAAGGTGAGGGACAGGACACCCGCCACCACGAACAGGAAGAACGTGTTCGAGATCCCGATGCCGGAGACCAGCGAGGGGAAGACCAGGCCGATCAGGAAGTTGGTCAGCCACAGGACGACCGCCGCGACACCCATCCCGAAGGCACGCATCCGCATCGGGAAGATCTCCGACAGCATCAGCCACGTCACCGGCGAGATCGCGCCCTGCTGGAAGGCGAGGAACGTGACCGTCATCGCCAGCACGGCGTAGGCCCGGCCGTCGCCCGAGGGCAGCACCAGCGAGAAGACACCGATCAGCAACAGCGCGCCGGTCGTGCCGAGCTGACCGGTCATCAGCATCGGGCGTCGGTCGACCCGGCCGAGCAGCCAGATGCCGACGAACGTGGCGAGCACGGAGATCACGCCGTTGGCGATGTTCGCCGTGAGCGCGCTGTCCGCGGCGAAGCCGGCGTCGGTGAGGATCTGGGTGCCGTAGTACATGATCGTGTTGACGCCGGTGATCTGCTGCACGATCGCGATGCCGAAGCCCACGAACACCAGCCTGCGCACCCACGGGACGGACTTCATGTCCTGCCAGCCGCCGAGCTTCTCCTGCTCGTCCTTGACGGCGAGCGCGGTGACCTCGCGCAGCTCGGCCTCGGCCCGCTGCTGGGACCTGACCTGCCTCAGCACGTCCAGGGCCTCGTTGAAGCGGCTCTTGGAGGCCAGCCAGCGAGGGCTCTCCGGCATCACCAGCATGCCGAACCACAGCACGACGGCCGGGATCGTCGCGATCACGAGCATCCAGCGCCAGACGCCGCCGGACTCGCCGCCGACCCGCGCGATGATCGCGTTGGAGGTGAAGGCCAGCAACTGCCCGCTGACGATCATGAGTTCGTTACGGGTGACCAGGGCGCCGCGCCGCTCGGCGGGCGAGATCTCCGCGAGGTACACCGGCACCGTCACCGAGGCGCCGCCGACCGCGAGGCCGAGCACGAACCGCGCCACCACCATCACCGCGGTGGTCGGGGCGAGCGTGCAGCCCAGCGCGCCGACGAAGAACAGCACGGCCAACAGAAGGATGTTGCGCCGCCTGCCGCGCGCGTCCGACAGCCGGCCGCCGACGACCGCCCCGAGCGCCGCGCCGAGGAGCAGCGAGCTGGTGACCATGCCCTCCGTGAAGGGGGTCAGGCCCAGGTCGTCCGTCATGTACGGCAGGGCGCCGTTGATGACGCCGGTGTCGTACCCGAAGAGCAGTCCGCCGAAGGTGGCGATGACCGTGATGAGCCGCAGCCGCCGGGAGACCGCCACAGGGGCGTCGTCCAGGAGCGTGGAGGGTGCGGTGGGAGCCTGTTGCGCGTCGTCCTTGATACCCATGCCCACCTCCTACTCGCTGATGGCCGGGCGACGCGTGCCCGTGAGGCCGCAGCCGGCCAGGTGCTCACGTGTCGTCACGGCGATGGGCAGCGGCACCTCGGGAGCGCACGGGTACAGGTCCTGCTCCACGATCACGAACAACTCGGCGTTCAGCCGCGCGAGTTCGGCCACCACGTCGGCGGGCTTCGGTACGCCCGCCGGAGGGGTCACGCACACACCGCGCTTGACGGCCTCGCCGAATGAGAGGTCCTCGGCGGCGACCTGGGCGAGGATCTCGGGGTCCATCTGCTTGATGTGGACGTAGCCGACGCGCTCGCCGAACCGGCGGATCAGGTCGAGGTTGTCGCCGCCGCCGTAGGCGACGTGGCCGGTGTCCAGGCACAGGTTGGTGTAGCGGGAGTCGGACTCGTTGAGCAGCCGCTCGATCTCCGGCTGGGTCTGGATGTGGCTGTCGGCGTGCGGGTGGATGACCAGGCGCACGTCGTACTCGTCGAGGAGCAGCCTGCCCAGCCGGTCGGCGGCCTTGCCGAAGCCCGCCCACTGCTCGGCTGTCAGCTCCGGGTTCTCGGTGAACGCGCCGGACTTCTCGTCCCGGTACATCGGCGGGATGAGGACCAGGTGGTGGGCGCCCGCGGCGGCGGTCAGCGTGGCGACCTGCCGGACGTGCGCGAGCATGTCGTCCCAGGCCTCGGGGCGGTGCAGGGCGCCGAAGGCGGTGCCGCCGGAGACCTTGAGGCCGCGTACCGCGAGTTCTTCCGCGAGGACGGCCGGGTCCGTGGGGAGATAGCCGTACGGGCCGAGCTCCAGCCACTCGTAACCGGCCTGCGCCAGCTCGTCGAGGAAACGGGAGTACGGGACCTGGTGCTCGTCCTCGGGGAACCAGACGCCCCATGAGTCGGGTGCGGAGCCGAGGCACAGGTTGCCCACGGTGGTGCGGAGTGACGTTGGCGCCGTTGCCATGGTGAGTCCCCTTCGGGGATGGGTTCCGGGTGACTGTTGCGCTCTACTAGTGCGCTCTAGTTTGAGTACGATGACCCTGTTCAAATGTCATGTCAATAGGTTGTTGCCAGGAACCTGGGGATGACCCCCGTGTGGTCCCTCGGTGGAAGGGCGAGGCGGTCCGTACTGCGTTCTCAGTACGGGAGATTGACGGTAGCCGCACGACGACCGGAGGACCCGCTCCGGGAAAGCCTGGGCAGGCAGTCGACACCAGATGTGGAGAACTCCTGCCGTGGCTACTTTCCTGTACCGAGTGGGCCGTCTGGCCTTCCGGCGACGCTGGTACGTCGCCCTGATCTGGGCGGCCGTCCTGGCCGCCGTCGGGCTGGCCGGCCTCAGAGCCCCGGCAGCGTCCGACGACGAGTTCTCGATGCCCGGCATCGAGTCCCAGAAGGCGTTCGACCTGATAGAGCAGCGCTTCCCCGGGGCCAGTGCCGACGGCGCGACCGCCAGGGTGGTCTTCGTCGCCCCCAAGGGCGAGAAGGTGACCGCGTCCGACAACCGGGCGGCCATCGAGAAGGCCGTGGACGAGATGGCGGGCGGCACGCAGGTCGCCGGCGCTGTTGACCCCTTCAAGGGGCAGGCGGTCAGCAAGGACGGGACGACGGCGTACGCGACCGTCACCTACAAGGTCAAGGCCGCCGACCTGACCGACACCGCCAAGAAGAACCTGGACCGCGCCCTCGACCAGGCCCAGGACGCGGGCCTGACCGTCGAGGCCGGCGGTGACGCGCTGGACGACGGCGGCGGGGCAGGCGGGCCGGCCGAGATCATCGGTGTCGCGGTGGCCGCCGTGGTGCTGCTGATGACCTTCGGGTCGCTGGCCGCCGCCGGACTGCCGCTGCTGACCGCGGCCGTCGGCGTCGGTGCGAGCATGGCCGCGATCATGGCCCTGTCCAGCGCCTTCGGCCTGTCCTCGACCACCGGAACGCTGGCCATGATGCTGGGCCTGGCGGTCGGTATCGACTACGCGCTGTTCGTCGTCTCCCGCTATCGCGAGGAGCGCGCGAAGGGCCGTACGCCCCAGGAGGCGACCGGGCTGGCGGTCGGTACCGCCGGGTCGGCGGTCGTCTTCGCCGGGCTCACCGTCGTCATCGCGCTCGCCGGCCTCGCGGTGGTGGGCATCCCGATGCTGACCAAGATGGGCCTGGCCGCCGCGGGCGCGGTCGTCGTCGCCGTGGTGATCGCCCTGACGCTCGTGCCGGCCGTCCTGGGCTTCTGGCCCAATGCCGTGCTCCCGCGCCGCGGTCGCAGGAGCGGCCGTATCGAGGAGAGCACCGACGACAACGGCGGCAGCCGCTGGGCCCGGTTCGTGCTGCGCCGCCCGATCCCGGTCCTCCTGCTGGGAGTGGTGGGCCTGGGAGCGCTCGCGGTGCCGATGACGCAGCTGCAGCTGGGCATGCCCGGCGACGAGGCCAAGCCCACCTCCACCACCGAACGCCGCGCCTACGACGCGCTCGCCGAGGGCTTCGGGCCCGGGTTCAACGGGCCGCTGACCGTCGTCGTGGACGCCAAGGGCACCGACGACGCCAAGGGCGCGGCACAGACGATCTCGAAGGAGATCGGCGGGACGAAGGGGGTCGTGTCGGTCTCTCCGGCCCGGTTCAACGACGCGGGTGACACCGCCGTGTTCTCGGTGGTGCCCTCGACCGCGCCGACCGACGAGAAGACCAAGGACCTGGTGACGACCATCCGCGGCGAACGGACCGGCCTCGAGTCCGAGACCGGCGCGACCTTCGAGGTCACCGGCAAGACCGCCGTGAACATCGACATCGCCGACAAGGTCCAGGCCGCTCTGGTCCCCTACCTCGTGGTCGTGGTCGGCCTCGCGATCCTGCTCCTGCTGGTCGTCTTCCGCTCCCTGCTGGTCCCGCTGAAGGCGGCCCTCGGGTTCCTGCTGTCGGTGCTGGCCTCCCTCGGCGCGGTCGTCGTGGTCTTCCAGCAGGGCCACGGCGCGGAACTGCTGGGGGTGCAGCAGACCGGCCCGATCATGAGCCTGATGCCGATCTTCCTGGTGGGCATCGTCTTCGGTCTCGCCATGGACTACGAGGTCTTCCTCGTCTCCCGGATGCGCGAGGCGTACGTCCACGGGGAGCGGCCGGGCCAGGCGATCGTCTCCGGCTTCCGGCACAGCGCCCGGGTGGTCGTGGCGGCGGCGCTGATCATGATCGCGGTGTTCGCCGGGTTCGTCGGTGAACCCGACTCCATGATCAAGATGATCGGGTTCGGGCTCGCCTCCGCCGTCCTGCTCGACGCCTTCGTGGTCCGCATGGCGATCGTGCCCGCCGTCCTGGCCCTGCTCGGCCACCGGGCCTGGTGGCTGCCGGGCTGGCTGGACCGGCTGCTGCCCGACGTCGACGTGGAGGGCGCGTCCCTCAACCGCCCGCCGGCCGACGGCGAGGCCACGGACTCGGACACAGCCACGGACTCGGACACGGACACGGACGGGAACGGGGACGGGCGCTTCAAGGCACGGGCCGTGGACGTCGGCCTCGACGGCACGAGCACGGACGCGGACGACCCCGCCGAGGCGCGCGTCTGACCCGGCCCCACGCGCCCGACCAGGGAGTCGCCCGAGGTGCACGGCCTCGGGCGGCCCCCGTCGCCGTTCCCGGGGAAATCGTCCACCATGGCCCCAGCCCACGCACCGGAGAACACATGATCACCAACCTCGAGCGATACGCGGACCGCCACCCCCGTGCCGTCGACGTGGCGACGGGCTTGGCACTGGTGGCCTGTGCGGCTCTCGGCGCCGCACTCAGCACACCGGGTACCGACGCCCCCGACGAGCAGTGGCCGGCCGTGGTTCTCGCAGCCGTCTCCTGCCTCGCGCTGGTGAACGGCCGTACCCACCCACGCGCCGCCCTCATCGTGGTCGCGGCGGGCACCGTGGCCACGAGCGTACTGAACTACCTGCTCACACCCCTCCTGCTGGCACCGGTGATGATGGCCCTCTACTGGCTGGCCGCCATGACCGACAACAGGACCACGCGCGTGTACGGTCTCCCGACCGTGGCCGCGCTGGTGCTCACGTCAGCGCTCAACGATCCCACGGACATCTCCGTCACCCTCAGGGTGCTCGGCCCCGTCCTCTGGCTGCTGCTGCCCCTCGCCGCGGGCAGCAGCACCCGGGCCCGGCGCGCCTACACGGAGGCCGTGCAGGCCCGGGCCGAACACGCCGAGCGCACCCGTGAGGAGGAGGCCCGGCTGCGCGTCACCGAGGAGCGCGTACGCATCGCCCGCGAACTGCACGACGTCGTCGCCCACCATCTGGCCCTGGCCAACGCCCAGGCGGGCACCGCCGCGCACCTCGCCCTCGCCAGCCCCCAGCAGTCGAAGAAGATCCTCACCGACCTGACCGGCACCACGTCCTCCGCCCTGCGCGAACTCAAGGCCACCGTCGGCCTGTTGCGCCAGACCGGCGACCCGGACTCCGACCCGCTGAAACCGTCCCCAGGGCTCGACCGCCTCCCCGAGCTGATCTCGGCCTGCGCGTCCGCCGGGCTCGATGTCACCCTCACCACCGAGGGAGAGCCACTGCCGCTCTCGCCGGGAGTCGACCTGACCGCGTTCCGCATCGTGCAGGAGGCCCTCACCAACATCACCAAGCACGCCGCCACGGAAGCCGCGCACATACGCCTCGCCTACTCCGACGCCCGAGTGATCATCACGGTCACCAATGACGCACCCGCCACCGCACCGGCGCCCGCCCTCACGGCATCGGGCGGGGGCCGCGGCTTCGGCCTCATGGGCATGCGTGAACGCGCCCACTCCGTCGGCGGCGAACTCCGCGCGGGCCCCCGCCCCGACGGCGGCTTCGAGGTCACCACCGCCCTGCCCCTCCATCCGCAGGCCCGGGACGGCAGGGGTCAGCCGTTCACCCCCGTGTAGTGCGACAGGCTCCACCGCCACAGCAGCCGCGCCCCCAGGTACGCCAGCACGCCCAGCAGCGGGGAGATCGCCGCCAGCCAGTACGGGACGCCCGTGTCGTGGCCATGGCCGGTGAGGACGGCGGCCGGGAAGTACGCGACGAATGCCAGCGGAAGGCCGTACGTCAGGAGGCCACCCACCGCCTTCGGCAGGACGTTCAGCGGATAGCTGCCGAACGTGCCGAGCAACTCCTCCAGCCAGCGGCCCCAGTAGTCGGCGGCCGGGAAGCGCAGGGCGGCGCAGGCCACCACCGTGAACAGGGCCGCCTCCAGCAGCATGCCGCCGATGACCGCGGCGACCAGGTACGAGATCCGGCCCGCCGTCCAGTCCAGCTCGCTGCGGCTGAGCGCGCCCACCATGAGCCCCACCGCCACCGTCAGGTCACCGATCGCGTTGGTGGGGAAGTAGGAGAGCTGGACCTGGCGGTACACCGACATGGGGCGCACCAGGTAGGTGTCGATCTTCCCCTCCTGGATCTGCCGGCCGACGTAGTGCATCCGCCCCAGCACCAGCACGAACAACCCGTGCGCGAGCATTCGCGTCGCCGGGATCAGCAACACCTCCGAACTGTCCCAGCCGCCCATCCCCGTGAACCGGGACAGCAGCACCGTCGCGAAGACGATCACCGACACCTGCCAGATCGCGCCGATCGCGACCATCAGCAGGAACTCGGTGCGGTACTCCAGCTGGGCACGGAAGTTGAGAACCGTGATGCGCCATGCGATCCGGACGCCGTTCACAGGGCTCAGCCTCCTTGGGAGATGACACGGCGGGCGGCCTGCCGCCACAGGAAACGGGTGAACAGGAAGAGCAGCACGACCCAGACCGCCTGGATCGCCAGCTGCGCGGGCGCGTCCGACAGGGGGATGCGCCCGATGTAGAGCGACAGCGGCACGCTCAGCGTGGCCTGGAACGGCAGGAACCCGCTCATGGTGATGAACCAGTCCGGGAAGAACCACAGGGGCGCGTACACCCCGGACAGCAGGTTCTGCGCGAAGATCAGGATCAGCGCCGCCGCGGTGTTGCGCACCGTCCAGAAGCACAGCTGGTCCAGGACGAGCATCACGAAGTAGAGGACCAGCTGGCCGAGCACCAGGCTGAGCGCGAACACCCCCGCCACCGCGGCCGACCTGGGCGGCTCCACCACCCCGGCCGCCAGACAGACCGCGTATCCGCCCAGCGCCCACGCGAACCCGTACAACTGCTCTCCGACGGCACGCAGGGCGTGGTAGCGCTGCGGCGGCAGCGGACGGAGGTACCAGTAGACGATCGTGCCGAAGTGCATGTGCTGCAGCACGGTGTCCCGGCCCGCGTACTGGTCCAGCTCCCTGAGGCGCGAGGCGAGTACGGCCAGGACCGCGTATGTGACCGCCTGGTCCTCGGAGAGTCCGGCGGTGGTCCCGGTGTGCGAGTACAGGCCGTGCCACAGCGATGCCACCAGGACCACCTGCACCGTCAGGCGGAGCAGGACGGCGGTCATCCGGGGCGGAGTGTGCAGCTCGCCGAGCGGGGTGACGCGGGCGGTGCGCCACGCGTGCAGAAGGGCCATCTCAGGCCCCTTCCGCGACCGGTTCCGCGACCGGTTCCGCGACGGGTCCGGCCTGGGCGTAGGCGGCCCGCATCACGTCCTCGAGCTCCGCCTCGTCGATGGCGATGCCCGTCACCTCGTACCGCTCGATGACGGCCTTCAGCGCCTGGTGCACGGTCGGGGCGTCTGGCCCGTCGGGGCCGAACACCACCTGCGGCCCGTCCTGCCGCAGCACCGCGATGCCCGGCAGCGGCACAACGTCGGCGTGCGCGTCGGCGAGCGTCGCCCGCACCTGCCAGGTCGAGCCGAACTTCCGGCGGATCTCGTCGAGGGGCCCGTCCAGCACGAGCCGCCCGTGGTTGATGAGGACGACCCGCTCGGCGAGCCGCTCGACCTCCGTCATGTCGTGCGTGGTGAGCAGCACCGTCCGGCCCCGCTCGCTCACCTGGTACCGCAGGAACTCGCGCACCTGCTCCTTGACCACCACGTCCATGCCGATGGTCGGCTCGTCGAGGAACACCACGGGCGGGTCGTGCAGCAGCGCGGCGGCCAGATCGCTGCGTACGCGCTGGCCCAGTGAGAGGTGCCGCACCCGCGTGTCCCAGAAGGACGACAGGTCCAGCAGCTCGTCGAACTCCTTGAGGCGTGCCGCGTGTTCGGCCTTCGGGACCTCGTAGATGTCGCGCAGGATCGCGAACGACTCGCGCACCGGCAGGTCCCACCACAGCTGGGTGCGCTGCCCGAACACGGCGCCGATGTTGCGGGCGTTGCGCTCGCGCTCCTCGTACGGCACCACGCCCGCGACCCGGGCCTCGCCGGACGTGGGGGTGAGGATGCCGGTGAGCACCTTGATGGTGGTGGACTTGCCCGCGCCGTTCGGTCCGAGCAGGGCCAGGAGCTCTCCGGCCGCGACGTCGAAACTGATGTCGCGGACGGCGTGCTTGGCCACCCGCTCCGGGTTGACCAGGGATCTGACGGCGCCCAGGAACCCGGGGCGGCGGACGGTGGTGTGGAAGGTCCGGGACAGACCGCGGACCTCGATACTTCCGGACACTCGACGAACCTCCGGGACACGTGAATCGCGGCCGACCAGCGGGAGCCGGTCGGCCGCGGAGGATCGGATTCAGCCTTGCGGAATGTCGATCAAATGGTCAATCGATTAACCGATCCTTGAGAAGACGAAGGAGAACTCCGTCGGCTCGGCCCGCAGGAAGTACTGCGGCAGCGGTCCCGGACCGCACGACTGCGAGCCGATGCCGTGCTGGCCGTGGTCGAGGTTGACCCACACCGTGTCGCCGGGTGTGAGGTCGGTGAGGTGCTGTGCCTCGTCCAAGTGCTCGGTCGTCCAGCGCCGGGCGCTGAACCAGAACTCCGGGTCGCCCTCGATCCGCAAGCCCCCGAGCTCCGCCCAGCGGACGTCGGCCCGGGCGCCGTTCTCCTGCGGGCGTACGTACGGGGTCTGGAGCTCGTCCACGGAGGACTCCCAACGGCCCAGCACCGACGCCGACCTGGTGTCCGGGTACGCCTCGCCCGGACCGCCGCCGAACCACTTCACCCCATCCGCCTCGGCGAGGCCGAAGCGGATGCCGAGCCTCGGCAGCGGCACCTTCCAGTCGCCCTCGGGCGCCACGGACACGGTCAGCTTCAGCCGCGTCCCGTCGGAGGTCCAGCGGTACACGGTGCGCAGGCCCACCTCCCAGGCGGCGGGTGCCACCCGGGTCCGTACGGTCAGCGCGTCGTCGCCGAACTCGACGGCGTCCAGCCGGTGCCGCATACGGTGCAGGCCGTTCTTGCGCCACAGCACGCCCCAGCGGGTGTCGTCCTGCCAGGACGCGCCGTCGTCGTTGTCGGTCGGAGCCCGCCACACGTCCAGACGCAGCCCGCTCACGTCGACCCCGCCGACGGATCGCAGTGCGCCCGTGCGGGCGTCGAAGGCGGCCGGGCCGAGCGTGATGAGCCGTTCGCCGGGCACGGGAGCCGTGGACGCGGCGACGGTCGGCGAGGTCCGTCCGGAGACGGGGAGCTGGGCCCACGCGATCACGTGGTCCTTCGGCCCCCACGCGGTCGCCTCCGCCAGCAGCGCCCGTACCGTCCACTGCGTCTCGCCGCCCGTGCTGTTCGCGGGCGGCGGGGGCAGCTTCACCTCCGCCGACTCGCCCGGCGCGAGCGCGGGCACCGACAGCGCGCCCGCCTCGACCGTCTCGCCGTCGACCTGGTACGCCCACTCGAAGGCCAGCGCGGACAGGTCGGCGAAGTCGTACGCGTTCGTGATCCGTACGGTGCCGTCGGCCGCGTCACCGTCGATGCGGACCGGCTCGATGACCTTCTTGTACTCGACGAGGCCCGGCGACGGCGTCCGGTCCGGGAAGATCAGCCCGTCGCAGACGAAGTTGCCGTCGTGCAGCTCCTCGCCGAAGTCACCGCCGTAGGCGTAGCCCAGCTCGGGGTGGGTGATCCCGTGGTCGATCCACTCCCAGATGAAGCCGCCCTGGAGCCGCTCGTACGCCTCGAAGATCCGCTGGTAGTCGGCGATCCCGCCCGGCCCGTTGCCCATCGCGTGCCCGTACTCGCACTGGATGAAGGGGAGCCCGCGGCGCTTGTGGGTACCCCCGTCCAGGTTCTGCCCGATGCGCTCGACCTCGGTGTGGTCGGCGTACATCCGGGAGTAGACATCGGTGTCACGGCAGTTCCAGTCGCCCTCGTAGTGCACGAGCCGCGAGCCGTCCCGGCCGTGGATCCACTCGGCCATCGCGGTCAGGCCGCGACCGGTGCCGGCCTCGTTGCCGAGGGACCACATGACGACCGACGGGTGGTTCTTGTCGCGCTCGACCATGCGGGCCGCGCGGTCGAGCAGGGCCGGCGTCCACCGGTCGTCGTCGACGGGGTTGTCGCGCCAGGCCTGCTCGACGAAGCCGTGGGTCTCCAGGTCGCACTCGTCGATGACCCACAGCCCGTACTCGTCGCACAGGTCGAGGAAGGCCGGGTGCGGCGGGTAGTGCGAGGTGCGGACCGCGTTGAGGTTGTGCCGCTTCATCAGCAGCACGTCCTCGCGCATGGTCTGAAGGTCCAGGCTGCGGCCCTTCTCCGGGTGCCACTCGTGCCGGTTGACGCCCTTGAAGAGGATCGCCTTTCCGTTGACCTTGATGAGCCCGTCCTCCAGGACGACGGTCCGGAAACCGATCCGCAGCGGCACCCGCTCGCCCTCGGTGACCAGCACACCGTCGTACAGGCGCGGGGTCTCCGCGGTCCACGGCTCGACCCGCACGGTCACCGGCTCGCCCGTCGCGACATCGATGTCGAGGCCGGGCACGGTGACCCTGCCGTCGACGTCGGAGTCGACGCGCAGGGTCCCCGCACCGGTCACGTGGTCGTACGACGCGTGCACGAAGAAGTCGAGCACACTGCCCGCCGGGCGGTGCAGCAGCGTCACGTCACGGAAGATGCCCGGCAGCCACCACTGGTCCTGGTCCTCCAGGTACGAGCCCGCCGACCACTGGTGGACGCGAACGGCGAGCACGTTCCCCTTCGCCTTCAGCAGATGTCCGACCGCGAACTCGTGCGGCAGCCGGGATCCCTTGAACTCGCCGATGTCCGTGCCGTTGAGCCACACCCGGGCGCAGGACTCCACCCCGTCGAACCGGATCACGGCGCTGCCGTCCGCAGGCCATTCGGCGGGCAGGTCGAACACCCGCAGGTGGTCACCGGTCGGGTTCTCGGTCGGCACCCGCGGCGGGTCCACCGGGAACGGGTACAGGGTGTTGGTGTAGATCGGCGCACCGAACGCCCCGTCGCCCTGGAGGACCCAGTGGCCGGGGACCACCACCTCCGCCCAGTCCCCGGCGTCGTACCCCTCCGCGGCGAAGGAGTCGTCCTCGGCGTCCGCGGTCGGCGACAGACGGAAGCGCCAGTCGCCGTTCAGGGAGAGGGATGTGGCGTCGGAGGACGCGTACCAGGCGCGCGGCGGCAAGGCACCGCTGCCGGGTGAGACGTCCTCGACATAGTCGACGGACGGGGTGGGGGTGGTGCGGGAAGTCATCGTTCTCCTAGTTCAGCCCTTGATGCCGGTCTGAGCGATACCTTGCACCAGCCAGCGCTGGAGGAACAGGAACACGAACACCAGGGGCAGGATGGAAACGGCCGTGGCCATGAAGATCATGTGGAAGACGACGGTCTGGTTGGTCATATAGCTGGAGAGTGCGACCTGGACGGTCCACGCACTCGGGTCCTGGCCGATGACCAGCGGCCACAGGAAGGCGTTCCAGCCGGCGATGAAGGTGATGGTCGCGATCGCCGCGAAGAAGTTCAGCGAGTTGGGCACCACGATGCGCCAGTACGCGCCCCAGTAGCCCAGTCCGTCCACGCGCGCCGCCTCCTCCAGCTCCTTGGGGAACCCCAGGAAGTACTGCCGGAACAGGAAGCAGGTGAAACCACTGAAGAGGCCCGGAATGATGAGACCTCGGTAACTGTCCACCCAGCCGAGCGAGGACACCAGCACGAAGCTGGGGACGAACGTCACCGCGGTCGGGACCATCAGGGTGCCCAGGACGGCGTAGAAGACCTTGTTGGCGTGCTTGTACGGGATGCGGGCGAGACCGTAGCCGGCGAGGGAGCACACCAGCAGGACGCCGACGGTGTGCAGGGTGGCCACGACCGCCGAGTTCCACAGGGACTGGGCGAAGGGGACCGTCTCGTCGGAGAACAGTTCGCTGATGTTGCCCCACTGGATGTCCGTGGGGAAGAACTTCCAGTTCTCGCCGGTGATCTCGGCATCGGTGGAGAGGGCGTTGCGGACGAGGATGTAGAACGGGACCAGGAAGAGGAGGGCGGCGACGCCCGTGGCGACGTAGAGGCCGGTGGAGCTCATCACGCCGCCACCGCGCCTGACGCGACCGGGCTTGCCGGACGCCGGCGCGGACTTCCGCGCCTCGGGGATGGTGGTGGTCACTTGGACTCGTCCCCCCTTCCAAAGCCCATGAGCTTGCCCTGGAGCAGGGTCACGGCACAGATCAGTACGGTCAGGATGAGCGCTCCCGCGCTGCCGGCGCCGTAGTCCTGGCTCTCGCCCAGGGCCTTGTAGTACAGCTCCATGAGGGGCGGGCGGCCCCAGGTGGTCTTGGACAGCAGGTTGAAGAACTCGTCGAAGGCCTGGTACGCGGCGACGAGCAGCAGCAGGATCACCGCCGTGGAGGTGGCGCGCAGCTGCGGCAGGGTGATGTACCAGAAGGTCTGCCAGCCCGGCTTGGCGCCGTCGATGGAGGCGGCCTCGTACAACTCGTCCGGGATGTTCTGCAGCGCGGCGATGAACAGGATCATGTAGAAGCCGGACTGCAGCCACAGTCGGGCGGACACGATCACCAGCCAGTACCAGGGCGGGTTGGGGTCGATCAGCCAGGGGATGTTCTCCACCCCGAACCAGCCGAGGACCGTGTTCATCAGGCCGAAGCGGACGCCGCTGAAGATGGACATCTTCCAGATCAGCGAGGCGGCGACGTAGGAAACCGCGGTGGGCAGGAAGAAGACCGACCGGAAGAACGCCCGCATGAAGCGCAGCCGGTTCACCAGCAGGGCCAGACCCAGCGAGAGCGCCCAGGTGGTGGGCACGATGAAGGCGGCGAAGACGGTGAAGGTGCCGAGCGAGCCGACGAAGTCGTCGTTCGTCAGCATGTACGTGTAGTTGTCGAAGCCGACGAACTTGTCGGGCGTGACGGTGAAGCGGGCCTCGAAGAAGCTGAGCCAGAGGCTCCAGAGGATCGGCGTGTAGACGAAGATCGCCAGACCGATGAGGAACGGCCCGGTGAACAGCCAGAAGTTGAAGGTGGCGCTGCCCCGCAGACCCCGCCGCGGCTTGGCCGGGGAGGCCTTCGCCGTGGCGGGGCGCGCGAGGTCGCGCGTCGTGGTCGTCGACATGTCGTGGTCCGTCCCGCGGCCTATCCGAACAGCTTCTTGAGCTCGCGGTTGACGGCCACGTCGGCCTTGTCGAGAGCCTTCTCCGGGTCCATGCTCTTGCGCACGGAGTTGGCGAAGACGTCCTCAAGGGCGGTGATCATGGCCTGGGTCCAGCCGATGTTGTCGAAGTGCCCGAACTCGTTGAAGAGCCTGACGCCCTCAGCGGCGTTGCCCGACTTGAGCTTGGTGGCGGTCTTCGCGAGCGAGGTGCGTGGCGGGATGTGGAAGCCGTAGGAGGTGGCCCAGTCCTCCTGGTACTTCTTCTGGTCGATCCACAGCCACTTCACGTACTCCTTGGCCGCCTCGACGTTCTTGCTCTTGGCGTTGACGAACATCGACCAGCCGCCGTTGTAGACCGACTGCTTGCCGGAGTCGACGGTCTTCGGGAAGGGGAAGATGCCCCAGTCGTCGCCGAGCGCGTCCTGGATCTGCGGCATCGCCCACATGCCGCAGAACTGGATGGCGCACAGACCCTGGTTGAGCGAGGAGGGGTCCCAGGACTCGGTGGGGGCGCCGAGGAGAAGGTTTCCGCTGGTGAACAGCTTGCGCATCTTCTTGATGCCCTCGACGACGCCGTCCGTGTGGTAGGCGATCTCGTTCTTCTCGTTGAGGGTGTCGGCGCCCGCGGACCAGATCATCGGGTTGATGACGTTGTGCAGGTCGTTGCCCAGGTACAGGCCCTTGACCTTGCCGGTGGTGAGCTTGTCGGCGGCCTCCATCAGCTCGTCGAGCGTGGTCGGCACGTCGACCTTGGCCTTCTCCAGCATCGACTTGCGGTAGAAGAAGAACTGCGGGTCGTCGATCATCCGGACGCCGTATATCTTCCCGTCGACCGTGTGCGACTTGATGTCGGCCGGGTTGAAGTCGTCCTTGACCGGTTCGACGATGTCGGTCAGGTCCGCCACCTGGCCGCTCTTGATCATCTGGATCTGCGGGTGGAACTCGAAGACGTCCGGCGCGTTCTTGGTGAGCAGGGAAGAGAAGAGCTTGCTCTCGAAGTCCGCGCTGGTGATCCACTGCGTGGTCACGTTGGCGTCCTTGTAGGCCTTCGCGTAGCGCTTGATGGCCTGCTCGGTGCCCGCCTCGCCGTACGCGTGGAACATCTGCACGAGGCTCTTGCCCGAACCGCCACTGCTGCGGCCGGTGTTGCTGCCGCACGCGGCCAGTCCGCCGGTGGCGGCCAGGCCCATGGCGGCCCGCAGAACGGTGCGGCGGTCCCAGTTGCTGTTGCTCAATGCCGACATGCTGACGTCCTTGTCTCGAGATGCGGCTTTGCGGCTCTGTCGCTCAGCGGTCGCTCAGTGCCAGGTGGCTCGAAGGGAGGTGCGGAGCCGGACGTTAACCTTCGGCTAAGGCTTCGGCAAGGGGTTGGACGAAGTCTGCTCGAAGCGTTGTGTCCGGTTCGGGATGTCGAACGTGGTGCTGGGGGAGGGGTGGGTTCCCCTCCCCGCCGCTCAGTCCCTGGAGCGGGCGGTGCGCCGGGTGGGCCGCTGGCCGCCGATCGACGACAGCGCGCCCTCCAGGGCGAAGGTCGCCGCCCCCAGGCACACCGGGTCGGTGGGGATGGGGGAGAGGACGATCTCGGTCGCCGCGAACGGGCGGCGCAGCGCGTGCCGGGCCACGGCCTCGCGCACCTCGGTCAGCAGCGGCTCGCCGAGCGCGGCCGCGACCCAGCTGCTGAGCACGATCACCTGGGGGTTGAAGAGGTTGACGAGGTCCGCGATACCGGCGCCGAGGTAACGGGCCGTGTCGCGGACGACCTTGAGGGCCACCGGATCCCGCTCGGCGACCCCGCGGGCGAGCGCGTCGATGGTGGCGGTCTGGTCCTCGGGATGGAGCAGCGTGCTCTTCGGGCTCAGCTCCCTCAGATTGAGCATGATCCCGGGTGCGCCGACGTACGTCTCCACACAGCCGTGGTTGCCGCAGTGGCACAGCCGCCCGTCGAGCACGAGGGTCGTGTGCCCCCACTCGCCGGCGCTGTTGCTGACACCCCGGTGCAGCCCCCCGCCGAGGACCAGTCCGGCACCGACCCCGGTGCCCAGGTTGACGACCACGGCGTCCCCGCGCCCACGGGCCGCGCCGAACCACTGCTCGGCGACCGCGCAGGCGCGCAGCGGATTGTCCAGGTACAGCGGGTACGCGATGTGCTCGGCGAGCATGTCCAGCAGCGGCACGTCGTGCCAGTCCCAGTTGGGGGCGTACTCCGCGACGCCCGTGTCCCGGTCGACCTGCCCCGGCACGCTCACCCCGACGCCCAGCACCCGGGCACCCTCGACCCCCGCCTGCGTGACCACCGAGCCGACGGCCGCCGCGACATGGCCGACGACCTGCTCCGGGCGGCTCTCGCCCGGGCGCATGTCCTCGTCGGCGCGCGCGAGCACGTTCAGCCCCAGGTCGAAGAGCTCGACACGGACGTACGTCTCCGCGATGTCCACGCCGATCAACGCGCCCCCCGACGCGTTGACGGCCACGAGTCCCCGGGGGCGCCCGCCCGCCGAGTCCTCGAACCCGACCTCCGTGATCATGCGCAGATCGAGCAGCTCGCCCACGAGGGTGGCGACCGTGGCGAGGCTCAGCCCGGTGGCGGCGGCCAGTTCCTGCCGGGACGTGGGCGACTGGGCGATGATCTGGCGCAGCACCTCGTAGCGGTTCGCGGTGCGGATGTCACGTGATGTGCGGTGCCTCACTGGACCCCCCTCGCTGCACGTCGCTGGGTGCTCACCCGTCCTTTCGGCCGGGGGTCCGGGGGTTGTCCCCCGGGAAAGCACAGCACCACCGACACGAGATCTCCCTCGTTCCTTCCGGCCAATGGCCAGGCCCGTCCGTCGGCTCCGGCGCGGCGCAAGGCTATGGCCTGCCGGGACTTTCGACAAGGGGTTAGGAAAGGGGGTTTACAAAGTCCGTCGGTGGTGGGGGTGGCACGTCAGGGTATACGGCGCGAGGAGTGCGGGCGTCAGTCGCCCAGCACGTCCCGTACGAACCCGTTCCGGAACGTGCCCGCCGGATCCAGCTCCTCGGCCAGCGCCCGGAAGTCACCGAGCCGCGGGTACCGCTCACGCAGCACCGCCGACGGGACCGTGAACACCTTGCCCCAGTGCGGTCGCGGGTCGAACGCCTCCAGCGCCTCCTCCACCCGCCGGACCACGGGCAGCACGGCCGCGGTGTCGTCGATCCACGTGAAATGCAGGGCGACCGTGTCCCGCCCGTAGGACGGGCTGAGCCACTGCTCGTCGGCGGCCACCGTCCGCACCTCGCAGATCTGGAGCACGGGCGCGATCACGTCCCGTACGGAGTCCAGCGCGTGGAGCGCGTCCAGGGCGCAGGGCCGGGGCAGCAGGTACTCGGACTGGAGCTCGGCCCCGCTGCTCGGGATGAACTCGGCCCGGAAGTGAGGCAGCCGCTCGTGCCAGGGGCCCGGCACCCCGAACTGCCGCGTGCAGTTCTCGGCGGGCATCCCCGGCACCGGGTGCACGGCCTCGGTCGCGGGCGCCGCCCACGGGAAGTCCGCCGGCGGCTGGTCGGTACGCCGCTTGACCCAGACGTGGTTGAAGCGCGGCTCCCGCCAGTCCGTGAACAGGCTCACGCTGTACGCCGTCGCCGCCACGGCCGCGTGGTCGAGCCCCGCGAGCGGCAGGTCCACGTACACGTGCTGGCTCACCTCGAAACCGGGCTCCAGGTCGAGGGTGAGCGCGGTGACGACACCCAGGGCGCCCAGAGAGGTCACCGCCCCGCCGAAGCGCGGCTCGCCACGGCCGATCACGACGACCTCCCCGTCCGCCGTGACCAGCTCCACCTCACGCACGGCCGAGGCGAGCGAGCCGTTGGCGTCGCCCGACCCGTGCGTGCCGGTCGCCACCGAACCGGCCACCGAGATGTGGGGGAGGGAGGCCATGTTGGGCAGGGCGAGCCCGTGCCGGTGCACGGCGGCGGCCAGTTCGGCATACCGTACGCCGCCCCCGACCCGTACCGTACGGGCCGCCGTGTCCACCTCCACCACCGGCGGCAGCTCGGTCAGCGACAACAGCACGCCCTCGCCGCCCGGTTCGGCGATCTCGTTGAACGAGTGCCCACTGCCGAGGACCCGCACCGCGTCGCTGCCCGCGACCAGCGCCCGCACCCCCTCGATCGAGTGCGGCCGGTGCAGCTCCTTGGCCGTGTACGTGATGTTGCCCGCCCAGTTGGTCAGGGTGTCGCTCATCCCCGGTGTCCCTTCCCTGGAAGTCCGGTGGCCGTAGCACAGGTGCCGGCTCGCGCGTGCCGTGCGCTCCGGCCTGTACGACGGAATCTCAACCGAAGGGGACCGCCTGATCAACCGTTCCTCTTGATCACCCGGTGCACGTACGAGATTCCGGGTCGCCGAATTTCTGTTATCGGCCGTCGGCTGCCGAGTCTCCAGTGCGGATGACGGATTCCCCCGTCCGCCGTCCGCAGCACCCCCGGCTCTCTTCTCCCCCTCCGCCGGGGGTGCTTCTCTTCTTCCGCGCGGAACGAGGCGGTTCCAACTCCCGCCCGCACGCGGTTCATTGACCCCCTCGCGCGCCGCCGCTTACGTTGGGACCGGTTGCTGTCCCTGCGCCCACCAGCCGGAAGGCCCTTCCTTGCCCCAGCGTCCCGTGGCCCTGTTCGCCATGACCGCCGAGAACGTGCCCAGGATCTTCCCGCCGGACGTGCTGGCCCGCCTGCGTGACGCCGTGGACATCGATCCCACACTGGTGGCCGAGAACTTCGCCGACCCCCGGGTGCGGGACAAGCTCGCCGAGACCGAGGTCCTGGTCACGGGCTGGGGCTGCCCCACGGTCGACGAGGCGGTGCTCGACGCGGCGCCGAAGCTGCGGGCGATCCTGCACTCAGCGGGCTCGGTGAAGGGCTTCACGACCCCAGCGGTGTGGGAGCGCGGCGTCACGGTCTCCTCGGCGGCCGACGCCAACGCGCTGCCCGTCGCCGAGTACACGCTCGGCATGATCCTGCTCGCGGGCAAGGACCTCTTCGTGAGCAGGGAGCGCCTGAGGACCGAACGGGTCCACCCCGGCTGGGAGATCGTCCCCGGCATCGGCAACTACGGCCGACGCGTCGGCATCATCGGCGCCTCCCGCATCGGGCGCCGCCTCATCGAGTTGCTGCGCCCCTTCGACCTGCGGCCGAGCCTCACCGATCCGTACGTCGACGAGGCCGGGGCCGCGGCACTCGGCGTACCCCTGCTGCCGCTCGACGACCTCCTGCGCACCTCCGACATCGTCACGGTCCACGCCCCGGACACGCCCGAGACCCGCCATCTGGTCGGCCGCCGCGAACTCGCCCTGATGCCGGACGGATCCGTCCTGATCAACACCGCACGCGGCGCGCTCGTCGACCACGACGCGCTCATCGACGAGCTGCGCGCCGGGCGCATCAGCGCGATCCTCGACGTCACCGACCCCGAGCCACTGCCCGCGTCCTCGCCCCTCTTCGACCTGCCGAACGCCTTCATCACCCCGCACCTGGCCGGTTCGCAGGGGAACGAGGTGGCGCGCCTCGGCCTCGCGGTCACGGGGGAGGCCGAGCGGTTGTGCGCCGGACAGCGGTTGGCTCACGCCGTCGACGGCTCCGCGCTGGGGCACACGGCGTGATTCTCGCCCCCGCCGCCCCTACC
>NZ_VJZC01001091.1 GCF_009377185.1 Streptomyces spongiae
GCCGTGGCCGCGGGGGGACGCGTCGTGGGTTGTGTGGCGGCGGTCTGCCGCTGGTCCGAGCCGGTCGACGAGAGCAGGTACACCAGCAGCGGTGCCACCGCGACGCCCAGCGCGGCGGAGGCGAGCGCGAGGCCGCGTACGGGCAACCAAGCGGGCCACCGGGAGCCGCCGGACGCCGTACCGGCCGCATCGTTGGCAGCACCAGCACCAGCACCAGCACCAGCACCAGCACCAGCACGTCCGCCCGCACCCGCACCCACTCCCGCGGTACGCGATCCGGCCGGGCCGCCGCCCAGGACGTACGCCGTGCCGCCCCACACCAGCAGCCCCTCGGCGAGCGCCGTGCGCGGGGTGTCGCGCAGGGCGGCCAGCTCCCGGTACGCGCCCGCGCAGTGCCGGCACTGCGCCATGTGCTCCTGGAGGTCGGGGCTGTGGCGGGGGTTCTCGGGGTGGGCCGCCTCCTCGATGAGGCGCCGGAAGTCCTGGCAGTCCGGGTCGGCCGAGCGGGCCAGGAGCGCGGTGAGCACACAGTGGCGCAGGGCCTGGAAGGCCGATTCCGCGCCGTACGTCACGTCCTGGCGCGTGCAGCCCAGGAACGTGGCGGTGCGTTCGTCGGGTTCCTCGTCCACGACGCCGTACCAGACCAGGCCCTGGACCCGCGTCGGCAGCGCCTGGAAGGCGCCGAGGAGCTGCGGCTCGATCGTGGTTCCGGTGGCGGATCCGTGCTCGCTGAGGTGTGGCAGCAGACCCGGGGCGAGGTGCACGGCGCGGTCGTCCGTCGCCCACGAGGCGGCCACCCGGCCCGTGAGGAGCAGCAGGTGGTGGCGCCAAGGGGTCTTCGGGTCGAGCCCGCGTACCGTCTCGTGGGCGGCCGACACGAAGGCCTCGTCGGTGAGTTGGCGGGCAGCCTGTTCGCCGGCCGTGTAGAGACGGGCGTACGCCAGGACCGCGGTGCGGTGGCGGGCCCGGAGTTCCTCCAGGGCGTGCTGTGCGGCCGAGGTGTCCCCGCGGAGCTGGTCGGTGAGCACGGTGTCGGGCGCCATGGCGAGTACGCCCTGGTCGCCGTGTGCGCCGTGTGCGCCGTGTGCGCCGTGTGCGCCGTGTTCGTCGGCGTCCCCTGTCTTCTTCCCTGTCCTGCCCCCTGTCCCGTCCCCCGGCTCGCCCTCCGACTCGGTATCACCGTCGTAC
>NZ_VJZC01001092.1 GCF_009377185.1 Streptomyces spongiae
CGCCCCGCCCGCTCGACGCCGCCCTCGTCGGATACCTGCCCACTCCCCGGGACCTGGCCGCCTTCGCCGGACTGCCCCCGCACGCCGCACCCGGGCGGGAACAACTGCGCGCCCTGCTCTTCCCGGACGGCCGGGCCAGGCTGCTGGAGGACGTCACCACACCGCTCGGCAGGTCCGGTTTCGTCTCGCTCCCGGTGTTCGCCGACGAACTGGCCCCCGGCGGCGGCCTGGCCGCCCGTACCGCCCGCGCCGTCGAGTTCGCCGCGTCGCTCGGAGCACGGTGCGTGTCGCTCGCCGGCATGATCCCGTCCCTGACCGGCTACGGCTTCGACGTCCTGCGGGAGACCCCCGCGGCGACGGCGGCGCTCACCACCGGGCACGCGACGACGACCGTCTCGGTCGTCAAGACCGTCCACGCCGCGCTCGCGGCGACCGGTCGCGATCTTGCGGAGCTCACCCTCGCCGTCGTCGGCTGCGGATCGATCGGCACGTCGTCGCTGCGGCTGCTGCTGGCCCGCGGCCCCCGCCCACCGGCCCGGCTGCTCCTGTGCGACCTGCCCGGCAGCGGCCCTCGGCTGAGCCGCCTCGCCGCGGAGCTGTCCGCCGACCACCCGACGACGCGCGTCCAGGTCGTCGAGTCCGGCCGCGGCCTGCCCGCCGAGGTGTACGAGGCGGACGTCGTCGTCACCGCGGTCAGCGGCCCGACGACACTGCTGGACCCCGACCGGCTACGGCCCGGCACGATCGTCGTCGACGACTCCTTCCCGCACTGCTTCGACACCGGGCGAGCCCTCGACCGTATGAAGGGCGCGCAGGACGTCCTCGTCGTCGGAGGCGGACTGCTCGCGCTCGACACCACCGAGACGCACGTACCGGAGGACCTCCGCTCCCTCGCCCTCACGGGCGGCCAGGGCCGAGGAGCCACCGCCGACCGCCACCAACTGCCCGGCACCCTCGCTTCATGCCGCCTGGAGTCGCTGCTGCACGCCCATCTCACCGGCCCCGGCCCCGGTCCCGTCCCCGGCCCCGGACGCCCGTCGCGGCCCGGCACGAACCCCACCCCGCCGCCCCTGATCCACGGCCTGGTCGACCTGCCGCGCGCCCTCGCCCACTGGGACGCCGCCGACACAGCCGGGATCCGACCCGCTCCCCTGCACCTCCTGGGCCATGTGG
>NZ_VJZC01001093.1 GCF_009377185.1 Streptomyces spongiae
TCGAGCCGGCGGAGGGATGACCGGGGCGGATGCGGCGGCGGAGGCAGCTGACACGGGGCAGCCGAGCTCCGCGCGGGCCGAAGGGGCGCGCCCCGGAGGCGAACCAGGGAAAGGTGCGAACCGGGTCCGGATGGCGTCCGGACCCGGAACGAGCGCCCGCCGGGGGGAGGTTGTTCCCCGGCGGGCGTTCGCTTGTCCTCCCGGCGGGCGCTCGCTTGTTTTCCACCCCCGGCGGGCGCCCGCCGTCGTGCGTCGCGGTTCGGGCGGGCCGCCGTCCGATGGCGCACACCGCCCGCACGGGGGCGCACGCGCATATGCGCACTCGTCTCCGCGCCCATGCCGCCTCGTTGAACAGTTGAGCTGTGTAGCCCTCGGGGGGATGGAAACCCCACGAACTTGGGTAAAAACGCTGTGGCGGCGCCACAGTTCATGATTCCCTATAAATCGCCAACGCAGCCCCCGGACGTCACCTGATCCGACTGATCTGAACCGACTGATCCGAACCGGCTGATCCGATCCGGCTGACCGGGCCTGGCCCCGGTGCCGACCGGGGCGCGACGGACCACCCCCCACTCCGTTCCTCACCCCTCTCCTCGCGTGCTTGCGGAGCCGACCCATGCTCACGACCCTGAACACCTCCTACACCGACACGCGCGCGGCCGACCTGGCCTGGGCGCTGGGGCGTGAGCCGCTGCCCGCGCTCGCCACCCTCGACCTGGAACTCGCCGGGGCGAAGCTCCAGTTGCGACTGCTCGGCGCGTCCCACCAGGTACTCCTGGAGGAGGAGCGGGGTGGCTGTTCGGAGACGGTCGCGTGCATCGCGGGTTCCAGCACACCGCTCCCCCTCGGCGTGGCCAAGCGGTCCGGCGACTGGGAGTACGAGTTCGCGGCCCGCGTGGAGGTCCTCTCACCCGGCTCCTTCGCCGGCCGCGCCCAGGAGTTGCTCGACCTCGTCTCCGACCACCCCCACGGCCTGGCCGGAGTCTTCCCCGGCAGCCCGTACGCCTTCACGGCGTTGCTCGCGCAGAGACACGAGGGCCAGGTCCACTGGCGCACCTGGCACGCGTACCCACAGGACGGGCAGTTGGTGGCGACGAGGACGAGGGTGGGGGTACGGGTACGGGCGGGGGCCTCACGTAGCCCGTCCGGCGTTTGAGGACGAGGCCGTTCA
>NZ_VJZC01001094.1 GCF_009377185.1 Streptomyces spongiae
GGACGAGGCGGTTGCGATCGTGGGGATGGGGTGCCGGTTCCCGGGCGGTGTGGATTCGCCGGGGGCGTTGTGGGACTTGGTGGCGTCCGGCGGTGACGGTGTGTCGGGTTTTCCGGTGGATCGTGGCTGGGACCTGGCGTCGCTGTTCGGCGAGGGCCCGGGCAGCTCTGCCACGCGGGAGGGGGGGTTTCTGCATGAGGCGGCCGAGTTCGACGCGGAGTTGTTCGGGATTTCTCCGCGTGAGGCGTTGGCGATGGATCCGCAGCAGCGGTTGTTGCTGGAGACGTCGTGGGAGGCGTTGGAGCGGGCGGGTGTTGATCCGTTGTCGCTGAGGGGTTCGCGGACGGGTGTGTTCGCGGGGTTGATGTACCACGATTACGCTTCGCGGCTGCCGGTGACGCCGGATGAGGTGGAGGGGCTGCTCGGCAACGGTAACGCGGGCAGTGTGTTCTCCGGTCGTGTGGCGTATGTGTTCGGTTTCGAGGGGCCGGCGGTGACGGTGGACACGGCGTGTTCGTCGTCGTTGGTGGCGCTGCATCTGGCGTGTCAGTCGCTCAGGTCGGGGGAGTGTGACACGGCCCTGGCGGGTGGTGTGACCGTCATGGCCACGCCGGCCACTTTCGTGGAGTTCTCGCGTCAGGGGGGTCTGGCCTCTGATGGTCGGTGCAAGGCGTTCGGGGAGTCGGCGGACGGTACGGGCTGGGCCGAGGGTGCGGGTGTGCTGGTGCTGATGCGGTTGAGTGAGGCGCGCCGTCTGGGCCGGCCGGTGCTGGCTGTGGTGCGGGGCTCGGCGGTCAACCAGGACGGTGCGTCCAACGGTCTGACCGCGCCGAACGGGCCGTCCCAGCAGCGCGTGATCCGCCAGGCGCTGGCGAACGCCGGAGTCACGGCGGGCGACATCGACGCTGTGGAGGCGCACGGTACCGGCACGCGCCTCGGCGATCCGATCGAAGCGCAGGCCCTCCTTGCCACCTACGGCCAGGCGCGCGACGGCGATGGTGAGCCGCTCTGGCTGGGGTCGATCAAGTCGAACATCGGTCACACGCAGGCGGCTGCGGGCGCGGCCGGTGTCATCAAGATGGTGATGGCGCTGCGGGAGGAGACCCTGCCCCGCACCCTGCACGCCGATCAGCCGTCCACTCATGTGGACTGGGAGTCGGGCGCCGTGGAG
>NZ_VJZC01001095.1 GCF_009377185.1 Streptomyces spongiae
CCCAGGGAACCGTCACCCGAGGGACCACCAACCCCAACCGCCTGCGCCGCATGGACCGCTGGATCGCGGCGACCCACGGCGCCGAGCTCCGCCGCGCGGCGGACCCGACGGCGGTCGACCTCGGCTACGGCGCCGCGCCCTGGACGGCGGTGGAACTGCTCCAGCGGCTGCGCACGGCCGCCCCCCGCACCCGCGTGGTCGGCGTCGAGATCGATCCGGCCCGGGTGGCGGCCGCGCGGCCGTACGAGCGGGCGGGGCTGGGCTTCCGGCACGGCGGGTTCGAGGTCCCGGTGGAGGGGAGGCCGACCCTGATCCGCGCGGCGAACGTCCTGCGGCAGTACGACGAGGACGAGGTGGCCGCGGTCTGGGACCGCCTCCGCGCACGGCTCGCCCCCGCCACGACCGCGTCCCGGGGTGGCCTGCTGGTCGAGGGCACGTGCGACGAGATCGGCCGCCGTCACGTCTGGGTCGCCCTCGGGCCGGAGGGCCCCCGTACGGTCACGTTCGCCACCCGTCTCGGCTCCCTGGGCCGCCCGTCCGACCTCGCCGAGCGGCTGCCGAAGGCCCTCATCCACCGCAACGTGCCGGGCGAGCCGGTGCACGCCTTCCTCCGCGACTTCGACCGCGCGTGGGCGGCCGCGGCGCCGTACGCCTCGTACGGCGCCCGTCAGCGCTGGATGCGCGCCGTCCGCGCCGTGAGCGCCGACTGGCCGGTGCGGGATCGCGCCGCCCGCTGGCGCCAGGGCGAAGTCACGGTGGCGTGGGAGGCGTTGGCGCCGCGCGGCTGACGTGACACGGGGCCGCACCACGCGCCACTTCCGCCGACCGCGAAACGCCCCTCGTCACACCCGGCCTGCGGGAACGCGCACCGTGAGTCGTTCGTCACAAAGGGCGGGGAGATCGTCTGCGGAGGTCTGCGGAGGAGTGGAACTGGGGAGGGAGTTGGTGTCCGCCTCTGTCGTATTGCGGCACGACATGGCACGATCCCCCAAGTGTCCGGAAGTTACTGACGGTTAATCAGTTTGGGGGAAGAGGTATGGGCGCGGGCAAGCGGAGCCTGACCACGGCGGCCGTGGCACTGGTCTGCGCGGTGACCGTACTGGGCGCACCGGGCATGGCCCATGCGAGCCAGGCGGCACCCGATCCCACCGCCTCCCCTTCCC
>NZ_VJZC01001096.1 GCF_009377185.1 Streptomyces spongiae
GGGGAGGACCGGTTCGTGCCGCCCACCGGGGAGGCGCTGGAGCCCGCGGCGGACGCTCCGCGGCTGCTCGGGGCGCCGGAGGGGGACTTCCAGCTGATCGCCCGTGTCACGGTGGGCTTCGCGGCCTCCTTCGACGCGGGCGCCCTCTACGTCCACGTGGGCCCGCGGGCCTGGGCGAAGCTGTGCCTGGAGTACTCACCGGACGTGCCCACGGTGTGCACGGTCGTCACCCGCGGTCACTCGGACGACGCCAACTCCTTCACCGTGGAGGGAAGCTCGGTCTGGCTCCGCATCAGCCGCACCGGCCGGGCCTTCGCCTTCCACGCCTCCCGCGACGGCAAGAAGTGGACCTTCATCCGGCTGTTCACGCTGGGGGACGAAGGGCCCACGTCGGCGGCGCTCGTCGGGTTCATGACCCAGTCACCGGTGGGTGAGGGGTGCGTGGTCACGTTCGACCACATCGAGTACCGCGACGCCTGGCCCGACGGGCTACGTGACGGTACCTGAGGGGCGGAGCCCCACGGTGGCCAGAGCTGTCGCCGTGAGCAGGCCCGCGCCCAGCGCCAGGCTCTGCCGCATGCCCGGCTCGAAGCCTCCGGCGAGCAGTGTGCCGAACACGGCGATGCCCAGGCCGGCGGCCACCTGGCGCGCGGAGTTCAGGACGCCCGCCGCGAGCCCCGCCCGGGACGGCGGCACCGCGTCCATCATCGCGGCCGTGAGCGGCGGCACGGACAGGGCGCAGCCGAGCGCCGTGGGGACCAGGAGCGCGGCCACCGCCATCGACGGGGTGTCCTCGTCGACGTAGAGGAGCAGCAGCAGTCCCGCCGCCGCCAGGGACTGGCCCACGAGCATCGGGAGGCGGGGGCCGCGGTGGCTGGTCAGCCTGCCCGCCGCGATGTTCGTCACCGCGATCAGGCCGGTCATCGGAAGGAACATCAGGCCCGCGGCGAGCGCGGAGCGGTGCTGCACCTGCTGGAAGAAGAGCGAGAAGACGAAGACCGTCCCGTAGAAGGCCACGCTGACAGCCGCTCCCGCCGCGACCGCCACGGCCACCGCGCGGGTACGGAACAGGCCCAGCGGGACCACCGGATGCGGACTGCGTGCTTCGAGGAGGAGGAAGGCGACGGCCGCCACGACCGCCACCGCC
>NZ_VJZC01001097.1 GCF_009377185.1 Streptomyces spongiae
GGTGAGCGGAGGGGGGAGTCGTCGGCGCCTTGGGTTCGTTCGTGGGTCGGGGGCGCGCCGGGAGGTCGCCTCCTGGCACATCCTCTGGGGAGCATGGGCGGCTGCGGGGCGGTCAGGGCGCGTCGTGGTGCCGGGTGCGCCCCAGGTTTTCAGGGGCGCGGGGAACTGCGCGACAAGCCACGACGGACCCGCAGTCGGCCACTCACCCGAAGGGGCAGACGCGAACTGGGTTCACCCCGCGGTGAGCCGTACCGGCGGTATCCCCGTCAGCAGCGTCGTGAACGCCTGGTCGAGCGAGGGGCCCAGGTACCAGTCGCCGGTGTGGTCCAGCGCGTACACGCGCCCTTCCGTGTCGATGGCGAGCATGGTGTGCGTGTCGGGTTCGAGACCGAGGGGGCAGACCTCGGTGCCGAGGGCGCGCCCGAGGTCGCCGAGGGTGCGGGCCATGTGGAGCCCGTGCAGGGGGTCGAGGTGGAGCGCCGAGGGGGCGAGTGCGCGGCCGGGGCCCTGGGCGGTGATGTGGAGGCCGCCGAACTCCGCCCACGCCTCCACGGCCGCCGGGAAGACCGCGTGGCGGTGTCCCGCGGGGGATGTGTGCTCGCGGAGGGTGTCGGCCCAGATCTCGGCCTGCTTTATGTCCCAGCGGCCCGGCAGCCAGCCCGCGGCGCGCAGCGCGGCGTCCACGGGCACGGAGAAGCGAGTGGTGGAGGAGCGGTCGGCTTGCATCTGCCCTTCGTTCGTCGAGGGTTGGTGCTCGGCGGTCACCGTGTCGGTGGGGACGCCGTCTTGCGGGGTCAGGGTTCCTGGGTGGGGTCCACGATCCGTACGCCGAAGTGGGCGCTGAGGGCCTCGCAGGCGCGGCAGGGCGCGGCGAAGCTGCCGTGGAGTGGGTCGCCGGCCTCGCGGATGCGGCGGGCGGTGAGTTTGGCCTGCTTGAGGGCTTTGCGGGCTTCGCCGTTGGTCATCGGTTTGCGGGCCGCGCGTTTGCTGCGGGTGGCGTCGGCGGCGGCGATGTGGCGGGAGATGAGGATCGCCTCGGCGCAGCGGCCGGTGAAGCGGTCGCGTTGGGCGGTGGCGAGGGAGTCCAGGAATTCCTGGACCAGGGGGTGGAGCGGGGGGGGCTGGTGGCGGCGGGCGGCGGGGC
>NZ_VJZC01001098.1 GCF_009377185.1 Streptomyces spongiae
CCGCGGCCCCCGCGGCCCCGTGGTCCTCGGCCCGGCCGCGACCCGCCACCCCATCGCCGCCCAGGCGGTACGCGACGCCGAGGGCTCCGCCCTGGTCATCACCTCGAACGCCGCGCTCTGGGCGGAGACCAAGGACGCGCGCACCAAGCTCGGCCCGGTCCACCTCTACGACCCCTCGCACCTCTGCGACACCCCGGCCCGCCTCCACTGGTCGCCCTCAAGAGGCTGCGAGGACAAGGCGGTCGCAACGGCCCGGGCAGCCGCGCTCCTCGCCCCGATCCGCCCCACGGCCAAGATCGACCAAGCGCTCGCCGACGTCGCTGAAACGCTCCTGCGCAGCTATCTGCACGCCGCCGCCGTGGACGGTCGCACCGTCCGCCACATCCACCGCTGGGCACAGGGCACGCAGGTACAGGAGGCGGTACGAGTCCTGCGGACGAACCCGAAGGCGGTGGCGGGCACGGCGGGCGAACTGGAATCCGCGCTCACCTCGCACCCCGAACGCCGGGACATGGCCCAGGAACTGACAGCCCGTGCCCTGTCGGCCCTCTCCACCATCAATGTCCGGGAATCCTGCACTCCCAACCGAAATGACTCGCTGGCCTTGGATTCCTTTGTCCACGAAGGGGGCACACTTTATGTGGTCGGTGAACCCATCGAGGACCCCAGGGCGATCCCGGGGGCCATGCCTCTGCTCACCGCCCTGACCGCAAGCGTGGTCGAGCGCGGCCGGCGCATGGCCGAACGGTCATCCTCCGGCCGCCTCGACCCACCACTCACCCTGATCCTGGACGACGTGGCAGCGGTGGCGCCCCTCCCTCAACTCCCCGACCTCCTGACCACCGGAGCGGACCGCGGCATGCCGACGCTGGCACTGATGAGGTCACGGGAACAGGGCCGTTCACGATGGCCCCAGTACGAGCTGCCGGTATAGAGGCGCTGCTCACCCGGCCCCCTACGCCCCTCTACACCCTCCGCTCGACGACGTACTCCAGCTGTCGGCCCCCAACCCCCGCGGGCCCGGGCACAGTCACCCCACTCGCCACGAACCCGGCCTTGCGATAGAACGCCTCGGCGCGCGTGTTCCGATCGTGCACGAACAGCCGCACCCGCGCGGCGCCGGTCCCCCAGGCCC
>NZ_VJZC01001099.1 GCF_009377185.1 Streptomyces spongiae
CCGTAGCCACCGGTCAGCAGACAGCCACCGATCACCGCCGCCGCGATGTAGATCAACTCCTGCCCCACACCCTCACCCGACTGCACGGTGGAGAAGGAGAACAGCTGGTGCATGCCGACGAACCAGGCACCGAACCCGACCAGCATGAACAGCGAGATCTTCGTGAACGTCACCGGCACACCCACCGCACGGGCACTGTCCTGGTTCCCGCCCACCGCGAAGATCCAGTTGCCGTACTTCGTGCGCAGCAACACCCACGTCGCGAGCGCCGCGAACACCAGCCAGTACACCACCGTGATCTTCACGGTGACCCCGCCGACCTCGAACGTCGACGCGAAGATCGCCTTCGCCTGGTCGAAGCCGTCCATGTCACTGATGTTGTCCGTGGCCACGTTCCCGGTGATCAGCTTCGTGACCGCCAGGTTCACACCCTGCAAGATCAGAAACGTGCCCAGGGTGACGAGGAAGCTGGGCAGACCGGTCTTGACCAGCATCCACCCGTTGAACGCCCCCACCGCCAACGACACCACCAGCGCGGCAATGACGCCGACCCACACGTTCATCGTCAGCTGGTAGCTGACCATGCTCGCGGTCAGCGCCGAGGTGATCACCGCGACACCCGAGGACAGGTCGAACTCCCCGCCGATCATCAACAGCGCCACCGGCAGCGCCATCAGCCCGATCGTCGAGGACTGATACAGAATGTTCGCCATCGCACTGGCCTCACGCACCGGAGGCGCCGCGGCCAGGAAGAACACATACACCGCGACCGCACCGAGGAAGACCCCCACCTCGGGACGGGCCAGCAGCCTCAGCGCCAGCGGACGCCGAGCCGTCCGCCCGTCGCCCTGCTTCGGGCCGGAGGCCGGCGGTGTCTCCACCGCCGGCGCAGCCTCTTGCGTCATACCCATCACCTGGTGCCCTTCGCGGCGAACGCGGCAACCTTCTCCACGTTGGACTTGTCCACGAACGCCGGACCCGTCAACACCGGCTGCTCGCCACCACCCATGTAGTTGCCGTTGTTCTTGTACAGCCACAGCGAATCGATCGACAGGTAACCCTGGAGATAGGGCTGCTGGTCCACGGCGAACTCGATGTCACCGTCCTTGATCGCGC
>NZ_VJZC01001100.1 GCF_009377185.1 Streptomyces spongiae
CCCCTGGGGATGGGACGGGTAGGGGCGGCGGGGGCGAGGAAAACCCGGTGCGCCCCGGCCGACCGTCCTCAGTCCTTCGCCAGTACGAACGACGTCTGGGCCTTCGTGAGGCCGGGGGCCTTGGCCTCCACCAGGTAGGTGCCCGCGGGGGCCGAACCCCCGGAGGGAGTCGCGCAGTCGGGGGCACTCGGCTCGCGGTCCCAGGCCAACGTGTAGGCGGCGCTGCCATCGGCGGGGACGCGGAACAGGAGGCTGCCGGCGGCCTTGGGGCAGTCGGCGGAGGACCAGATCTCGTCGTCGCTGTCGGCCTGAGTGACCGTCACCACCGCGTTCTTGGGGCCGAGATCGACCTTGCAGTCACTGCCGGAGGAGTTCCGCGCGGTGAGCTGGAACGTGGGCTTCTCACCGGGCTCGTAGGTGTTCTTGGTGCTGCGGACCGTCAACTTCACCGCGTCGGAAGCGCAGTTGGGCAGGCTCGAACCCGCCGGGACCTGTTCACCGGAGGTGCCACCGTCCTCGCCCCCGGTGCTGCCACTGCCGACACCTTCGGAGCCGGCGCCGGAACCACTGCTCGCCCCGGACCCACCACCGGTGTCGCCCGAACCCGAGCCATCACCGGAACCAGAGCCGGAACCGGACCCCGACGTGTCGCCGCCCGGTGACTCGTCGCGCCCGCCCGGCGCTTGGCTGATCGCGGGCCCCGAACTGCCGGGGCCCGGCGTGATCGAGGGCGCCGGGTTCTTGCCGTCGGACCCGTCCGCGCTGTCCTTGCCGTTCCCACCGCCGCTGGTGACGACCCAGGTGACCAGAAGCGCCAACAGGGCGACAACGGTCAGCAGAACGGCCCTCCGTCGCCAGTAGATGGAGGAGGGAAGCGGCCCGATCGGATTACGCAAAGATCCCACGCCGCAAACCTTACGAGAGATCCGCCACTTCCCTGGCCCCACCCCGCCGCCCTGGCACTACTTTCTCCAGATCATCATCCTGGTACGGCGACTCAGGGTGGTCCCAGTCCTCTCCGAGCCCGTACGCGACCCACCCACCGCGACCCGGTACCCACACTCCGCGACCCCCGCATGGCAGGATCGAAGTGCCATGACTGCACCCACGCACAC
>NZ_VJZC01000110.1 GCF_009377185.1 Streptomyces spongiae
GGTCACCAGGTGACCGGCGGGCTCGCGCAGGTGATCGAGGACGGGACGCGCGCCCCGCACCAGCCGCCGGGCAGCCAGTGGTACGACCACGAGGCCGGACCCCTCGTCCGCCCGTACGCCATGACGGGCGGACGCACCCACCCTGGGCCCACCGGCGTGCGGTTCGACCTCATCGCCCTGGTCACGCTCGATACCGCGGCACCCGGTGCAGACGACACCGCACTCGGTCCGGAACACCGGGCCCTGATCGGGCTGTGCCGGCCCGAGACACAGTCGGTCGCCGAGCTCGCCACGGGCGCCGACCTGCCCGTCGGCGTGGTGCGTGTGCTCCTCGGTGACCTACTGGAGTGGGGTCGCGTCACCGTCAGTCGTCCCGTACCTCCTGCGCAACTGCCCGACGAGCGCATTCTGCGTGAGGTGATCGAGGGGTTGAAGGCGCTGTAGACGACCTCAGGGAGATGCCCTCGTTTCGACTTCCGCACCTATTCGAAACCGAACAAAAGTGACTCGGTCGAATCGATCTATATGTGATCGAACGTCACGAAACGATACGGGAGTTGCCACCATGCTGACGTCGCACACCCGCCCGCACGCCGACCGCACACCGCACTCCTGGGAGAAGTGATCGATGGTCTCCGAGTACTCCGATGCCACAGGCGGGGACACGGCCGCCCTGGCGCTGAAGATCCTGGTCGCCGGTGGTTTCGGCGTGGGCAAGACCACCCTTGTGGGTGCGGTCAGTGAGATCAGGCCGCTGCGCACCGAGGAACTGCTCAGCGAGGCGGGGCAGTCGGTGGACGACACGGGCGGCGTGGACCACAAGGTCACCACAACCGTGGCCATGGACTTCGGGCGCATCACCATCCGGTCAGGGCTGTCCCTGTACCTTTTCGGCACCCCGGGACAGGACCGGTTCTGGTTCCTGTGGGACGAGTTGGCCCAGGGCGCCCTCGGCGCGGTCGTTCTCGCGGACACCCGCCGACTGGAGGACTGTTTCCCGGCGGTGGACTACTTCGAGCACCGGAAGATCCCGTTCGTGGTCGCCGTCAACTGCTTCGCGGGCGCCCGTGCGTACGGGGCCCACGATGTGTCGCGCGCCCTCGACCTGGAGCGGGGAACGCCCGTGGTCCTCTGCGACGCCCGTGATCGCGACTCCGGGAAGGAGGTGCTGATACGGCTCGTCGAGTACGCCGGGCGGGTACACACCGCCCGGCTGCTCGACTCGGTGGGCTGACGGCAGGTCCTAGTCGGCTACGCGCGCATACGCCAGGACCTTGTCCACGCGCACGCGGACGAGGAGTTCACCCGGAACGCCGTTACGGGCACCGAACTCCTCGGCGCGGTCCTCGCCCATGTAGCGTGCGCCGATCCGCGTGGCCCAGTGCCGGAGCTCGTCGAGATCCTCCGACAGTGCGGCCCTCCCTTCCAGGACGACGAAGTCGTACGGAGGCCGGTCGTCGTCCACACACAGGGCGACTCGGTCGTCCCTGGCGAGATTCCGCCCCTTGACGCTGCTTTTTCCGGTGTTGAAGACCACGTCGTCACCATCCAGCACGAACCAGATCGGGGTGACGTGGGGCCGCCCGTCAGCACGGACGGTCGAGAGTTTGCCGGTGCGGGTCCCGTGCGAAACGAAGGCCCGCCATTGCTCGTCGGTCATCTTCTGTGCCATGTACCCATCCTGCTTGCCCGGACGACGTAGGTGGGGAAGGCTGATTCGACGGATCCTCCGGCCAGGGGGGAACAACACCACGGGGAGAACCGAACATGCCGCAGAGCGCGGGACTGGGCTGGTTGTTGGACGACCTGACCGAGCGCGTCGAACACGTTCAGCACGCCATGGTGCTGTCCAGCGACGGGCTCGTGACGGGCGCGAGCACGGGGCTGAGACGTGAGGACGCCGAACACCTCGCCGCCGTCTCCTCCGGACTGCACAGCCTCGCCAAGGGCTCCGGCCGCCACTTCGGCGCCGGCCATGTGCGGCAGACCATGGTCGAGTTCGACGCCGCGGTGCTGTTCGTCACCGCGGCGGGCGAAGGCAGTTGCCTGTGTGTGCTCAGCGCCGCGGAAGCCGACATCGGCCAGGTCGCCTATGAGATGACTCTGCTCGTGAACCGCGTCGGAGAGCACCTCGACGTGGACGCGCGCCAGCCCGAAAGCACCCAGCCATAGACCTCTGACCTGCGGCTTCTCTCAGGTCTGCGGAGTTATCCACAGGCCTGCCGCGATGTCCGGCAAAACGGCTACGGTTTTTCCGAAGCAGGCGCAGACCGGCGTCGGCACGTCACCACACGGGGGAGAACCGTCATGTCCGGCAACACTGTCACCCAGTCCGTCACGACCATCGTGCCCGCCGCCCCGACGCGCGTCCGGGCACGCGGCACCTCGCTCTCACAGAGCCATGCCGCACGAGAACTGGGGTTGAAACGGGGAGAGTTCGACCTCGCCGTCCACCTGGGACGTATCCGCACCGTCGTCGACGACGGAGGCGGAGGCCTCCGCGTAGCGCGGGCGGAGATCGACCGTGTGAGCGCCGAGAGCGGCTTTCCCGAAAGGCTGAGGGAGCGTGTCAGGGCGGTGGGTACCGCGGACGGCGCTGCCCTGATGGACGTGACGAGCGCCCGGTTCACCCGCCTCGCCCGCCTGGGCCAGGTGGTACCGCTCAAGTTCTATCTCAACCGCTACCGAGCCGTGGTGTGGCTGTACCTCGCGGATGAACTGCGGCAGTTCGCGGCGGACGAGAAGAACGCCCCGCTGCTGAGCGGACGTACTCCGGAGCATCTGCGCGGCCAGTTGGACACGGGCCTGGACCTCCGCCCGCGCAACTGGCGGGGACGCCACCTCGGATTCCTCCTGCGCCAGGCCGAAGACCCGTGGGCGCGAGCCGCGGCTGTGGCCTCCCTGCTCGACTCCGTCCAGGTCGCGGAGATCGTCCGGGACCCCTACGAGCGCGCGTACGTGAACCGCCTGCGACCCGCACAGCCGACCCACGGCGCGCCCCACTCGCCGGCCGCGCAGGTCGCCGCGAGGATCACGACGGCCGAGGACCCCGACGAGATCGACTGGCTGCGGTCCGATCTGCGACAAACGGTCGCCGAGGCCCGCGAAGGCCGGGCGGCGCCACGACCCGGGCCGAAGGAACCGTGGCCGGATGCGGTACAGCACGGACTGCCGACGGTGAGGGCATCCGGTGCCGCACAGCTCGGAGGACCGTCAGACGGGGCGTCGTCCCAGCCCGGCGGGGCTCCGGTGAAACCACGTGGCCTGCTCGGATGGCTGCGTCGTGGAAACCCCTGACCGACCGTGCCGGACCTCCGGTGCGGGGACCAGTCAGGTTCCGAGCTTGCGGAACAGCCCTTCCTGGACGACCGAGACGAGCAGGCGCCCCTCCAGGTCGTAGATGCGGCCCCGGGCCAGTCCACGCCCGCCCACGGCGATCGGGGACTCCTGGTCGTAGAGGAACCACTCGTCCGCGCGGAACGGTCGGTGGAACCACATGGCGTGGTCCAGTGACGCCATGTCGAAACCGCGCGGACCCCACAGGGGTT
Source organism: Streptomyces spongiae (assembly GCF_009377185.1). Classification (GTDB taxonomy): domain Bacteria; phylum Actinomycetota; class Actinomycetes; order Streptomycetales; family Streptomycetaceae; genus Streptomyces; species Streptomyces spongiae. Next base: position 3,549 of record NZ_VJZC01000110.1, read on the forward strand.
CCACCGGGATGCGGACCGCGTCCAGGAGGGTCATGTCGCTCGCGTACGTCAGCGCGCAGGTGTGCACCAGCGGGTCGTCGCCCAGCAGCCCGACCGCGCGCATCCACACCGCGCTGCGCGGCTCGGCGTTCTCCACCTCGTCCTGGGTCCAGCGCAGCCGGTCCACATAACGGATGTCGAAGGGCTGACGCCGTGCCATGCGCTCCAACTGCTCGGGCAGCGCGCCCAGATGCCGCTTGATCTCCTCGGCAAGTGTCGGCAGCGACTCGGGGTCCGGCACCTCGCGGGCCGGCGGCAGCTGATGCTCGAAGCTCCCCTCTTCAGGCTTGTGAAAGGAGGCGGTCAGATTGAAGATCGTGCGGCCCTGCTGCACGGCGGTGACTCGCCGGGTGGTGAACGACCGCCCGTCCCGGACCCGCTCGACCTGGTACACGATCGGCACGCCCGGACGACCGGGACGCAGGAAGTACGCGTGTAGCGAGTGCACCGGCCGGTCGCCCTCCGTGGTGCGCCCGGCGGCGACGAGGGCCTGGCCGGCCACCTGGCCACCGAAGACCCTCTGCAGGGACTCCTGTGGGCTGCGGCCACGGAAGATGTTGACCTCGATCTGCTCCAGGTCGAGCAGGTCGACGAGGCGCTCGGCGGGGTTGGTCGTCATGTCGTGGCCTCTCCTGTGCTCACAGCTGGCCGACGTCGGTGACTCTGACGACGGCGCGCCCCTCGGCGTCGGAGGCCGTGAGGTCGACCTCGGCGCTGATGCCCCAGTCATGATCGCCGTTCGGGTCGGCGAAGGTCTGGCGGACCCGCCACAGCCCGTTCTGCGGTTCCTCCTCGATCATCAGCAGCCGGGGACCGCGCGCGTCCGGGCCGGTGCCCAAGTCCTCGTACTCGTCCCAGTACTTGTCCATCGCCTCGCCCCAACGATCGGCGTCCCAGCCGGACTCCGCGTCCATCTCGCCGAGTTCGTCGACCTGGTCGAGGGCGGCCAGCTCCACGCGGCGGAACATGGCGTTGCGGACGAGGACACGGAAGGCACGAGCGTTGGAGGTGACCGGCTTGACCTGGTCGGCCCTCTCCTGGGCCTCCTCGGCGGTCATCTCCTCCGGGTTGGCGAGCTGCTCCCACTCGTCGAGGAGGCTGGAGTCGACCTGGCGCACCATCTCACCGAGCCACGCGATCAGGTCCTCCAGGTCGTCCGACTTGAGGTCGTCGGGCACGGTGTGGTCGAGAGCCTTGTAGGCGCCGGCCAGGTAGCGCAGCACGATGCCCTCGGTGCGGGCGAGCTCGTAGAAGGACACGAACTCGGTGAAGGACAAAGCCCGTTCGTACATGTCGCGGATGACGGACTTCGGCGACAGCGGATGGTCACCCACCCAGGGGTGACTCTTGCGGTACGTGTTGTACGCGTGGAAGAGGAGCTCCTCCAGCGGCTTGGGGTACGACACGTCCTGGAGTCGCTCCATGCGCTCCTCGTACTCGACCCCGTCCGCCTTCATCGCGGCCACGGCCTCGCCGCGCGCCTTGTTCTGCTGGGCGGCGAGGATCTGCCGGGGATCGTCCAGCGTGGACTCGACGACGGACACCATGTCGAGAGCGTACGAAGGGGATTCGGGATCCAGCAGCTCGAACGCGGCGAGGGCGAACGTCGACAGCGGCTGGTTGAGGGCGAAGTCCTGCTGGAGGTCGACCGTCAGGCGGACGATGCGGCCCGTGGCGTCCGGCTCGTCGAGCTTTTCCACGATGCCGCCGTCGAGGAGGGAGCGGTAGATGGCGATCGCCCGCCGGATGTGCCGCAGTTGCTGCTTGCGCGGCTCGTGGTTGTCCTCCAGCAGATGACGCATGGCCTCGAAGGCGTTGCCCGGGCGGGCGATGACCGACAGCAGCATCGTGTGGGTCACACGGAACCGGGACGTGAGCGGCTCGGGGTCGGAGGCGATGAGTTTCTCGAAGGTGTTCTCCGTCCAGCCGACGAAGCCCTCGGGAGCTTTCTTGCGGACCACCTTGCGGCGCTTCTTCGGATCGTCGCCCGCCTTGGCGAGTGCCTTCTCGTTCTCGACGACGTGCTCGGGCGCCTGCGCCACCACGAAGCCCGCCGTGTCGAAGCCGGCACGACCGGCCCGCCCCGCGATCTGGTGGAACTCGCGGGCACGGAGGGTCCTCACCCGGTTGCCGTCGTACTTCGTCAGGGCGGTGAACAGCACCGTGCGGATGGGCACGTTGACACCGACACCGAGCGTGTCCGTGCCGCAGATGACCTTCAGCAGACCGGCCTGGGCCAGCTTCTCCACCAGACGCCGGTACTTGGGCAGCATGCCGGCGTGATGCACACCGATGCCGTGCCGTACGTAACGGGACAGGTTGCGACCGAACTTGGTGGTGAAGCGGAAGTTGCCGATCAGCTCGGCGATCTCGTCCTTCTCCTCCCGCGAGCACATGTTGATGCTCATCAGCGCCTGCGCCCGCTCCACGGCCTGCGCCTGGGTGAAGTGCACGATGTAGACGGGAGCCTGCTTGGTCTGAAGCAGCTCGGTGAGCGTCTCCGTCAGCGGGGTGAGCCGGTACTCGTAGGAAAGGGGCACGGGCCGGGTCGCCGAGCGGACCACCGAGGTGGGGCGGCCGGTGCGGCGGGTGAGGTCCTTCTCGAACATCGAGACGTCGCCGAGCGTCGCCGACATCAGGATGAACTGCGCCTGCGGCAACTCGAGGATCGGGATCTGCCAGGCCCAGCCGCGGTCGCCCTCCGCGTAGAAGTGGAACTCGTCCATCACGACCTGACCGACGTCGGCGTCCTTGCCGTCGCGCAGCGCGATCGACGCGAGCACCTCGGCGGTGCAGCAGATGACGGGCGCGTCCGCGTTCACGGACGCGTCGCCGGTCAGCATGCCGACGTTCTCGGTACCGAAGAGCTTGCACAGCTCGAAGAACTTCTCCGAGACAAGCGCCTTGATCGGCGCCGTGTAGAAGGTGACCTCGTCCCGGGCGAGCGCCGCGAAGTGCGCACCCGCGGCGATCATGCTCTTGCCGGAGCCGGTGGGCGTCGACACGATCACGTTGGCCCCGGAGACCACCTCGATCAGCGCCTCCTCCTGGTGGGGATAGAGGGTGAGACCGCGCTCCTGGGCCCACGACTCGAAGGCGTCGAACAAGGCGTCGGGGTCGGCGGTCTGCGGCAGCTGATCGATGAGGGTCACGCACCCATCTTGCCTGCCACCCCACCCGATAGGGGAATCGGCTGCGAGTGCAAAGATCACGAACGCTACGCTGTGGCGCCGACACGGCGTCAGAGCACACTGACAACTGGGCAGCGGCACAAAAGGAATGGGGCGGGATGCGGCGATGATGGGACCAGCACACTCACTGTCGGGGGCCGCGGCCTGGCTCGGCGTCGGGGCGGCTGCCGCGGCGGCGGGGCACACGATGCCCTGGCCGGTCCTCCTGGTCGGCGCACTGGTCTGCGCCGGCGCCGCCCTCGCCCCGGACCTGGACCACAAGGCGGCCACCATCTCGCGGTCCTTCGGCCCCCTCTCGCGCTGGCTGTGCGAGATCGTCGACAAGCTCTCGTACGCCGTCTACAAGGGGACGAGGAAGCAGGGCGACCCCCGTCGCTCCGGCGGGCACCGCACGCTGACGCACACCTGGCTGTGGGCGGTGCTGATCGGCGTTGGCTTCGCCGTCGCCGCGATGACCGGGGGCCGGTGGGCCGTGCTGGGCATCCTCTTCGTGCACATGGTGCTCGCCATCGAGGGGCTGTTGTGGAGGGCGGCCCGCGGCTCCAGCAGCGACGTCCTGGTGTGGCTGCTGGCCGCGACCAGTGCCTGGATCCTCGCGGGCATACTGGACAAGCCGGGCAACGGGGCGGACTGGCTGTTCACCGCGCCCGGTCAGGAGTACCTGTGGCTCGGGCTGCCCGTCCTCCTCGGGGCCCTGGTGCACGACATCGGGGACGCGCTGACGATCTCCGGCTGCCCGATCCTGTGGCCCATACCCGTGGGCCGCAAGCGCTGGTACCCGGTGGGGCCGCCGAAGGCCATGCGGTTCCGTGCCGGGAGCTGGGTCGAGCTGAAGGTGTTGATGCCGGTGTTCATGCTGCTCGGCGGAGTGGGCTGCGCGGCGGCGCTGAACTTCATCTGAGCAAGGGGCATGATCGCGCGGGGCGGGCCGGTGAGACGCCGCTCTTGGGCCCGCCCACTCCGGCCTTGCCGCGGGGCACCCGAAGGCCCCGGCCTCAGCTCAGGCCACGGGGTGTGTCAGGCCGTGCCACCGCCGCCGTAGCGCCGCTCGAACTGGGCGATCCGGCCCTCCGAGTCCACGGTTCGTGCCTTGCCCGTGTAAAAGGGGTGGCTCTCCGACGAGATCTCGACGTCCACGACCGGGTACGTCTCGCCGTCGTCCCAGTCGATGGTCTGATCGCTGGTGGCGGTCGACCGGGTGAGGAAGGCGTATCCGGCGGCCCGGTCGCGGAAGACCACGGAGTGGTAGTCGGGGTGCTTGTCCTGCTGCATGGTGCTCCTTCGGGGGAGGGTGGTGTCAGCCGGACGGGGCGTCCTCGTCGACGGTGTGCATCGCGGCTTCCTCGGCCGACGCCGCCGCGCCGTCGATGCCCACGTCGGTGGCGACCAGCCCGCTCTCCTCGTCCTCGTGCGCGCCCTCGTCGGGGGCGACGAGACGGCCGGAGCGGGCCGTGCCCACCTCGTTGTCCAGGGGTTCGCCGTCGGTGCCATGGCAGTCGCCGATGCCGTCTCCGTCGGCGGTGCGGATGTCCGGCAGTTCTTCCGCGAGCCGCTGCTCCAGGGTCTCGCCGCGTTGGCGCTCGGCGGCGGTCACGTCGGGGCGCTCCACCGCCCACGGCCGCTCAGGGGGTGACCAGCCCCGATCGAGTGGATCGGCGACCCCGTCGGTCTCCAGCGTGTCCTCGGAGTCCAGCAGTCCGGAGTCCTCCTGGATGGCGGATGCGTCAGGCTGGTAGACGTCATCCCCCCATCCTTCGGTGCTGTCCACGGCTTCCTCCAGTCGGTGGGACGGGGCCCGGTGCCACCTCTCCAGCCTTCCACCCGGCTTCGCCACCGTGCAACGGCAGGGCGTCCCGGCGTTCCGGTGGAGCCGTGCTCGAGGCGTGCGGGCGTGACCGCGCCGGGCCCCGTTCCCGGTCCCGTCACCCGTGCCATGACCTCCACAGCGCCGCGTACGCCCCGTCCGTCGCGACGAGCTGGTCATGGCTGCCCAGCTCGGTGATGCGGCCGTTCTCGACGACGGCGATGACGTCGGCGTCGTGGGCCGTGTGCAGACGGTGGGCGATGGCGACGACGGTGCGGCCGTCCAGGACACGGGCGAGGGAGCGTTCGAGGTGGCGGGCCGCGCGCGGGTCGAGGAGCGAGGTGGCCTCGTCCAGGACCAGCGTGTGCGGGTCGGCCAGGACCAGCCGGGCCAGCGCGATCTGCTGGGCCTGCGCCGGAGTCAGCGCGAGCCCGCCCGAGCCGACCTCGGTGTCGAGGCCCTCGTCCAGGGCACGTGCCCAGCCGTCCGCGTCGACCGCGCCGAGTGCCGCCCACAGCTCGGCGTCCTGCGCGCCCGTGCGGGCCAGCAGGAGATTGTCGCGCAGGGAGCCCACGAAGACGTGATGCTCCTGGTTGACGAGGGCCACGTGGGAGCGGACGTCCTCGGCCGGCATACGGGACAGCTCGGCGCCGCCGAGGGTGATGCGGCCGTTCCGGGGTGCGTAGATCCCGGCGAGCAGCCTGCCCAGCGTCGACTTGCCCGCGCCGGACGGGCCGACCAGGGCGAGCCGGGTGCCCGGCGCGACGTCCAGAGAGACCTTGCGGAGGACGTCGACCCCGGGGCGGTAACCGAAGTGGACCTTGTCCGCCCGCACGTGCCGCCCGTCGGGCCTGACGGAGGCGTCACCGGCGTCCGGTTCGATGTCCCGCACGCCCACCAGTCGGGCCAGCGACACCTGGGCGACCTGCAGCTCGTCGTACCAGCGCAGGATCAGGCCCACCGGGTCGACCAGCATCTGTGCGATGAGCGCGCCCGTCGTGAGCTGACCGATCCCGATCCACCCGTGCAGCACGAACACACCGCCGACCATCAGGACCGAGCCGAGGACCGTGACATGCGTGATGTTGACGACGGGGAAGAGCACCGACCGCAGCCAGAGCGTGTAGCGCTCCCACGCCGTCCACTCCCGGATGCGGCGCTCCGACAGCGCGATGCGGCGCTCGCCGAGTCGGTGCGCCTCGACGGTGCGGCCGGCGTCCACGGTCTCCGCGAGGGCGGCGGCGACGGCGGCGTATCCGGCGGCTTCCGACCGGTAGGCGGAAGGAGCGCGCTTGAAGTACCAGCGACAGCCCACCACCAGCAGCGGCAGGGCCACCAGCACGGCGGGCGCGAGCGGCGGCGCGGTCACGGCGAGTCCGCCGAGCAGCAGTGCCGCCCACACCACACCGATCGTGAGCTGGGGCACTGCCTCGCGCATCGCGTTGGCGAGCCGGTCGATGTCCGTGGTGATCCGGGACAGCAGGTCACCCGTCCCGGCCCGCTCCAGCACGCCCGGCGGAAGCCCCACCGACCGAACGAGGAAGTCCTCACGCAGATCGGCCAGCATGCGCTCGCCGAGCATGGCGCCGCGCAGCCGCACCTGCCGCACGAAGACGGCCTGGACGACGAGCGCGGCCAGGAACAGCCCCGCCGTGAGCTCCAGGTGCAGCTCACGGGCACTGTCGGAGACGCGTTCGACCAGGTCGCCGAGCAGCCAGGGCCCGGCCATCGAGGCCACGACGGCGACCGTGTTCACGGTGACGAGCAGGACGAAGGCCCGCCGGTGCCGGCGGAGCAGCTCGGCCACGTAGGCGCGTACGGTCGCGGGCCCTCCCACGGGCAGGGTGTTCGCCGTGGTCGGGGTGGCCGGGTCGTACGCCGGTGGCGCCACGCCGATCATGCTGTCTCCTCGATCTCTTCCAGTACGCCGCGCGCGGCGCGGCCACGTACGGCGGCGGTTTCCTCGCCGTGCTTCTCGCCGTGCAGGACGGCCTCTTCCACCGGCTCCACGTCCAGGGCCTCGCGCAGCTCGGCCTCGTCATCGGTCTCGCGGGTCACGACCGCCCGGTACCGGGGCTCGCTGTGCACCAGATCGCGGTGCACACCCACGGCCGTGACCTCTCCGTCGTGGACCAGCACGACCCGGTCGGCACGGTCCAGGACCAGCGGAGAGGAGGTGAACACGACCGTCGTACGGCCCGCGCGCAGCGACCGGAGGCCCTCGGCGATCCGGGCCTCAGTGTGCGAGTCGACGGCGGACGTCGGCTCGTCCAGGACGAGCACCTCCGGGTCCGTGACCAGCGACCGGGCCAGCGCCAGCCGCTGCCGCTGGCCGCCGGACAGGGACCGGCCACGCTCGGTGATCCGCGTGTCCATCGGGTCCTCGGCGTCCAGCGACCCCTGGGCGAGCGAGTCCAGGACGTCCCCGCACTGTGCCGCGGCCAGTGCCTCGTCGGCGCTCACCTGGCCCGACGCCGGCACGTCGAGCAGTTCGCGCAGCGAACCGGACAACAGCACGGGGTCCTTGTCCTGGACCAGGACGGCCGTACGGGCGCTGGAGAGCGGCAGTTCGTCGAGCGGTACACCGCCCAGCAGCACCGAGGTGCCCTCCTCGGCCGGATGCCCGCCCAGCCGCTCCGCCAGTAGCCCCGCCGCGTCCGGGTCGCCGCACACCACCGCGGTGAACCGGCCGGCGGGCGCGAGGAGACCGGTCGCCGGGTCGAACAGGTCGCCGACCGGGACGACCGCCTCCCGCGACCCCTCGGTGTCCGTGGCGCGCTCCAGCGACAACACCCGGGCGGCCCGCTTGGCGGACGGCCGTGAGAAGGAGTACGCCATGGCGATCTCCTCGAAGTGCCGCAACGGATACGTCAGCAGCATGACCGAGCTGTACACGGTGACGAGCTCACCCACGGTGATCTGGCCCTCACGGGCCAGATGCACGCCGTACCAGACGACGGCGATCATCAGCAGACCCGGCATCAGCACCTGGATCGCGGAGATGAGGGCCCACATGCGGGCGCTGCGCACCGCCGCGTGGCGTACCTCCTGTGAGGCACGGCGGTAGCGCTCCAGGAACAGTTCCTCGCCGCCGATGCCGCGCAGCACCCGCAGGCCCGCGACCGTGTCCGAGGCGAGTTCGGTGGCACGGCCCGCCTTCTCGCGCTGCTGGTCGGCGCGCCGGGTCGCCTTGGGCAGCAGCGGCAGCACCGCGAGAGCGAGGGCCGGGACGCCCACGGCGACGACGATGCCGAGCGCCGGCTGGTAGACGACCAGGCCGACACAGACCAGCACCACGGTGAGCGCGGCCGCGGTGAACCGGGACAGGGCCTCCACGAACCAGCCGATCTTCTCCACGTCACCCGTGGAGACCGCGACGACCTCACCGGCCGCCACGCGTCGTGTCAGGGCAGAGCCCAGCTGAGCCGTCTTGCGGGCCAGCAGCTGCTGCACGCGCGCGGCGGCGGTGATCCAGTTGGTGATGGCGGCCCGGTGCAGGAAGGTCTCGCCCAGCGCGATGCCCGCCGCGCACAGAGCCATCAGCCCACCGGTCAGCGCGAGCCGCGTCCCGGAGCGGTCGACGACGGCCTGGATCGCGAGGCCGACGCAGAACGGCAGTCCGCAGACGGAGGTGAAGTGCAGCAGCCCCCAGGCTAGGGATCTGAGCTGCCCACCGAGCTGGTTCAGGAAGAGCCACCGCAGGAAGCGGGGGCCCGAGCGCGCGTCCGGCACACCCGGGTCGGGATACGGAAGGTCTTGGATCTGCATGACGTCCCAGTGGCTCGAGTCAGGTGGGGGTGAGAAGTGGGGGGAGAGGCCCACGCGGACCGGGGTGGCACCGACCATGACGGGCGGCGTCCACCGGAGCGCGGGGCGACAACAAACCGTGAAAGGCTCGCGTCATTCCGCGGTCGGAGGCAAACGATTTTCCGCTGCGAGGCAAAGTTCAGGCCCGGACCGCCCCCATATGGCCGGAAGGCCCGGGGGGCGCGGACAGATGCCCGCGGTGTGGTGCGACCATGGACGGCATGGGAACAGGCGGTGCGAGCGGCGCGATGCGCGCGCGGGTCGCGGCAGTGGTCTGCGGCGTGATGGTGATGTCCCTGGCGGCGTGCGGAGGTTCGGGCGGGGGCGCCGGGGCCAAGTCCGACGCCGGCCCCAGAGGCAAGGCCGGGCAGGCCAAGGCGCGCACCACCGACCTCAGGGCCATTCCGGACGTCAGCGACCGCCTGCGGAAGCAGATACCGGCCAACTCCCGACAGGTGGTGGCCGTGTACGGCGAGGGCAAGGACGACGCGGACGCCACGATCGTCCTCTACACGAAGAACGGCTCCACCTGGGACAAGACCCGCAGCTGGCAGGGCCACAACGGCAAGAAGGGCTGGACCACGAACCACCGTGAGGGCGACAAACGCAGCCCCGTCGGCGTGTTCTCGCTCAGCGACGCGGGCGGCGTCCTCGCCGACCCCGGCGCCAAGCTCCCGTACACCCAGTCGGCGTCCTTCCAGGCACCGCGCTACTGGGCCAAGTCGCACTGGCATGACTTCGACTACGTCATCGCCATCGACTACAACCGCGTCAAGGGCACCTCGCCGAACGACCCGACCCGCCCTCAGGGCCAGTCCAAGGGAGGCAGCATCTGGCTGCACATGGACCACGGCAGCGGTACGTCCGCCTGCGTGAGTCTGTCAAAGTCCGGCATGGAGTACCTGCTGCGCACCCTCGACCCGGACCGGCACCCCGTGATCGTGATGGGGGACAAGGCGGATCTGAAGGCATGAGCGCCCTGGGAGCTCAACGGGTGCTCATGTGACCTGAGGTGTCATTGCGGTCCGGGCCAACTCCCCGTAGAACACCGCCATGAGATGCCGGATCATCATGTCCATGCTCGCCGGAGCGACCCTCCTGGCGAGCACCCTCCTGGGTGCGAGCCCCGCACAGTCGGCTTCCTCCGCCGATGTCCCCGCCGAGTTCGGCACCGACTGGCACGACCCGGTCACGGCCGCACCGCCGGTCCCGAAGCCCGGCGGCACCTCTTGCGACGTCACCGTCGCCGAGGCGCAGTTCAGGGACTTCACGCCGTACAAGGGGACGTACGCGCCCCCGCGCGGATGCGGTGACCGCTGGAGCAAAGTGGTCCTTCGCCTCGACGGCAAGGTCAAGGGGCGCCAGTACGACCGCCTCGGCTATCTCCACATCGGCGGCGTCGAGGTCTTCCGTACATCGACGCCGCAGCCCTCGCCCGACGGCATCGAGTGGTCCGTCGAGAAGGACGTCACGCGCTACAGCGACACCCTGCGCAGGGCACAGCCCGTGGAGATGCTCATCGGCAACGTCGTCGATGACACGTACACGGGCATTATCGACGTCAAGGTCACGCTGACGTTCTACGCGGGCAGGCCGGACGCGGCAAGGACTCCCGACCGGGTCCTCACCCTTCAGGACGAGACCCTCACCACGCCCCGCAACAGCGAACGCGTCGTCGCCGAGGTGTACGCCACCGGCTCCGGCGGCGGCTGCGAGGAGTACTGGTACCTGACGGTGCCCGACCCGGCGCCGTACTCCTGCAAGGCGGACGACGGCCCGTACCGCGAGGTGCAGATCAAGGTGGACGGTCAACTCGCGGGCATCGCCGCCCCGTTCCCGACCGTGTGGACCGGCGGCTGGTCCAACCCCTTCCTCTGGTACGTGATTCCAGGGCCCCGCGCCTTCGACATCAAGCCCGTCGAGTACGACCTCACCCCCTTCGCCGGGCTCCTCAACGACGGCCGCCCGCACCGGGTCGAGGTCTCCGTCGTCGGCGTGCCCGAGGGGCAGACGGGCTGGAGCACCCCCGTCAACGTCCTGGTCTGGCAGGACGCCAAGAGCAAGCACGTCAGCGGTGCGCTCACCGAGGTCAGGGCGGGTGACCTCACCAACTCCTCCACCTACACACCCGGTTCCGAGCACCGCCTCAACACCGAGGGCAGCCACCGGCTGTCGGTCGCCGGGTACCTGAACACTTCACACGGACGGGTGGCGACCACGGTGAAGCGCGCGCTGACGAACACCTCTGTGCACACGTGGGCGGACGGTGAGAACCCCGACGGCCTGGAGGCGGCCTGGACCGACAACGAGACGGTCATCGTGGACGGGCGTGGACCTTCACGGACCACGAGGACGCACCGGACGTACACGATGGACGGCACGACGACCCTCGGCACGGGCGACCGGCTGCGGACCGTCCTGACCCTCGGTGACCAGGCGGGGGTGACCGAGACGGCCGACGGCAGGCGCACCGCGTGGTCCCTGCTCGACGACACGTACACGGGCGACGCCACGTATACGGCGAACGTGCCACGCGACCAGCGACATGCGGTAGGCACGACCAGCGAGCGCTACCGGCTGTTCGGGTCGGGCGGCTGCTACGACCGTTCTCTGGTCAGCGTGCAGGGCGTGCTGACCGAGGACAATGACGGCTGTTGAGTAGAAATGCGCGCGATGTGACGCCTGTTCGATGATTTACACGGCGGAAATACAGGGGTCTTCTCTGCGAGCCACAACTCCCCGATAGTGATCGGCGCGGAAGCGCTTTTCCGCATGTCAGAAAGTCCCATCGGAGGAGTGCTCGTGCCGCAGTCCGTACCGTCCCTGCCGCGACGCGTCGCACGCATACTGCGTACCTCACTGTTCGCCCAGGTCGCCGTCGCCCTGGTGCTCGGCATCGTCGTCGGGAGGTTGTGGCCGGACACGGCCACGACCTTCCAGCCGCTCGGCGACGGTTTCGTGCGTCTCATCAAGACGGTGATCTCACCGCTCGTGTTCTGTGTGGTCGTCGTCGGCATCGCCAAGGCCGGAAACCTGAAGGCCTTCGGGCGGATCGGCCTCAAGGCCCTGATCTGGTTCGAGGTCGCGTCCACGGCCGCGCTGCTCATCGGCCTGATCGCCGCCAACGTCTTCGCCCCCGGCGCCGGGATGAACGTCGACCCGTCGAAGCTCGACGCCTCGGCGGTCGACGACAAGACCGCCGGCGGTGCGCTGCCGTCGACCACCGAGTTCATCCTGAACGCGCTGCCGCAGAGCGCGATCGGCGCGTTCGCCGAGAACTCACTGCTCCAGGTCCTCGTAGTGGCCTGCCTCGTCGGTGCCGCTCTGCTCCACCTCGGCAACACCAAGGTCCCGGCGATCCTGCCGGCCATCGAGCAGGCCCAGGAGGTCATCTTCGCGATCGTCGGCTTCGTGATGAGGCTGGCGCCGCTCGCCGTGTTCGGCGCTATGGTCCACCTGGTGGGCGAGTACGGCCTCGGCGTGATGAAGACGTACGGCAAGCTCATCATCCTCTGCTACGCCGTCGCCGCGGTCTTCCTCGTCCTGCTCGGCGTCATGCTGAAGCTGGTCACCGGGCTCAATCTGTGGAAGTTCGTGCGCTACACGCGTGAGGAGATGCTGCTCGCGCTGGGCACGGCCTCCAGCGAGAGCGTCATGCCGCGCATGATGCAGAAGCTGCGCCAGGCGGGCGCCCGCGACGACGCCGTGGGCCTGGTGCTGCCCACCGGCTACTCCTTCAACCTCGACGGTGCCTCCATCTACCTCTCCATCGGCACGCTGTTCATCGCCCAGGCCGTGGGTGTGGACCTCAGCCTGAGCCAGCAGATCACCGTGATCCTGGTCCTCATGCTGACCAGCAAGGGCATGGCGGGGATCCCCGGATCGGCCTTCCTCGCCCTCTCGGCCACCGCTTCCGCGCTCGGCGCCATCCCCGCCGGGGCCGTCGCCCTGCTGCTCGGCGTCGACCGCATCATGGACTCGATGCGTGTCGCCACGAACCTGCTCGGCAACTGTGTCGCCGTGTTCGCGGTGTCGAAGTGGGAGGGAGCACTCGATACGGTGCGGGCCAAGAAGATGCTCGACGGGGAGATCGCGTTCGTGGAGGACGAGGGAGCCACGGAGCAGGGCGCTGCCGAGGACGCGTCCGAGTCCCCGACGAGCGCCTCCGAGTCTCCCGATGGCGCTTCGAAGGCTCCCGCGAGCACCTGACCAGAGCGGTTGCATCTGGCCACAGAGCAGGTGCAGCTGATCACTGAGTAGTTGAGAGGCCCGGCGCCACCACTTGGCTCCGGGCCTCTCGCTCTCCCGAAGATTCTAGGTGCCCCTCGCCCGGAAGGTCTCGGCGCAGCCGGGAGGCGGCGCCGAGCAGGAAACCCGACTCGTGCTGCTGCCCGTGCGCCTCGGCGAGCGGGAACGGGGTGTCGCCGTGAGCGGGAACTGGAGCCGCGCTCCCCGCGGAAGAAGGTTTCCCTGAGGGCGGGGCCTGTCCGCCGCGACAATCGAGGCGTCGTACGAGGCGCGCCGTCTCGTCGGCTGTCAGCCGCGCTCGGTTCCGGCTGTCGTGACCACCCCGTCGACGAGTGTGTTCAGCAGGCCGCCCAGCACATCGCGTTGCTCATCCGTCAGGGGGGCGAGGATCTCCTCCGCCGCCGCCCGGCGGGCGCCCCGCAGCTCTCGCAGGGCTGCACGTCCCTCGTCCGTCAGCTCGATCCGTATCACTCGCCGATTGGTGGGGTCGGGCACGCGGCGCACCCGCCCGCTCGCCTCCAGCCCGTCGACCAGGGTGGTCACGGCACGGGGCACCACCTCCAGGCGCTCGGCCAGGTCGGCCATGCGTGGGGGTGAGCCGTAGTGCGTGAGGGTGCGCAGCAGTCGGGACTGCGCCGGGGTGATGTCCAGTCCGGCCCGCTCCCAATGGTGCTTCTGGATGCGGTGCACGCGGCGGGTGAGCCGCAGCAACTGCTCGGCGAGCAGGCCGTCGGCGTCGGATGTGGTCATGCGGGAACAATATCAGGACGCTGTTCATTGTGAACATAGGTAACAATGAGCTATGCTCCATCAGACCGCCTGATCCCTGTGCGTGTGAGGGGCCGGCCCGCTTGCGAGGGCCCGGCCTCCCCGGGCGCAGGGCTCACCCACACATCCCGTAGGAGCCCATGCACCCCGACGAACCCGCCCCCTGGACACCACCACGCACCGAGCCGGGTCAGCCACGGCAGGTGCGCCGCATCCTGAAACTCTTCCGTCCGTACCGCGGCCGCCTGGCCGTCGTCGGCCTGCTCGTCGGCGCCGCGTCACTGGTCTCGGTCGCCACACCCTTCCTGCTCAAGGAGATCCTCGACACGGCGATCCCCGAGGGGCGGACGGGCCTCTTGTCCCTGCTCGCGCTCGGCATGATCCTGAGCGCGGTCCTCACCAGCGTCTTCGGTGTGCTGCAGACCCTGATCTCCACGACGGTCGGGCAGCGCGTCATGCACGACCTGCGCACCGCTGTCTACGGCCGTTTGCAGCGCATGTCGCTCGCCTTCTTCACGCGGACCCGCACCGGGGAGGTCCAGTCGCGCATCGCCAACGACATCGGCGGCATGCAGGCGACGGTCACCTCCACCGCCACCTCACTGGTCTCCAACCTCACCAGCGTCGTCGCCACCATCGTCGCGATGGTGGCCCTGGACTGGCGCCTGACCGCCGTCTCCCTGCTCCTGCTGCCGCTGTTCGTGTGGATCAGCCGCCGCGTCGGCAGGGAACGCAAGAAGATCACCACCCAGCGTCAGAAGCAGATGGCCGTCATGGCCGCGACCGTCACCGAGTCGCTGTCCGTCAGCGGCATCGTGCTCGGTCGCACGATGGGGCGCAGCGACTCATTGACGAAGTCCTTCGCGGAGGAGTCCGAGGGCCTCGTCGAGCTCGAAGTGCGGTCCAACATGGCCGGGCGTTGGCGCATGGCCGTGATCTCGATCGTCATGGCCGCGATGCCGGCCGTCATCTACTGGACGGCGGGACTGGCTCTCCAGTTCGGCGGTCCGGCCGTCTCGATAGGGACGCTGGTCGCGTTCGTCTCGCTCCAGCAGGGCCTCTTCCGGCCGACCGTCAGCCTGCTCTCCACCGGCGTTCAGATCCAGACCTCGCTTGCCCTCTTCCAGCGCATCTTCGAGTACCTCGACCTGCCCATCGACATCACCGAACCCGAGGACCCGATCCACCTCGACCAGGTCAAGGGAGAGGTCCGGTTCGAGAACGTCGAGTTCCACTACGACGGCAAGAGCGGCCCGATACTCGACGGCATCGACATCACGGTCCCCTCGGGCGGCAGCCTCGCCGTCGTAGGCCCGACCGGCGCCGGCAAGTCCACGCTCAGTCACCTGGTGCCACGGCTGTACGACGTCTCGGGCGGCCGTGTGACGCTCGACGGGGTCGACGTACGCGACCTCGACTTCGACACGCTCGCGCGCGCGATCGGCGTCGTCTCGCAGGAGACGTACCTCTTCCACGCCTCCGTCGCCGACAACCTGCGCTTCGCCAAGCCGGACGCCACCGACGAGGAGCTGTACGCGGCGGCGAAGGCGGCTCAGATCCACGACCACATCTCGTCTCTGCCCGACGGGTACGACACGGTGGTCGGCGAGCGTGGTCACCGGTTCTCCGGCGGCGAGAAGCAGCGCCTGGCGATCGCCCGCACCATTCTGCGTGACCCGCCCGTGCTCATCCTCGACGAGGCGACCAGCGCCCTGGACACGCGTACGGAGCACGCCGTGCAGGAGGCCATCGACGCGCTCTCGGCCAACCGGACCACGCTGACCATCGCCCACCGGCTGTCCACCGTCCGTGGTGCCGACCAGATCGTGGTCCTGGACTCCGGCCGCGTGGTCGAACGGGGCACGCACGAGGAACTGCTGGAGCAGGGCGGGCGCTACGCGGCCCTCGTTCGCCGGGACGCCCAACTGGAGCCGACCAGATCGTGACGCTCGAGACGGCAGGCGTCGTAGTGCCGAGGCGCCGTGACATTGTGACGCCGATCGGAGCTGACAAGATGAAGATATGCCGGGTTTGTGAGCATTAGCGGGTTACCGTGCCCGCATGCAGATCAACACTCCGCCACGGAGCAAGATTCGACTGACGCGTCGGGGCCGGATCGCCCTCATCGCGACCGGAGCCGTCGCGGCGGCTACCGCCGTGGCGGTGCCGCTGCTGAGCATCGACTTCGGCGGTGAGAAGCCGCGTCCCACGTCCCTGGTGATCCCCGAGGGCTGGCGGGCGACCCAGGTCTACGCAGCCGTCGACAAGGCCCTCGCCCTGCCCGCGGGTACGACCAAGAAGTCTCTGGGCAAGGCCGGGCTGAAGCTCCCGGGCGATGCCGGGGGCAACCCGGAGGGCTACCTCTTCCCGGCCGCGTACTCCCTCGACAAGAAGACGACCCCGGAGTCCCTGCTGTCGTCGATGGTCGACACCGCGAACCAGCGACTGAACGGAGGTCAGATCACCGCCGGCGCGCAGCGCAACGCCATGAACGTTTACCAGGCAGTCACCATCGCGAGCATCGTCCAGGTCGAGGCCGCCGGCAAGGCCGACATGGGCAAGGTGGCCCGGGTCATCTTCAACCGCCTTGAGCGAGGCATTCCGTTGCAGATGGACTCCACCATCAACTACGCCCTGAAGCGCTTCACACTGGACACCACAGAGGAGGAGACGAGGCTCAACAGCCCCTACAACTCGTACCAGCGCATGGGCCTGCCGCCCACGCCGATCGCGAACCCCGGCGAGGAGGCGATGCGCGCCGCGATCAACCCGGCCCCCGGGGACTGGCTCTACTTCGTCACGGTCAAGCCGGGCGACACCCGCTTCACGGCCAACTTCGAGGAGCACCAGCGGAACGTCGCGGAGTTCAACCGGAACCGGAAGAGCGCACAGGCGACCAAGTGACCCCTGGCAGGGGAATCACGCGGCGAGCGGCTCCTCGGCCAGGAGCCGCCTGATGTCCCGTACCGCCGTGCGTCCCGCCCGGTTGGCGCCGATCGTGCTGGCCGACGGCCCATACCCCACCAGGTGGATCCTCGGATCGGCGACCACACGGGTGCCGTCGACACGGATGCCGCCGCCCGGCTCACGCAGCCGCAATGGCGCCAGATGATCGAGGGCAGCGCGGAACCCGGTCGCCCACAGGATGACGTCGGCGTCCACGTGCCGTCCGTCGTCCCACTCCACACCGTCCGGCGTGATGCGGTCGAACATCGGCAGCCGGTCGAGTACTCCGTCCGCGATGCCCTGGCGGATCGCGTCGTTCAACGACAGTCCCGTCACCGACACCACGCTCCTCGGCGGCAACCCCTGCCGGACGCGCTCCTCGACGAGTGCGACGGCCCCCCGCCCGGCCTCCTGATCGAAGGGGCCCTCACGGAAGACCGGCGGACGCCTGGTCACCCACGTGGTCGCGGTGGCGTGCGGGGCGATCTCCAGCAGATGCTGTGTACCGGACGCACCGCCGCCGACGACCACCACCCGCTGCCCGGCGAACGCTTCCGGACCCGGGTACTGCGCCGTGTGCAGTTGCCGCCCCCGGAACGTCTCCTGTCCCGGGTAACGCGGCCAGAACGGCCGGTCCCAGGTGCCGGTCGCGTTGATCAGCGCCCGCGTCGACCAGGTTCCCGCCGAGGTCTCGACGAGCAGCCGACCTGCCTCACCATCCCGTACCGCGCGGACATCGACCGGGCGGCGCACGCGTAGGTCGAAGGTCCGCTCGTAGGTGTCGAAGTACTCCGCGATGACCTCGGACGACGGGCGTGCGGGATCCGCCCCGGTCAGTTCCAGGCCGGGCAGCGCGTGCATCCCGTGCACCTTGCCGTACGTCAGCGACGGCCAACGGAACTGCCACGCACCCCCCGGACGCGGGGCGTGGTCCAGTACCACGAAGTCCCGCTCCGCTTCGAAACCGGTGCGCCGCAGGTGATGGGCACCGGCCAGTCCCGCCTGACCTGCGCCGATCACCACGACGTCCACGTCTCGCACCCCGGTGTTGTTCACGCTTCTACTAACGGCACCGGGGGCGCGGATCTTCCCGGACACGGTTCCCCGTCTCCCACGAGATCAAGCCGAGACCAAGCCGAGGTCGAGACGGCTCAGCGAGTGGTACTCCTCGGCGAACGGTTATCAGGATTCCTTGTAGACGCGGGGCTTGGCGGTGGACGGCGGCAGGTCGCCGTTGTAGCGGGGGTCGACGAACTGTCCGAAGTCCACCTTGCGCGGGATCAGTTTCAGGCTGGTGAAGGCGTCGGCGATCTCCTGCTCCGAGGCGATGAGCGGCTTGTCGACCGCGACCGGGACGCGGGAGGACTGGGTGCGCTTCACCGAGGCCAGCGCCGCCTCGTACGGCATGCCCGTGTCCTTGGACCACACCTTCGCCCACTCCTTCGGGTGGTCGTAGACCCAGGAGTAAGCGCGACGCAGCCGCTCCAGGTAGTCGGCGATCGCGGCGGACTTCTTCTTGTCCTTCAGCGCGGTGGGCGAGGCCACCTGGAAGGTGAAGCCGTTGGTGATGCCCTCGCCGGTCGTCAGGACGCGTCCCTGCTGGGACTCGAGCACCTGGGAGGTGTACGGGTCCCAGACCGCCCAGGCGTCGACCTTGCCGGAGGTGAACGCGGCGAGCGCGTCAGCCGGCTGGAGGTACTTGACCTTGACGTCGCTGAACGTCAGCCCGGCCGCCTTGAGGTTGGCAACCAGCTGGTAGTGCGCGGACGATCCCTGGGCCACGGCGATGGACTTGCCCTTGAGCTCGGCGGGCTTCGTCAGCTTCGAGTCGTTCGGCACGAGGATCGTGTCGCCCTTGGACGTGCCGTGCCAGGCCGCCACGACCGTGATCTTCGCGTCGGCTCCTGCTGCGAAGACCGGCGGGGTGTTGCCGACGCTGCCGATGTCGACGGCCTTGGCGTTGACGCCCTCGAGGAGCGGCGGGCCGGAGGTGAAGGTGGACCACTTGATCTTGTAGTCGAGGTTCTCGAGTTCTCCGGCGGCCCGCAGGATGGCCTCGGAACCACCCTTCTGGTCACCGACGTTGAGAGTGAGCGAGCCCTTGCCGTCGATCCGGCCACCGGTGGAGGTACCGGCTGCCGAGTTGCCGCCGCAGGCAGAGAGCAGAAGAGCCAGGGGGAGGAGCAGCGCGGCGGGGACGAGGCGTCGTCGCATGGTGGGTCCGTTCGGTAGGTGCGTGTGGGGGTTGGGGGAGCAAGCTGCTGGGC
>NZ_VJZC01000011.1 GCF_009377185.1 Streptomyces spongiae
CCCCCTGACCTCCTCCCCTCCCCCCACTGATACGGCCCGCCGGGTATCCGGCGGGCCGTATCGACTTCTCATGGACAGAACCGAGCCCGTCGCCGAAGGACCGGTTCGTACGGTTCGGCGACTCGGGCGGCGATGCCGTCTCCATTCCTCACCGCCGCACCGACCCGCTGTCGGCGCCGAGGACCTGCAAACTCTTTATTTGACACATGTCAGATTAAAAGTAATCTGACATGTGTCAGACAGTTCCCGTGCAGCGAGTACCGCTTGGCCCACGCTCACAGCCGCGGGTGGCCGAGCCTTCGCCACCGTCGAGCCGGCCCGGCTGACGCCCGGAATCCGCTCGGCCGAGCCCCCTCCCAAGGAAAGAGCCATGAGCGACATCAAGAGCACCGTCCTCAAAGCCGTCACCGAACTCCTCCGCGACAAGGACCCCTCCGCCGTCGACCGCTGGGTCGCCGTCAACTACAAGCAGCACAGCCCCACCGCGGCAGACGGCCGCGAGCCACTGCGGCAGCTGGTCGCCGGCCTGCCGGCAGACTTCCGCCACGAAGTCCACCGGGTCATCGCCGACGGCAATCTGGCCGTCGTGCACGGCACCTACCACGGCGTCGGCCCCGTCCCGCTCGTCGCCTTCGACGTCTTCCGCTTCGACACCGACGGTCAGGCGACCGAGCACTGGGACGCACTGACCCCACAGATCAAGGACACCGTCTCCGGCCGCTCCCAGACCGACGGCCCCACCGAGCCCACCGACACCGACAGGACCGAGGCCAGCCGTGCCCTGGTCATGGAATTCGCCGACAAAGTCCTCATCGGTGCCGACCACTCCCTCCTGGCCGACTACATCTCCACCGAGACCTACCACCAGCACAACCCCGAGGCCGCCGACGGACTCGACGGCTTCGCCGCCGCCGTCACGAAGTGGGCCGAGCAGGGCAAGAGCCTCCACTACAAGTGCGTCCACAAGGTCATCGCCGAGGGCGACTTCGTCCTGACCCAGTCCGAGGGCGAGTTCGGCGTCCCGGTCGTCTACTACGACCTGTTCCGCGTGGCCGACGGAAAGATCGTCGAGCACTGGGACGCCGTCATGCCCGCACCAGCCGAACTCCCCCATGAAAACGGCCTGTTCTGACCAGGCCGCCCGCTCCCGTCGCAAGCCTTCTGCCCACGGCGCGGGGCCGGCCGCGAATTCGGCCAACCTCTGAAATCCCCAACGTCCCGTCCGGATGGAACGGGGCCCGAACACCGTCGAAAGGATTCCCATGCAGACCGAGACCATGAAGGCGGCACGGATACACCGGCAAGGACCGCCGGAGGTACTCGTCTACGAAGACGCGCCCGTTCCCACGCCCCGGCCAGGCGAAGTGCTCATCCGCAACGAAGCCGCGGGAATCAACTTCGCCGATGTCGAACGCCGCCGCGCCGGCTTCTATCCGGTGCCGGTGACCGAGTTCCCCAGTGTCCTGGGCGGCGAGTTCGCGGGAGTGGTGACCGCGGTGGGCGACGGCGTCTCCGATGTGAAGGTCGGTGACCAGGTTTTCGGAATCATCAGTGCGCAGCGCTCCGGCTGTTATGCCCAGTACGTCGCGATGGCGGCCGAGAACGTGTTCCCGTTGCCGCCCGGCATCGGGTACGCCGACGCGACAGCGCTGCTCATTCAGGGCCTGACCGCGTATTTCCTGGTGCGCGACGGAGCTCGGCTGGTCAAGGACGATTCCATCCTGATCCTCGCCGCCGCGGGCGGGGTCGGCTCCCTCGCTTTGCAACTCGCCCGGATCATGGGAGCGGGCCAGATCATCGGCGCGGCCAGCACACCGGAGAAGCGGAACCTGGTCCTCGATCTGGGCGCGGATGCCACCGTCGACTACACCCAACCGGGGTGGAACGCCGAAGTGCGGCGCCTCACCGAAGGCCGGGGGGTGGATGCGGCACTGCTGAGCGGCGGCGGAGAGATGTTCAGTGAAACGCTGGCCTGCCTGGCACCCCGCGGGCGCGCAGCGGTGTACGGGAGTGCGAACGGGGAGCTACCGGTCGTCGACTTCGCCGCCGAGATCAGCGCAGGGCGACTCGCGATGAACCAGACCCTGGGCTTCTTCGGCCTCCACTACTACCAGGCATACGCCCGCGCGGACCTCAGGCAGGCGCTCGACGAGCTGGCCGAGCACGTCCGCGCGGAGCGGCTCCGACTCGACCTCGGCCGTCAGTTTCCTCTGTCGGCGGCAGCCGAAGCACACCGGCTCCTCGAAGGCCGCCAGAGCACGGGGAAGCTGGTCCTGCTGCCGTGGGCGGACTGACCTCCCACCACTGCGGGCAACACCCACGGAGAGCATCCCCGCGAAGGGCGCCCCACGTTGCCTGATGCTCAGCGGCGGAAAGGCATCTCCCCGCCGATGTCGAGAACGGCGAAGGAGTTCGTGGGAGGGTGCCACGTCATCGACGTCAAGGACCGGGACCGCGCCCACGAGGTCGCGTGACTCCCTGCCCGGGGGCCGTCGTGTGCCCCCGGGCCCCGTTCCCCCTCCCCGGGAGTCCGCCCGCTCTGTGTCGAGATCGAGAGGAGGTACGTACACAAGGGGAAGCCGGGAGCCGCGCGACTGGCGCCTCGGCAAGGATGCGGGTGTCTACGCGGTGCTGCGCCTGTGGGTGCTCGACAGCTGAGTCGGGCGTCGCCCGAGCGGGGTCCTGGTCCTCTGTGCCAGGACCCCGCCTTCGCCGGTGATCACATCGCCGTCGCGGAGCGGAGGGTGATCACAGGGTGCGTTCCAGGCGGTCCGCCACCACCTTCACGAAGTGTGCGGGGTCGGCGGGTCGGCCGCCCTCCGCCAGGACGGCCAGGGAGTACAGCAATTCGGCGGTCTCGGCGAGTTCGGAACGGTCCTCGCGTTCCTTGTACGCCTGGTTCAGCCCCTTCACCAGCTGGTGGTCGGGGTTGAGTTCGAGAATCCGCTTGGAGCGCGGCACCTCCTGCCCCATGGCCCGGTACATGTTCTCCAGCGCCGGTGTCAGATCGTGCGCGTCCGCGACGACACAGGCCGGCGACACCGTCAGGCGGGACGACAGGCGCACCTCCTTGACGTCCTCGTCCAACTGCTCCCTCATCCAGCCGAGCAGGCCCCCGTACTCCTCGGCCTGCTTCTCCCGCTCGCCCTCGGACTCCTCGTCCCCCTGGGCATCGAGGTCGATCTCCCCCTTGGCGATCGACTGCAGCCGCTTGCCCTCGAACTCGCCCACCGCGTCGACCCACACCTCGTCGACGGGGTCCGTGAGCAGGAGTACCTCGATGCCCCGCTCCCGGAAGGCCTCCATGTGCGGGGAGTTGTCGATGCTCTGCCGGGACTCGCCGGTGATGTAGTAGATGTCCTCCTGCCCGTCCGGCATCCGCTCCACGTACTGCTTCAGCGTGACCGTCTCGTCCTCGCCGTGCGTGGTCGCGAACGACGACACCGCGAGAACGGCGTCGCGGTTGTCGGAGTCGGTGACCAGCCCTTCCTTCAGTACCGCGCCGAACTCCCGCCACAGCGTGGTGTAACGCTCGGCGTCGCCCGCCATCATGGTCTTGACCGACGACAGCACCTTCTTCGTCAGCCGTCGCTGCATCATCCTGATGTGCCGGTCCTGTTGCAGGATCTCGCGGGACACGTTGAGCGAGAGGTCCTGCGCGTCGACCACGCCCTTGACGAAGCGGAGATACGGCGGCAGCAGCGCCTCGCAGTCGTCCATGATGAACACGCGCTTCACGTACAGCTGCAGCCCGCGCTGGGAGTTCTGCGTGAACAGGTCGTGCGGGGCGTGCGACGGGACGAACAGCAGGGCCTGGTACTCGAACGTCCCCTCGGCCTGCAACTGGATGGTCTCCAGCGGCTCGCGCCAGTCGTGGCTGATGTGCTTGTACAGCTCGTGGTACTCGTCCTCGGACACCTCGCCGCGTGAACGCGCCCACAGCGCCTTCATCGAGTTCAGCGTTTCGGCTTCGGCCGGCCCGTCACCCTCGCTCTCCGGCTCCCCGACCAACCGGACGGGCCAGGTGATGAAGTCCGAGTAGCGCTTGACGATCTCCTTGATCTTCCACACCGAGGTGTAGTCGTGCAGTTGGTTGTCGGGGTCGGCCGGCTTGAGGTGCAGCGTGACCGAGGTGCCCTGCGGTGCGGCGTCGGCCTCCTCCAGGGTGTAGGTGCCCTCGCCGCGGGACGTCCAGCGGGTGCCCTCGGTCTCGCCCGCGCGACGCGTCAGCAGGGTGATCTCGTCCGCCACCATGAAGCCGGAGTAGAAACCGACGCCGAACTGACCGATCAGCCCCTCCGCGCCGGCCGCGTCCTTGGCCTCCCGCAGCTCTCGGAGGAACTCGGCCGTGCCGGAGTTGGCAATCTTGCCGATGAGCTGGCCGACCTCGTCGTACGACATCCCGATGCCGTTGTCCCGCACCGTGAGCGTGTGCGCGTCCTTGTCGATCTCGAGCTCGATGTGCAGGTCGGAGACGTCGGCGTCGAGTGAGTCGTCCCGCAGCGCGGCCAGGCGCAGCTTGTCCAGCGCGTCGGAGGCGTTGGAGACGAGCTCACGGAGGAAGACGTCCTTGTTCGAGTAGATCGAATGGATCATCAGCTGGAGCAACTGACGGGCCTCTACCTGGAACTCAAACGTTTCGGTCGGCATGGTTCGCGACTACCTCACTTGATCCACGGATCGCCGGTAACTGGCGCAGCCACTTTAGTGAAGGACGTCGGCCGACAGGTCCCGCTCCCTTGACATCAGCGCGTCACTGGAAGTGGTGGTCCGGTTCGCAGCCGCCCGGACAGGGAGCGCCAGGCACGACGGGAACGACTTCTGGACGCTTGCTCGCCGGAATCGATCACGAGCCGGCAGGCTCCGGGTCCGGGCTGTGACGCAGCGCGTCCAGCACGACGCTCACGGCCGCGCGAGGCGGTGAGCCACGACGGATCGCCGCGGTGATCGTGCGGGTCACGGGAGTCGCGAGTTCCCTGGTGTCGACGCGATAACGACGGTCGACCGCCAGGCCGGGCAGCAGCGCGATCGACAGCCCGGCTTCGACGTGCTGCAGGGTCATCATGTAGTTGCTGAACCGGCACACCACTCGCGGCTCGAACCTCGCCTGCCGGCACAGTCGTAGCGCGAGGTTCGCCATGTACGACTGTGGCGTGTCGAACGCCCATGGCTCGTCCGCGTAGGCCGCGAGGTCCACGGCACCGCGCCCGGCCGCGGGATGACCGGACGGAACCACCAGCAGGATCTCGTCCGTGGCCAGCGGCACGAGGTCGAGGTCCGGCCCCAGCGGCAGCTCGTCGAAGTCCGTGGTCGTGATGATGACGTCCGCGTCGCCGCCGCGCAGCGCGGGCATGCTCGCGTGGGGCTCCAGCTCCAGCAGTTCGACGTCGAGGTGCGGATACTCTCGCGCCAGACGGGTCACCGCCGGCACGGCCATGGTGTGGATCGCGCTCTGGAAGGCCCCCAGCCGCACCAGGCCGGACGGTTCCTCGCCGAACCCGCGCAGCTCCGCCTCGACGCTGTCCATGTGATCGAGGATCGCCCGCGCCCGCCGCGCGAGGATCAGCCCGGCCGAGGTCAGCCGCACCCGGCGTCCCGTTCGTTCCAGCAGCTGTGTGCGGGTCTCGGCCTCGAGCACCGCGAGCTGCTGAGACACGCTCGACGGACTCAGGTTGGCGGCCTGGGCGACGGCACGGACGGTGCCCAGCGTGTCCAGCAGGCTCAGCAGCCGCAGCCTCCACGGGTTCATCACGCGAACATTGTTGTGCGGTTCTGCCGAACAGGA
This sequence comes from Streptomyces spongiae, assembly GCF_009377185.1. GTDB lineage: Bacteria > Actinomycetota > Actinomycetes > Streptomycetales > Streptomycetaceae > Streptomyces > Streptomyces spongiae. The sequence continues at coordinate 5,786 of NZ_VJZC01000011.1, forward strand.
CAGCCGGAATCGTGAGATGGACGTGTCGCTCGAGCGGGACCTACCGTCGGCGACATGGCTGCTTCGCCCACTTCCCCACTGTCGCCCACCTCCCCGCCGTCCACCGAAACCTTCTGGGCCGATGCCGAGAGGCATCTCGTACGCTACGGCGGCGAGTTCACCCACGAGATCATCGACCGCGCCGCCGGGAGTTTCCTGTTCACCGAGGACGGCCGGAAGATCCTCGACTTCACCTCCGGCCAGATGAGCGCGATCCTCGGCCACTCGCACCCGGAGGTCGTCGCGACCGTCCAGCGGCAGGTCGCGACCCTCGACCACCTCTTCAGCGGCATGCTCAGCCGCCCGGTGGTCGACCTCGCCCGGCGGCTGGCCGACACCTTGCCCGCGCCGCTGGAGAAGGCACTGCTGCTGACGACCGGCGCCGAGTCGAACGAGGCCGCGATCCGGATGGCCAAGCTCGTCACCGGCAGGCACGAGATCGTCTCGTTCGCGCGGTCCTGGCACGGCATGACGCAAGGCGCCGCGTCCGCCACCTACAGCGCGGGGCGCAAGGGCTACGGCCCGGCCGCGCCCGGCAACTTCGCCCTCCCCGTGCCGAACGCGTACCGGCCCGACTTCACCACGGCCGACGGCTCGCTGGATTGGCGTCGCCAGCTGGACTTCGCCTTCGACCTGATCGACGCCCAGTCGACCGGCAGCCTGGCGGCGTGCCTCGTCGAGCCGATTCTCAGCTCGGGCGGAATCATCGAGCCGCCCGTCGGGTATCTCGCGGCCCTGCGGGAGAAATGCCGGGAACGCGGCATGCTGTTGATCCTCGACGAGGCTCAGACCGGCCTCTGCCGTACCGGGACCTGGTACGCGTTCGAACGCGACGGCGTCGTGCCCGACATCCTCACGCTGTCCAAGACACTCGGTGCCGGACTCCCCCTCGCGGCCGTGATCACCAGCGCCGAGATCGAGCGGGAGGCGCACGAGCGCGGGTTCCTGTTCTTCACCACGCATGTCGCCGACCCGCTGGTGGCCGCGGTCGGCAACACCGTCCTCGACGTCCTGATCGGCGACAGGCTCGACGAGCGGGCACGGTCGCTCGGCGCGTTCCTCCGCGACGGCCTGTCGGACATCGCCGGGCGGCACGCGATCGTCGGTGACATCCGCGGCCGGGGCCTGCTGGCCGGCCTCGAACTCGTCGTCGACCGCGAGACGAAGCAGACCTCGAACGCGCTGGGCGCGCGGGTCACCCGGCGCTGCCTCGAACTCGGCCTGCACACGAACATCGTCCAGCTCCCCGGCATGGGCGGAGTCCTGCGGATGGCGCCGCCGCTCACCGCCACCGAGGACGAACTGTCCCTCGGCTTGACGATTCTGGACAAGGCGATCGGCGACAGTTGCGCCGCCGACTGAACCCGTCGGAAGCTCGTCAGGGTTGGTGGGTGATGCTCACCTGCACGGTCATCGTGCCCCTGTTGTCCTCGGAGCAGGCCCCGGCGGCGTCGTTGATGCCCAGCTGCAGGGTGCCGTCGCCAGTCGCCTGGAAACTCAGCTTCCGCCTGACGGCGTGGACGGGGAAGTTCTTCTCGCCCTCCAAGCGCGCCAGCAGCGTGCCGAACGGCACCGCCGGCTTGATCTTGCAGCTCTTCGCGCCCTCCAGAGACTTGTCGATGACCGCGTTGTAGCCGGTCGGTCCGGTCATGGGATGGTTCCGGTAGTCGACCGTCCACTTCCCCGAGGTGAACCGCAGGGCGATCCGGTCTCCTTTCCGGACAGGGACGGCTGCGACCGACTGCCAGCCGTCCGTGGACCGGACGACCTGACTGGTGGTCGTCGTCTTCGGGTCCTCCTTGAGCGGCAGCACCCCGGTGAGGAAGAGACCGCCCCCGACGCCCGCTGCCAGCACCGTCGCACCGGCCAGTGACCACACCAGCCGCTTCCGCCCGCTCGGGTGGGACGACTGCCCGTACGCGGCCCCGAGTGACGTGGTGTGCACCGCCGTGGGCACGGCCGCCCCGGCCGCGACGAGCGGCTCCTGGCCCCTGGTCACGGTGTCCGCGTCGGCCAACGGGGCCGAAGGCCGCGACACACGCACGGTCGCCGACGGCAACGGCCCGGGGGCCGCCTCCCCCGCCGCGACGCGCCGCAGCGCGGACCGCGCACCGGCCGCCGAAGGGCGCTCGTCCGGGGACTTCCGCAACAGCGCCTCGACGACCTGCCGCAGTGGGCCGAGTCGCTCGGAGAGGACGGGTTCCTCGTAGGCCACCGCGTGCATGGTCACGGGGGGCGTCGGCCTGCGGAACGGGGACTGTTCGCCGCATGCTGTGGCGAGGGTCGCTCCCAGGGACCACAGGTCGGAGGCCGGACCGGTCTGCGATCCCATGACCCGCTCGGGCGCCATGTACTCGAGGGAGCCGACCAGTTCGCCGGTGGTCGTCAGGAACTCACCGTCGTCCAGCGCGGCGATGCCGAAGTCGGTGAGGACGGCGTCGCCGTCGCGACGCAGCAGTACGTTGGCGGGTTTGACGTCGCGGTGCAGGGTGCCGGCCTCGTGCACGGCCTCCAGCGCGTCGAGCAGTTGCAGACCGAGGACGGCGGTGCGCTCAGGGGTGAGGGGTCCGGTCTGGGCGATGCGTTGGGCCAGCGAAGGTCCCTCGACGAGTTCCATGACGATCCACAGCCGGTCCTCGGACTCGACCAGGTCGTGGACGCCCACCACGTGCGGGTGCGGCACCCGGGCGACCGCGCGCGCCTCACGCATCGCGCGGCGCATCCGGATGCGGTGCTCTTCATCGCTGTGGGTGAGGATGTGCAGTTCCTTGGCGGCGACCGGCCGGTCCAGTAACTGGTCGTGGGCGCGCCAGACCGTGCCCATGCCGCCTCTGCCGAGAACATCGTGGAGCAGATATCTGCCGGCGACCAGCCGTCCTGAACCACGTTCCGAACGCGTCGCCGCCTGCTGATCGCCATCTCCGGACATCACGCGCTCTCACGTTTCCTTCCCGGCGGTCTGGGCGTCCACCGGTCATCGTTGACTCGAACGGGCCTGAGCATAGCGGCCACCGGTCATCAACTGCGGTAACACACAAGGACGTTGACGGAGCGAGGACTCAGTGGGCGAGCTTGAGTCCGATCACGCTGCCGACGATCAGTGTCAGGAACAAGACCTTCGGTGCGCTCACCGATTCCTGCCCGGTGGACATCGCGTAGAGGATGGTGAGGACCGCGCCGATGCCCACCCACACCGCGTACGCGGTACCGACCGGCAGGTCCCTCATCGCATAGGCCAGTCCCGCCATGCTTCCGGACAGGGCGGTGACGAAGACCAGTGAGGGGCCGAGCCGGCTGAAGCCTTCGGTCCTCCCCAGGGCCGTGGCCCACACAGCTTCCAGAACTCCCGAGACGGCAAGAACGAACCATGACATGACAGCCCTCCTGCGGGCCGTCTTGTCGCACTCCGGGTACGGCACCCCTCGTCCGGGAGCCACATGTTCGGGCTCCGACACAACGTCTCACACCCGGCGAAGAGGGGCAATCCCGCCCTCGGGCGCCGGGATACCGAGGATCCGGTCCTGGAGGACGGGCAGTTCCCTCCTGAGCGTCGTCACCGCGTCCATGTCGATGTCGGCGGTGAGCACTTCCTCGTCGTGTCCGGCTTCGGCGAGCACCGCGCCCCAGGGGTCGACGATCAGACTGCCGCCGGCCTGGTGCATGTCGGCGTGGGTGCCCGCCGAGCAGCACGCGAGGACGACCGCCTGTTCCTCCACGGCACGTGCGCGGCAGAGGATGCGCCACTGCTCGCGGCGCGTGGCCGGCCATGCCGAGGGGATGACGAGGATCTGTGTCCCCACCTCGACCAGGGCACGGAACAGCTCGGGGAAGCGCAGGTCGTAGCAGGTGGCCAGGCCGAGGTCGCCGAATTCGGTGGTGAGCGTCACGACGTCCCGGCCCGCGGCCATCCATACGGCTTCACCGGTGTCGAAGCCGTAGCGGTGGATCTTGCGGTACGTGCGGCGCAGGGCGCCCGTCCGGTCGAAGAGCAGTGCGGTGTTGTAGAGCGAACCGTCGTCAGCGCGCTCCACCACGGTCCCGGCGTGCAGCCACACCCCCGCGGACCCGGCCGCGGTGGACATGGCCCGCACGGTGGGACTGTCCACGGCCGCCGGACCGTCCACGGTCTCCGCTCCCGCCTGCCACGCGTCGTAGGCCCACGCGCCGGTCGTCCACAGTTCCGGCAGCACCACGAGGTCGTCACCGGCCCGGGCGCGGACCAACTCGGCGGCGTGTGCCCTGCGTTCGTCGGGCGATCCCGGGTCCGAGACCTCGAGCTGGATCAGCGAGGCGCGCATGTCCTGCACCTTTCACCAGGCATCTCTCACCACACCGCTGGTACGTTCTCATTGTTCCCGCGCTTCCGCTCGGCCGCATCTTTGGGCATGGGGGCCGCGAACGCACTCGGCGACATCGCCACCAGCGAGGTCCATGGTGAGTAACATCCGTCGCCAACAGCGCAGTCCTTCGGAGAAGGGGAACCGCCATGACAGAAACGTCATTGGAGATCACTGACCTCAAGGCGCAGTACACCGCCCAGGTCGCCGCCGATCTCGAGCGCAACGACAAGGAGCAGGACCGGCTCCGGGGGGAGATCGAGGCCCTGCAAGGCCAACTCGAGGCGCTGCAACAGGACCACACCGTGCTGCTGGACATGCGGAAGGCACTCGGCGCCGCCACCCCCGCGTCAACCGCGTCAAAGCCTGCGCCCAGCGCCGAAGACGTCGTAACACCTTCCGTACCTCGCCAGAAGACCGCCGCCAAACCGAAGGCCGACAAGAAGGCCCCCGCCAAGAAGGCCACTGCCAAGAAGACCACGGCCCCCCGAGGCAGCAAGACGGCCAAGGACAAGGCCAACGACAAAGCCAAGGACGCCTCCACGGCCACCGCCGCAGCCACGGAGGCAGCCAAGCCCACCCTCGTCGAGCTGATCCGCCGCCACCTCAACGAACAGAGCGAACCCCGCTCCGCCGCGGAGGTCGCCACCGCGCTCGGCCAGGCTCATCCTGACCGCCGTATCCAGACCACGGTCGTGCGCACCACCCTCGAGGGCCTGGTCGCCAAGAGCCGTGCGCAGCGCACCAAGCAGGGTTCCTCGGTCTTCTACACCGCTGCGGACACACGGGACGCACAGGACTCCACCCAGTCGGAGCCAACTGTCTCTTGACCGGCCCTTGAACATAACCGCGACCCCATCCGTACCTCTCCCTGCGTGCCGTGCCAGCCGCAACAGGTGTCCACTCCGACTGTCCTGGAGGAATCACTCTTCACCCAGCGGGAGAACCACATGCATGGGAACCGTCACGCGACACCCACGCGGGCATCAGCACGGACGATCGCGATCATCGCCGCCGTCTGCGCCGTCATCGCAGGCGCCGTCATCGCGATCAGGGTCGGCGGCGAAGCCTCAGCCAGCCCGACAGCAGCAGGCCAGCCTCAGCACGCCGGTGGACACACCGTCGGCGCAGGCGGCTCAGAGCTGGCCGGGAGCGCCCAGGAGGGAGACGTCCTGACCGTCACGGACGTCGACCGCGAGTTCCTGGTGAAGGTGCGGCAGGCCGGACTGTGGGAGATCCCCGCCGGCCGGCTCGCCCAGACCAACGCCTCCAGCGAGCAGGTCAAGCGCGCCGGGGACCATCTTCTCGACGGTCACAGCAAGCTCGACCAGCTCGTGCGTGAGGACGCCAGGATCCTGGATGTCGAGCTGCCCAACGAGGCCACCGAGGAACAGCAGGACTGGGTCGAGCAGTTGAAGAACGCCCAGGGGGAAGAGTTCGACAAGCTCTTCGCCAACGTCCTGCGCTCCTCGCACGGCAAGATCTTCGCCACGATCGCCGAGGTCCGTGCGTCCACCCAGAACGACCTCGTCCGGCGCCACGCCCGCCAGGCCAACCAGACCGTCCTGGACCACATGGAGGTCCTGGAGGACACCGGCCTCGTCGACGCCGAGACCCTCGAGGAGGTCGAGGAAGCCGTCGCCCCCGCCAAGTAGGGGCCGTAACGGCCGACCGGTCCCTGTCGGCGCCCCAAGGACCCAGCCGCCGCCTCACCGGCGCGCTGGGACCGCCCCCGACTGCCTCGCCGAGCGATGCTCCAAGGAAACTCCTGGGAACTTCTCAGGAAATCCACTGCGAACGAGCAGAACCGCTGCGACCGCATTTTGCACTGTGCAATAATCGGGTTCGGGGGGAGCCGAGCTGACGGTCGGCCGTTGCCTGGCGCCCAGGAGTGACACCGGCACGGTTACGCGGCAAGGGCGGCACGCCGACCGTCAGCAGGGTCCACCCACAGGTACAGACCAGTCACCCAATACACCTCTTTTACCCTTTGTGCCCCATTGGGGTTAGGTTGGTTGAGTAGAAGCTGGTGAACTTGCCCATGATCGCGAGGTGACTGCCATGTCGGAGAGCACGGATCGCGGCGCCAAGACGCCGACGAGATCGCGGGACGGGAAGGGAACAACACTGCAGGGCCGCAAGGGCAGCGACGTTCCTCCGGGGATGCGCGGGGACGTCACTATCGCAGACAGGGTCGTAGCGAAGATCGCCGGCATGGCAGCCCGGGAGATCCCCGAGATTCACAACCTCGGCGGAGGGATGGCCAGGGCGTTCGGAGCCATGCGAGAGCGCGTACCTGGTAGCGGCGGCGACATCACCCAGGGCGTGAGTGTGGAGGTCGGAGAGCGCCAGACGGCTGTGGACCTTGACGTGGTGGTCGAGTACGGCGCTTCCATCGCCGACATCACCAGGGACGCACGCGCCAACGTCGTCAACGCTGTGGAACGGATGACCGGCCTGGAAGTGGTGGAGGTGAACATCTCCGTCGACGATGTGCACCTGCCGGACGAGGAGGAAGAGCCCGAGCAGCGCGAGCGGCGCGTGGCCTGATCCGGCCTCGTCGTGACGCGTCCGGCAATCGCCGTGGTCGACATGCCCTGACCCGTTTCAGGGCATCGTCGGCGTCAGCCTGTGCCGGCGGGTGGTGAACGCCCGCCCCCAGGCTCCTCACCCTCTCAGACCTCCCTCTCCTTCTCCCAGGAGATCGCCATGGAGAGCGCAACTCTGGAAGCGATGCGAACCGAACTGCGCGGGCCGGTCATCTGCGCGCAGGACGCCGAGTACACCCAGGCCCGCAAGGTCTACAACGCGATGATCGACAAGCATCCCGCCGCCCTCGTACCGTGCAGGGATGCCGGTGATGTCATGTCCGCGCTCGCCTTCATCCGCGACAACGGTCTGGAACTCGCCGTCCGGGGCGGCGGACACAGCGGGCCCGGCCTCTGCCTGGTGGACGACGGCGTCACCATCGACCTGTCACCGATGCGCTGGGTGCGTGTCGACCCCGCCGCGCGGACCGCCGAGGTCGGCGGTGGCAGTCACCTGGGCGACCTCGACCACGCCACCCACTCCTTCGGGCTGGCCACACCCACGGGCATCATCTCCATGACGGGCGTCGGGGGTCTGACCCTCGGCGGCGGCCACGGCTACCTCACCCGCAAGTACGGCCTGACCGTGGACAACCTGCTGGCAGCCGACGTCGTACTGGCCGACGGCAGCTTCGTCACAGCGAACGAGACCGACCATCCGGACCTGTTCTGGGCCCTGCGTGGCGGCGGCGGCAACTTCGGCATCGTGACCTCCTTCACCTACCGCCTCCACCCGGTGGACACCGTCGGAGCAGGGATCACCGTCTGGCCGGTCGAGCGCACCCGCGAGGTGCTGGCGTGGTACCGCGACTTCCTCCCGCAGGCTCCCGAGGACGTCTATGGCTTCTTCATGCTGTTCACCATCCCGCCCGGCCCACCGTTCCCCGAGGAACTCCACGGGCGGAAGAGCTGCGGCATCGTGTGGTGTCACACGGGCGACCTGAACCGCCTCGACGAGACTCTCGCGGTGGTGCACGAACCCGGGCCGCCGGCTTTCCACTTCGCGACGCCGATGCCGTACCCCGCCCTCCAGGGCATGTTCGACGACCTGATCCCCACCGGGTACCAGTGGTACTGGCGCGGCGACTTCTTCGACCGCGTCCACGACGCCGCTCTGGACGTGCACCTCGAGTACGGCGAGAACCTCCCCACTCCGCTCTCGCTGATGCACCTCTACCCGGTCGACGCGGCCGCCCACCGGGTGGGCCGCGACGACACGGCGTGGAGCTACCGGGACGCCGTCTGGTCCGGCGTCTTCGCCGGTGTCGACCCCGACCCGGCCAACGCCGACTCCATCAAGCAGTGGTGCGTCGAATACTGGGACAGCATGCACCCGTACTCCATGGGCGGCGCGTATGTGAACTTCATGGGCGAGGGCGAGGGCCAGGAGCGCGTCCGGGCCACCTACGGCGACCACTACGACCGGCTCGCGCAGGTGAAGCGGACGTACGACCCGTACAACCTCTTCCACGCCAACCAGAACATCAGCCCGACCCAACAGCGCTGACGGCATGAAGACGGTATGAACCCCTGCGGCTCCAGGCCGCAGGGGTTCATGGGGTCACTTGGGGTCAGCCGTGATGATGCTCGGGTTTGCCCAGGTCTCCGGTCTCCATGTACGGCTCCTCCTGCGCCTCCAACTGCACGCGAAACCCGTGGAAGCCGCTCGGCGGTGCGATGGAGAACGCCCCGTCAGCGGTCTCCGGGGGAACCACCCGCTGGTCCGGTCCGTCGGTCCGCCCGAGAACGCGGACCCGTTCGGCCACGGCGAAGCGCTCCGCGAAGAACTTCTCGAGGGTGGCTTCGTCGTCGGGCAGCCGTTCTCCGAGCAGGTTGGTGGCTGTGCCGGGGACCGCTCGGACCGTGAGCAGTTGGTCGAAGTCCGGCGCCGCGGTGATCGCATGAGCGAGGTGCAGCCGGCCTCCGCGGCCGAAGCAGAGGTAGGCGAGCTCGCCGTCCTCCTGGTGCTCCGCGTGCACATCGAGCTCCGCGAAGTGCACGACGCTCTCGACGGCCACGACGGTGCGCGCGGCCAGCGGCGGGTGGTGTCTGCCCTTCCGCTCGAAGTGCCCGCAGACGATCTTGCCCCTCATCGACGTGCGCCGCGGACCGGAACCGAGTGGATCCAGCTCGCTCATCGGGAACCTCTCGGGAACGAACGTGTCGTACGGCTCTTCGGGCACGACATGTCGATGCGAGCGGATCGCCGAGCCGACCGTGTCGTCCAGGCTCACCTCCAGGATGACCTGGAAGTTGTGCGGGGACATGAACATCGGCAGGTGCGACATGTAGAAGACCTCTCCGCCGAGAAGCAGCATGCCGTGAGTGCCGAGAGTCGTGTCGTCGTGGTGGTCGTCATGTTCTTGGTGCATGTCCATCGCTGCCCCTTGATCGGCGGTGATGCCCTGACTCCCTGATTCGGCTGGAGAAGCTCAGGCAGGCTGGCAGCTCCCGAACGTCACCACGTAGGTTCCGGCCCCGCTCGCGTTGGCGCCGGCCGGGTCGGCCGCGCCTCCCAGGGCCCAGCGCCCGATCTCCTTCAGCGACGGGTCAAGGACGATCTGGCGGTGCCCCCATGTACTGACGTTCACCCACCAGTTGACGGCTGCGCGTGGTGTGCCCGAGCCGCCCCACCCGGTGTAGGTGATCTCGCTGACCTTCCAGGACCGGGGGTTCGGGCAGTAGCCCGCGGCCTTGATACGGCTCTGCGGCGTCGAGCCCGTCTGTGGGTTCGTGTGCGAGTCCTTACCGGGCCCCCACCACTTCAGGCGCACCGCCTGGTCGGTGTGCTGGAACGCCGCGTTGGTCAGGTTCTGGTTGTACGTGAGCGGCGCCAGCCCGTGCCGTGCGCGCTCGGCGTTGATGAGACAGACCACGGCGTCCCGCGTCCCGACGGAGCCGGTGCCACCTCCCGGGCTCTGGTCGTAGAATGCCGCAGCGTCGGCGCATTCCGACCCGGCCGTGGCCCGCGACGCGGTAGCGGGCACGAGGGTGGCCGCAAGAACGCCGGCCGCAGCGAGAGTCAACGCGGTTCTGGTGTGTGAAGCGTGCCTTCTCACGGTAATTCGACCTCCCGCGAACAGATGGTTCAATGCGGTACGGAGAGGGCGACGCAGCGCTACGACACTCATCTCCTAGCCTGGCACCGGGCCTTCCGTGTCGCCACCGGGCAACCTTCGGGTGGACGAACGGCCATTCGTAGGGTCGCCGTACTCCTCGCGGGGCGTCGGTGGGCGGCCTCTCGGCCGCGGACCTAGCTTCAGGTCATGGCATCGACGAGTGACGGACCGGCGGCGGGAGCGGTCGGCCTGTCGGCCGGGCTGGTCGCCCTGGCGTGGCTGACTCAGTTCCTCGTGGGGACCGACCTGTTCGTGGTGGCGCCGTTGCTTCCGGCCATCGCCGCGTCGCTCGGTGTCTCCGCTGCCACCGCCGGCCTGCTGGTCACGGCTTTCTCCATCGCGTACGTGGTGGCCTCGCCCTTCGCCGGACGGCTCTCCGACCGCCGCGACCGTGCGGCCGTCCTGGTGGTTGCCCTGGTGCTGTTCTCGGTGGCCAATGCGGCCACCGCGTTGGCGCCGGACTTCGGCTGGCTGCTGCTGGCCCGTGTGGTGGCGGGGATCGCGGCCGCCGCCACCGGCCCCACCGTGTACGCGCTGGTCAGTTCCCGGGCACGGCCCCAGGCACGGGCCCAGGTGCTGGCCGTGGTGGGGGCGGGCCTGCTGACCGCCCTGTGGGTCGGCGCCCCCGCGGGGGCGCTTCTGGGACGGCACGTGGGCTGGCAGGCCACCTTCGTCATCCTCGCCGCGGGCACGCTCCTGCTGGCGTTGCCCAATGCGTTCGTCTGGCGTTCCGGACCGGGGGCCGCGAGAGACGTACGGACGAAGACCCCGGTGCGGGGCGGTCGAACAGGAGTCGGCCCCGCGGTGTCCTCCGTGGCAGTCACCGCCCTGTGGGCTTTCTCCGTCTACAGCCTCTATACCTTTCTGGGCGTCGCGCTGCACTCCGACGGCAGGGCGACCGCCGTGATGTGGCTGCTCGTGACCTATGGGGTCGGCGCCGTCATCGGCGGCCAGGTGGGGGGCATGTTCGCCGACCGGGTGGGCGCGGTACCGGTCACCAGGACAGCACTGGCGCTGACAGCCGTCCTGGAGGTCGCGGTGGCACTGGTCTACCCGGTCACCTGGGCACTGGCCTGCGCGCTGGCACTCTTCGCGCTGGCCGGGTACGCGTTCTTCCCTGCCCAGCAGCGCCACCTGACCGACATGTTCCCCAAGCAGGCGACCGCGGTGCTGTCGTGGAACAACAGCGCGCTGTTCGTCGGTCTGTCCCTGGCGGGAGCCGTAGGGGGCCATGTCGTGCACGGCCTCGGCTACCCGGCGCTGCTGTACATCGGCGCCGCCGCGGCCGTACCGGCGTGTCTGGTCGCGCGCGGGCGACCGCCCCGTACGCACGGCCGGGAGCACGGGCTATAACGGGTCGCCGCATGGACGCACCTGCGACTCCATTAAACTTTCACACTCCAAGCACAATTCGGCTGGGTTGGCGTACGCCTGCTCAACCCCAGCCGCAGCAACAGCACCGACAGCGGTGTGCGGAGGAGAACGTTTCGATGGCGCGGGAGCGAAACCTGGGGCCGACAGACAGCGAGCCCAGCCGTGACGAGATCAGTCAGCGGGTCAACTACCTGTACGACCACGCCGAGTCCACCACCGGGAAGTTCAACGCGACCCGCGCCAGGACCACAAGGCCGGCCGACCGCATCCCCTCACCGGGCCGGCAGACGCGCCGGGCCTCGGACCCTGGCGCCGGCGCCTTCACCAGCCGGTGGTTCGACGCCACCCGCGCGTTGCTGGGCCCGACCGTGCCGGCCGTCCTCCCCGCCGACCGGATGCCACCACAACCGACCGCGGCTCCCGCCACGCGACCAGCGGAGAGCCGGCCGGCCGGTCCCGCGATTCCTCTCAAGCAACTGGACAACCCCGTAACGGAGTTGTCCGCCGCACCCGCGCCTCGGCCTCCCCTCGCCCCGGCGGAGACCACCGCGGGACCAGCTCTCGCCCTCGAGCCGGCAATGACCCTGGCACCTCCGGTGGCCACCCCAGCGACGCCGACCGTGACCGTGGAGGCGCCGCCCGAGATACCGCAGCTCCTGCCTCCCCCGCCGACTCAGCCACTCCCCCAGCCGGTGACATCTCCGGAAGCCCCACTGACGACACCGGCCACACTGACGACCGTCAACGCCCCCGTCACCGAAGGCACATGGGGCGCGGACACGGGCCGAGGGGCCGCACCGAGCCCGCCCGTCTCCGCCGTCGGCGGCAGGGGCCTCACAGCGGTCACCTTCGCCCGGGCGCAGACCGGCAAGCCATGTGTCTGGGGTGCGACCGGTCCGGGCGCTTACGACTGCTCCAGCCTCACCCGGGCGGCCTGGAGGACCGCGGGCGTCGACCTCCCGCGCGCCGCAGGGGACCAGGCCCTGGCCGGAACACCGGTGCCGCTCACCAGCCTCCAGCCCGGCGACCTGGTCTTCTACCACGCCGATGCCCGCCACGTCGGCCTGTACACCGGTGAGGGGACGGTGATCCACGCGCCCGCCCCTGGAGCCGTCATCCGCGAGGATCTGGTGGTCGCCGCCGGGGAAGGGAACGTCCACAGCGCCGTACGGCCCGCGTAGCAGATACGTGAACGTGCGGGAAGACTGAGTGCGCCGGTCCGGGGGCCGAACGCATGCGCTACATTTTGCCTCTCCTTGACCGCGATCACTCACGATCTCTCACGCCATTGGAGTCGGCAACCCCATGAGCGACATCGTCAACGGACTTGGCCGGGCAGCCGCTTACGGCGGCCTGGGCCTGGTCCTGCTGGTCCTCGGCATCGTCCTGGTCGACGTGCTGACGCCCGGAAAGCTCGGCCGACAGATCTGGCAGGAGCGCAACCGCAACGCCGCCATGGTGCTCAGCTCCTCGCTGCTCGGGATCGGTGGCATCGTGTTCACCTCCATCTGGACGACGTACGACGACTTCGGCAAGGGACTGGCTTCGACCGCGGCGTTCGGGCTGCTGGGGCTGGTGATGATGGCCGTGGCGTTCCTGGTGGTGGACCTGATCACGCCGGGGCGGCTGGGCGCGACGCTGGTCGAGCCAGAGCCTCACCCCGCGGTCTGGGTGACGGCGTCCTGCAACCTCGCTGTCTCCGCCGTCATTTCGGCATCCATCGCCTGACGCCGCTTCCCGGCGAACGCATCGTCTTCTACTGAGGCATCGTCGAGTCGCGGATCGTCAGGCTGCACGGCATGCGGTGCACTCCCGAGGCCGCCCGGCCGCCGATGGCGGCGAACAGATGCTGGGCGGCCGTGCGGCCGAGGACTTCCAGGTTCATGTCGATCGTGGTCAGCGGGGGCCTTGTCTCGGCCGACAGGACCTCCCAGTTGTCGTATCCGACGACCGCCACGTCGTCGGGAACCCGGCGGCCCCGCTCTCGGACCGCCTCGACGAACCCCGCGGCGATCTGGTCGCTGCCGCAGAACACTGCGTCGATCTCCGGGTCGCCGGCGAGCACGATCTCGGCTGCCTGCCGCCCCCAACGCCGCGACCAGGCACCGAAAAGAGCCTGGCCGCCGGCGAGGGTGAGTCCCGCTTCCTCCAGGGCCTCGATGGTGCCGACCGCCCTGTCCTGGGCGGCGCGGTAGTGGGTGGGACCCGTGATGTGGGCGATGCGACGCCTGCCGACGGTCAGCAGGTGCTGGACGGCGATGCGGGCCCCGCCGACGTCGTCGGGCACGAACGAGACGTCCTGCGGGTCGTCGGAGGGCGCGTAGGCGTAGACGACGGGCACGGGCAGATCGAGGCTGATGGACGGTCGTGGATCGGTGCTCTCGCCGACCACGATGATCCCGTCGACGCGACGGGCCAGCAGTGTGCGCAGGTAGTGCCGCTCCCGGATGGCGTCCCCGCGGGCGTCGCAGAGCAGGACGGCCATCTCCCCCGCGCCGAAGGCGTCTTCCGCGCCGAGCAGCACGGGGATGCCGAAACGGCCGACGCTGTCGCTGGTGAGCAGCCCGACGGTGCGGGTCTGGCCGGAGATCAGGCTCTGGGCGAGCGCGTTCGGCTGATAGCCGAGTTCCTCGGCCGCCCGCAGGACGCGTCGCGAGGTCTCGGCGCGGACCTGGCTGCGGCCGTTGAGCGCTTTGGACGCGGTCGCGACCGACACTCCGGCGCGCGTGGCCACATCGGTGATCGTGGTCGCCCGTCGTCGCGGAGAGTCCATCGTGGTGAAAACCTTTTCTGCCAGGGGAACACCGTCGTCTCAGGCACTGTCTTCCCTGCTCCGCCTCAACGTAGGCCGGTTGGCCCCATCCGGTAAGCCCTTGCCGTGCAATGGATGCGCCTCACCGTCGCCCATTGACAGTGCGGGGGTCCGCCTCTACGTTGCGAAAACCTTTCAGGTCAGCCTCATGCGCTCACGAATGTCAGGGACACGACATAACAGGGAGCATCCGATGAGAAGACCGCACGTCCTCCTCTTACGACGCCGGCGTACGAGATGCCTCCTCGTCGCTCTGGTGCTCAGCGCCTGTTCCCTCGTCACCGCGACCCCGGCGGCCGCGGCGCAGACCATCGGGTTCCCCACCTTCAACGGCCCCGCGATCCCGGCCCCGCCCGCCGCCTACACACCGGGCGACATGATGAAGACCATCTACGACGCGGAGAGTTCGGGGACCGACTTCTGGATGGACCGCCTGCTGGCCCGCTCCGGCAACGACCCGGCAGGCCCCTGGTTGATGAGCCGCGGGCGGGCGCTCTTCATGAAGGAGCACGACCCCTCCAAGCTCGGCTTCGGCGGCAAGGTCGCCTACTGGGAGAGCATCAACGACAACAACGCCTACACCGTCGCGATCAGCCCGGGCACCTTCACCGAACAGGTCTCCCAGCGTTGGCAGGCGCCGAGTCACTGGAAGAGCGTCCACACAGGCGGCTCCGTCGCGGTCACCCAGACGAAGTTCATCACCGACAACAACGTCGCCGTGACGAACCTGTCCATCAAGAACAACGGCAGCGCCTCCACCACGCTGCAGTTGCGGGCGACTTCGCCGTACGCCACCACGGGCACCGGCAGCGAGCTGACCGGGCAGGTGAACGCGTACAACAACCTCACCACCATCCGCCCCCGGCTCACCGGCGACGGTTTCTCCGTATCCAGCGGCGGACTCAACCGGTCGGTGACCGTCGCGGCCGGAGCCACCGTGACCGCCAAGGTCGTGATGGGCTTCGTCACCGATGAGATCCCCGAGTCCCGCACGGAGTACGACGCGTACGCGGGTCACTCGGCCGCCACCGCCTTCGCCACCCACGTCAGGGCCTACAACCGGTGGTGGGCGCAGAACGTGCCCTACATCGACGTGCCCGAGCCCGCGATCAAGAAGAGCGTCTACTACCGCTGGTGGCTGATGCGCTTCAACAACCTCGACGCCGACATCCCCGGGCAGACCTTCCAGTTCCCCACCTCCACCGAGGGCGTCCTCGGCTACAACAACGCGATCGCGCTCACCCAGCCGATGCACATCGACGACCTCAAGTACCTGCGCAACCCGGCCTACGCGTACGGGGACTGGCTGAGCGTCGGCCAGACCTCCAAGGGCGGCCGCTTCCTCGACAATCCGGGTGACCCGGAGAACTGGTCCAACAGCTACACGCAGTACATCGCCGAAGCCGCCTGGAAGAGCTACCAGATCCACGGCGGCCAGCCGGGCATCGCCGCCAACCTGGCCCGCTACGCGGAGGGCGACGTCAAGGGCCAGCTCGCGCACTACGACCACGACAACAACAAGCTGATCGAGTACGACTGGGGCGCCCTGACGGGCAACGATGCCGACGCGGTCTCCTTCCACTGGAAGCCCGGCAACATGGACCGCGCCGAGTCCGCCTACCAGTACAGCGGCGCCCTCGCCGCCGCGCAGGCCTACGAGGCGATCGGCAACACGGCCAAGGCCACCGAGATGCGCACGCTGGCGACGCAGATCAAGGACGCCATCGTCAACGTGCTGTGGAACCCGAACCGGCAGTTGTTCGAGCACCGGCTGAAGTCGACCAACGAGTGGGTGCCCTGGAAGGAGATCAACAACTACTACCCCTTCTCGGTCGGAGCCGTCCCCAACACCGCGACGTACAAGCAGGCCCTGCGGCTGTACGACGATCCGGCCCAGTACCCGGTCTTCCCCTTCTACACGGCCAACCAGGTCGACAAGAAGGCGGCGGCCGACGCCGGGAACCCGGGCTCCAACAACTTCTCCACCATCAACTCCACCGTCCAGTTCCGGCTCTACTCCTCGGTGCTGCGCAACTACCCCAACTCCTGGATGAGCGCGACCGACTACAAGAAGCTCCTGTACTGGAACACCTGGGCGCAGTACATCGGCGGCAACACCCAGTGGCCCGACGCCAACGAGTTCTGGGCCGACTGGAACGGCAGCTCGATCAACTACCGCTCCTGGATCCACCACAACATCCTCGGCAGCAGCAACTGGACCGTCATCGAGGACGTCGCAGGACTGCGGCCCCGCAATGACGCCAAGGTCGAGCTCTCCCCCATCGACATCGGCTGGAGTCACTTCACGGTCAACAACCTCCGTTACCGGGGCGCCGACCTGAGCATCGTGTGGGACGACCCGGCCGACGGCGTGGTGCGCTACCCCGGCGTCCCGGAGGGTTACTCGATCTACGTCAACGGCGCCCGGGCCGCAACCGTCAACTCGCTCGTACCCTTCACCTGGGACCCGGCCACCGGCGACGTCACCACGAACGGCACGGTCACCCACCACACCGCCGTCGCCGGGCTGAAGGCGCCCCACCAGGTGGTGCAGGACAGCCCCCAGATGGTCGACATGCTCGCCAAGGCAGGCGTCGACCTGACCGCCGACCTGACCAACCTCGCCTCCGGGGCGACGGTTTCCGCGTCCCACACCGGATCCGGCAGCGCCGTCTCGGGCGCCGTCGACGGGTACCCCACCAACGAACCGTTCTGGGGCGCCGGATCCTCCGCCAACAGCCAGGACTGGTACGAACTCAACTTCGGCACCACCCGCACGCTCAACGAGATGCGCCTGTACTTCAAGGACAGCCGACCGGCCAGTACCACCTACCGGGCTCCGTCCGCGTACACCGTCCAGTACTACAACGGCAGTTCATGGGTGAACGCCCCCAGCCAGACCAACAGCCCTGCCGCACCTCGCGCCAACTACAACCTGGTGCGGTTCCCGGACATCAGTGCCCAGCGCGTCAGGGTCCTGGCCACCAACACCTCCGGGGCCAAGACCGGTCTCACCGAGGTCAAGGTGTACAACCGGGGCGGCGCCCAGCCACCGGCCAACCTGGCGACGTCCGCGACGGCATCTGCGTCGTACACCTCCTCCTGGGAGAGCGTCACCGCCGTCAACGACGGGATCGACCCACCCTCGTCCAACGACACCGTGAATCCGCGCTGGGGCACGTGGCCGGAGACCGGGCAGCAGTGGGCCGAGCTGACCTGGCCGTCGGCGAAGACGATCGACAGGGCCGAGGTGTACTTCTTCGACGACGACCAGGGCATCGACATGCCCGCCTCGTGGAAGCTCCAGTACTGGAACGGCAGCGCCTACGTCGACGTGCCCGGTGCGAGCGGCTACCCGCTGGCCAAGAACCAGTACAACACCGTCACGTTCGACGCCACGAACACCACACGGCTCCGTGTGCAGCTCACCAGTAACGGCACCAACTCCGTCGGCCTCCTCGAAGCAAAGGTGTACGGCCCGTGACCCGTTCCAGATGTCTCTCCGCGCTCCTGGGCGTACTCACCATGGTGGTCGCCTTCCTGGTGGCGCCTCCACCGGCTGCGGCGGCCGTCACGTTCACCTCGACGGGGGTGAACCAGAACGGCGGCAACTGCCTTGACCTGCCGAACAGTTCGTCGACCAACGGGACGCAGCTGCGCGCGTTCTCGTGCGGTTCCGGAGCGAACCAGAACCTCGGCTTCACCCCGGTCTCCGGGACGAGCGACACGTACACGGTCACCACCCAGTCCGGTCAGTGTGTCGACGTCTACGGCGCCTCCACCGCGGACAACGCCGCGATCATCCAGTGGCCCTGCCACGGCGGGACGAACCAGCAGTGGCGGCTCGCGCCCGTGACGGTCAGCGGCACCGACAAGACCTTCAACCTGGTCTCCGTCAGCTCCGGCAAGTGCGTCACCCCGAGCGGCGGCTCGTCGGCCTCCAACACCAACCTGGTGCAACTGCCGTGCGCCACCGCGAACGGCAGGGTCTGGCGGCTGCCCGGCTTCACCGGCGGCGGCACGAGCCCGGGCACCTTCACCAACCCGCTCTCCCAGCGCGGGCCCGACCCCTGGCTCACGTACCACGACGGGCACTACTACCTCGCCACGACGACCTGGAACTCGACGATCACCATGCGCAAGGCCAAGACGCTGGCCGGGCTCGCCACGGCCACCGAACAGGTGATCTTCAACCTGACCCGGCCCAACGGGGCGGGCACCATGTGGGCCCCGGAGTTCCACCTGCTGGACGGTCCCAACGGGAAGCGGTGGTACTTCTACTACACGGCCGGGCGGGAGCCGTACGACCTGGGCACCCAGCGGATCCACGTCCTGGAGAGCGCCGGCCTCGACCCGATGGGGCCGTACAGCTTCAAGGCCGACCTGCTCGACCCGACCCAGGACAACACCTGGGAGCTGGACCCGGGCATCCTCCAGCTGGACGGCAAGCTCTACCTCCTCGGCACCTTCTACAACGGCTCGCAGCCGATGTTCATCCGGCCGCTGTCGAACCCTTGGACGGCCAGCGGCACCCGGCGGGTGCTGTCCACCCCGACCTACAGCTGGGAGACGGTGGGCGGCGCGGTCAACGAGGGCGCCGAAGTGCTCCAGCGGAACGGGAAGACGTTCATCATCTACTCCGCCAGCCACTGCTCCACGCCCGACTACAAGCTGGGGATGCTCACGTACAACGGCGGCGACCCGCTGAACTCCTCCTCCTGGGTCAAGTCACCGAACCCGGTCTTCCAGAGGTCCAACGCCAACGGCGTGTACGGGCCCGGCCACAACGGTTTCTTCAAGTCGCCCGACGGGACCGAGGACTGGATGGTCTACCACGCCAACAGCTCCGCGAGCGGTGGCTGTGACATGAACCGGTCCACCAGGGCGCAGAAGTTCACCTGGAACGCCGACGGCACACCGAACTTCGGCACACCGGTGGCGCTCGGCGTCCCGCTGACGTCACCGTCCGGGGAGTAGTCCCTTACTGAATCCGGAACCGCGTCCGGTACGGGGTCCGGTACTGAGTCCGACGATCATCGGCGGGGCATCGCTGCGATGCCCCGCCGATTTTTGATGTGATGCACATCACAGGCTCCCAAGCTGCATCCTCAGGTCATCATATGACCTGATCTCCCCGACGGCAGAGCAGCAGGACAAGGATGGGCATGAACGACCAGGGCAGGACCGCACGGCCGCGTGTGGGTGTGGTGGGACTAGGAGCCATGGGTCTCGGCATGGCCCGCAGCCTGCGGAACGCGGGCTACGACGTCGGGGTCCACGACCTGCGGCCGGAGGTGGCCGCCGACTTCGCGCGTTCCGGCGGGACGGCGTTCGCCTCCTGCGGTGAGCTGGCGGCCGCGGTGGACGTCCTGGTCGGCGTGGTGGTGAACGCGGCGCAGGTCGAGTCCGTGCTGTTCGGCGCCGACGGTGCGGCCGACCGGCTCCGTCCGGGCGCCGTCTTCGTGATGTGCTCCACGGTCGACCCCCACTGGTCCACCGCATGCGAAGGACGCCTGGCCGAGAAGGACGTGCTCTACCTGGACGCCCCGATCTCCGGTGGCGCCGCGCGGGCCGCGACCGGTGAGCTCACCATGATGACGTCGGGCTCCGCCGAGGCGTACGCCGTCGCCGACCCGGTGCTCGAAGCGATGAGCAGCACCGTCTACCGCCTGGGAGACCGCGCGGGACTCGGCTCGAAGGTCAAGATCGTGAACCAGCTGCTGGCGGGTGTACACATCGCCGCGGCCGCCGAGGCGATGGCCCTCGGCATCAGGGCCGGTGTTCCCGCCGAGGCGCTCTACGAGGTCATCACGCACAGCGCCGGGAACTCCTGGATGTTCGAGAACCGCATGGCTCACGTACTCGCCGGTGACTACACCCCCCTCTCCGCGGTCGACATCTTCGTCAAGGACCTCGGTCTCGTGCTGGACTCCGCCAGGCCCGAGCGGTTCCCCCTCCCCCTCGCCGCCACCGCGCACCAGATGTTCCTCCAGGCGTCGGCGTCCGGGCTGGGGGCCGAGGACGACAGCGCGGTCATCAAGATCTTCCCGGGGATCGACCTGCCCAAGCCGGTGGAGGCCTGACATGGGAATCCGTCTCGGGTGCGTCGCCGACGACTTCACCGGCGCCACGGACCTCGCCAACAACCTGGTGCGCGCCGGCATGCGCGTGGTCCAGCTGATCGACGTACCGCCGGCCGGTGCCGAGCGGGAGATGGACGCGGACGCCGTGGTCATCGCCCTCAAGTCGCGGACCGTCCCGGCCGCCGACGCCGTCGAGGCGTCGCTCCGGGCGCTCGCCTGGCTGCGGTCCGCGGGCGCCGAGCAGATCTACTTCAAGTACTGCTCCACCTTCGACTCGACACCGGCGGGCAACATCGGGCCGGTCACCGAGGCCCTGATGGACGCGCTGGGCACCGACTTCACGATCGCGACGCCGGCGTTCCCCGACAACGGGCGCACGGTCTTCAAGGGCCATCTCTTCGTCGGTGACGTGCTGCTCAGCGAGAGCGGCATGCGCCATCATCCGCTCACGCCGATGACCGACTCCAACCTGGTCTCCGTGCTCGGCGCGCAGACCGCGCGAGCCGTCGGTCTGATCGACCACACGGTTGTCGCCGATGGCGCGGAGGCCATCAAGGCCCGCATCGAGGCCCTGCGCGAGGACGGCTTCGGGTTGGCCGTCGTCGACGCGGTCTCCAACGACGACCTCGTGCGCCTGGGTGCGGCGGTGCAGGGCCTGCCCTTGGTGACCGCCGGTTCGGGCCTGGCGGTCGGCCTGCCCGCGAACTGGGGGTTCAAGCCGTCCCGCGCCGCCGCGCAGCTGCCGCCGGCCGGTGGCCACCGGGCCATCGTCTCGGGGTCGGTCTCCGTCGCCACCAACGGCCAGGTCCTGCGGTACCTGCGCAGCGGTCAACCCGCGTACAGCGTGGACCCGTTGCGCGTCGCGGCCGGTGAGGACGTGGTCGGCCGGGCCCTGGCCTTCGCCGAGTCCCACCTGGACGAGGGGCCGGTCCTCGTCTACTCCACCGAGTCGCCCGACACCGTCCGGAACGTCCAGGGCCGGCTCGGCTCCGCCGAGGCCGGTGAGCTCGTGGAAGGCACCCTCGCCCGCATCGCCCAGGGACTCGTGGACCGCGGCGTCCGGCAGCTCGTCGTCGCGGGCGGAGAGACCTCGGGAGCGGTCGTCCAGGCGCTCGGCGTCACCGGGCTGCGGATCGGACCGCAGATCGACCCCGGTGTGCCGTGGTGCGCCGCGTCCCTTCCCGGCGGGGACACGCTCCACATCACGCTCAAGTCCGGCAACTTCGGTGGCCCCGACTTCTTCACCGTCGCGTTCGCCCACCTGGACGAGGAGACCGCATGACCGAGCAGCCGGACTCCGTTTCCGAAGCGGCTCAGGACGCGGCACAGGAAGCGGCACAGGACGCGGCCGTCGACGCGGCACGTCACGAGATCGTCCGTGTGGGCACGAGCCTGTTCGCCCGGGGCTACGTCCACGCCAGCGCGGGCAACATCAGCGCCAGGGTCGGCGACTCCCATCTGATCACCCCCACCGACGCCGCCCTGGGGTTCCTCCACCCCGAGCGCCTCGCCCTGGTCGACGCCCGTGGCGAGCAGCTCGCGGGCGACCGCGCCAGCAAGACCCTGACGCTCCACCGCCGTATCTGTGCCGCCGACCCCACGGCACGGTTCGTCGTCCACACCCACTCCACGCACCTGGTCGGCCTCACCCTGGCCGGCGTGTGGAGCGAGGACGACGTGCTCCCGCCCCTCACGCCGTACTACGTGATGAAGGTCGGGCACGTCCCGCTCATCCCCTACCACCGGCCCGGCGACCCGCGCGTGGCCGACCTGGTGACCGCCCGCATCGCCGAGTACGCGGCGAGCCGTACGCCGATCAGGGCCGTACTGCTCGACCGGCTGGGCCCCGTGGTGTGGGGTCCCGACGCGGCCACCGCTCTCGCCGTCCTCGAAGAACTCGAGGAGACGGCACGTCTCTGGCTCCTGACCGACCGTCGTCCCGAGCCGCTCCCCTCCCCCGCGATCGACGAACTGAGGTCCGCGTTCGGCGCCGCGTGGTGACGCACACCCCTCCCCTCAGAGAATTCCCCAGAGCCGCCCAGAAGGATCGCCATGTCCATGCCAGTAACGGCGTCCGACGTCTCCGCCCTCGACCGTGAGAACGCCGTCTACCGCAAAGTGGTACGACGGATCGTCCCCTTCCTCATCCTCTGTTACGTCGTCTCCTACCTCGACCGGGTCAACGTCGGCTTCGCGAAGCTGCAGATGTCCGACGACCTCGGGTTCAGCGAGGCGGCCTACGGCCTCGGCGCCGGTCTGTTCTTCATCGGCTACTTCCTCTTCGAGGTCCCCTCGAACCTGATGCTGCAGCGCGTCGGGGCCCGCGCCTGGATCGCCCGGATCATGATCAGCTGGGGTCTGGTCTCGGCGTCGTTCGTGTTCGTCAGCAACGAGGCGATGTTCTACGTCCTCAGGTTCCTCCTCGGTGCCGCCGAGGCGGGGTTCTACCCGGGGGTGATCCTGTACTGCACCTACTGGTTCCCGTCCCACCGCCGTGCCCGGGTGATCGCGATGTTCATGTCCGCCATCCCGGTGGCCGGTATCTTCGGCAACCCGCTCTCCGGCTGGATCATGGACACGTTCCAGGGGGTGCGCGGCTGGGAGGGCTGGCAGTGGATGTTCCTGCTCGAAGCCATACCCGCCGTCGTCATCGGTGTGGCCACCCTGTTCTACCTCGACAACAGCGTGCGCGCCGCGAAGTGGCTCACCGACGAGGAGAAGGCCGTCGTCGAACGGGCCATCGCCGAGGACGCCGCGCACCAGACCGTGCACGGCAAGGTGTGGGACGCCTTCCGTGAGCCCAAGGTGTGGCTGATGTGCCTCATCTACTTCTGCTTCGTGATGGGGCAGTACGCCCTGACCTTCTGGCTGCCCACGCTCATCGAGTCCACCGGCATCGAGGGCAACCTCGCGATCGGGATGCTCAGCGCCGTGCCGTTCCTGGCGGCACTCGTCGCGATGAACGTGTTCGGGCGGTCGGCGGACCGGCGCCGCGAACGCCGCTGGCACCTCGTGGTCCCCAGCCTCATGGGTGCCGTCGGCTTCTCGCTGGCGGCCGGCTGGGCCGGGTCGACGGCACTGTCCCTGGCCGCGCTGTCCTTCGCCGCGGCGGGTGTGCTGACCTGCGCACCGCTGTTCTGGTCGCTGCCCACCGCGTTCCTCGGGGGCACGGCAGCCGCGGTCGGCCTCGCCGCGATCAACTCGGTGGGCAACCTCGCCGGCTTCGTCGGCCCCTACATGATCGGCGCCCTCAAGGACGCCACCGGCTCGACGTCGATCCCGATGTACGTCCTCGCGCTCAGCCTCGTCGTCGGCGCCGCGGCCGTGCTCACCACCGACAAGCAGGTCGTCAACCGCTGACCGGGTACGTCCTGGTCTACTGACCGGGACCGACGTCGACCGGTCGACCGCAATTTCCGAAGTGAGGAGCCAGCATGCCGAGGTTCGCCGCGAACCTGTCCATGATGTACACCGAGCACGACTTCCTCGACCGCTTCGCGGCGGCCTCGGCGGACGGCTTCACCGCCGTCGAGTACCTCTTCCCCTACGCGTACGACGCCACCGAGCTGCGCCGCCGGCTCGACGACCACGGCCTGAGGCAGGTGCTCTTCAACGCGCCTCCCGGAGACTGGGAGTCCGGAGAACGTGGGACGGCGGCACTGCCCGGCCGGGAGGCGGAGACGCGCTCCGCGATCACCCGGGCGCTGGAGTACGCCGCCGCGCTGGACTGCCAGCGGGTGCACGTGATGGCCGGGCTCGTCCGGCCGGACGCGACGCCGAAGGAGCCGGCCGAGCACCGCGACACCTACCTGGCCAACCTCTCCTGGGCCGCCGAGCGAGCCGCCGTGGCGGGCGTCGACATCCTCATCGAGCCGATCAACGGCCGCGACATGCCGGGCTACTTCCTGAACGGGCAGGCAGAGGCCCACGCAGTCGTGCGGGACGTGGGAGCCCCGAACCTCAAGGTGCAGCTCGACCTCTACCACTGCCAGATCGTCGAGGGCGACCTCACCGCGACCCTGCGCCGCGACCTGCCGACCGGGCGGGTCGGTCACCTGCAGATCGCGGGGGTGCCCGACCGCCACGAACCCGACCGCGGTGAACTCAACGTGCGCCATCTGTTCGGCGTCGTCGACGAGTTGGGCTTCGACGGGTGGATCGGCTGCGAGTACCTCCCCCGCGCCGGTACGAGCGAGGGGCTCGGCTGGCTGAACGACTACCGAGGAGACAGCGCATGAGGATCGTCATCACGGGCGGCTTCGGCTTCCTGGGTCGGCAGGTCACCGGCACCCTGCTCAGGACGCGGACGTTCCGTGGCGCGCCGATCGACCGTCTGGTGCTCGCCGACCGGTTCGTGCCGTCCGGGGCACCGGAGGCGGCCGACCCGCTGGTGGAGACCGTACGGGGCGACCTGACCGACCGCCTCGACGAGGTGTTCGCGAAGCCGGTGGACGTGCTGATCCATCTCGCCGCCGCCGTCTCGGCCGAGTGCGAGGCCGACTTCGACCTCGGCATGCGCGCGAACCTGGACACCACTCGTGCGCTCCTCGAAGCCGCCCGGGCCCAGTCGGCGGCCGGTGGACCGGTGCCACGCGTGGTGTTCTCCAGCAGCGTGGCGGTCTACGGTTCCGACCCTGCGCTCCCGCTGCCGCCCGTGGTCAGCGAGTCGACCCTGCCCACGCCGCGATCTAGTTACGGCATCCAGAAACTCGTCTGTGAGCAGCTGGTCGCGGACTGCACGCGCCGTGGTTTCGTCGACGGACGCGTCGCCCGTCTGATGACCGTGTCGGTGCGGCCGGGCAAGGCGAACGCCGCCGCGTCCGGCTTCCTGTCCGGCATCATCCGCGAGCCCCTCGCCGGGCTCCCGGCCGTCTGCCCCGTACGCCCCGACCTGCGGGTGGCCCTGGCCTCGCCGCGACGCACCGTCGAGGGAATTCTGCGCATCGCGGAAGCCGAACGCGGCGCCGGGAAGGGGCGGCTCGACGGCGGACTGCCGGTCAACCTTCCGGCGCTCACGGTCTCGGTCGCCGAGATGCTGGCCACGCTGCGGCGGGTGGCCGGCGACACGGTCGCCGACCTGGTGACGATCGCGCCCGATCCCGACGTCGAGGCCATCGTGGGCTCATGGCCCTCCGTCTTCGACAACGGGCGCGCCGCTGCGCTCGGCCTGGAGCCCGATCCGGACTTCGCATCGGTGGTACGGGACTACATCGCAACGGAGGGGCCGGACGCGGGTCTATAGACTGACAACCATGTTTTCCAAGGTGAGCGGTCCCGTCCGGCTCGCGGACCAGGTCGCCTCGATCCTCTCGGAGGAGATCGAGTCGGGGCGGCTGGCAGAGGGCGACCAACTGCCCACCGAGGTGGCGCTGGTCAAGCAGCTGGGCGTCAGCCGCACAGTGGTGCGCGAGGCTCTGTCGCGGCTCCGCAACGCGGGTCTGGTCGAACCGCGCCAGGGTCTCGGTGTGTTCGTCCTGCCACGGCGCACCCGCCCGCTCGACCTGGAGGCCGAGGCCGCCGACACCAAGGCGAAGGTGCTGCAGATCGTGGAGGTGCGCCGTGGCATGGAGGGCGAGGCGGCCTATCTCGCGGCCGGCCGGGCCACGCCCCGCGACCTCGCCCGGATGCGTGAGGCCTTCGACACGATCGACTCGGCGGTCGCGGCCGGCGGCGACGGTGTGGAGGAGGATCTCGACTTCCACCGGTCCATCGCCGAGTCGACCGGGAACACGGTGATGGTCTCGACGGTGCGGTACCTGGGCGAGGTGCTGCGCGGCGGTATCCGCGTGACGCGCGCGAACGAGGCCCGACGGGACGACTTCATCGAAGCGGTCCGGCAGGAGCACCACGCCATTCTGGCCGCCATCGAAGCGGGGGACGCCGAGGCGGCACGCGCCGCCGCGCGCCTCCATCTGCGACAGGCCGCCTCTCGGCTCCAGGACGCGGACGACAGTTTCTGGACCCGGACCGAGGACGTCGACGTGGATCTCGACGCGGCTCCATGACGCCTACCGGCCGGCTTCGTTCGGCTCCGGGGTCAAGGCGACCCCGGTGGTCTCATCCACCCCAGTGACCGCTCGACGGCTCGCTGCCAGTTGTCGTACTCCGCCTCCCGTCGCCCGGGGTCCATGTCGGGCATCCACTGGGCGGCCCGGTGCCAGTTGCGGCGCAGCACCTCCAGGTCCGGCCAGTAGCCGGCGGCGAGCCCGGCGGCGTAGGCGGCGCCCAGGGAGACCGTTTCGGCGACCATGGGCCGGACCACGGGTACGTCCAGTACGTCGGCCACGAACTGCATGAGCAGGTTGTCCGCCGTCATGCCTCCGTCCACCTTGAGCTGCTTCAGGGCGACCGAGGAGTCGGCGTTCATCGCGTCGACGACCTCGCGCGTCTGCCAGCCGGTGGCCTCCAGGACGGCTCGGGCCAGGTGCCCCTTGGTGATGTAGGAGGTGAGGCCGACGATGACACCGCGCGCGTCGCTGCGCCACCGGGGTGCGAACAGGCCGGAGAAGGCGGGGACGATGTAGCAACCGCCGTTGTCCTCGACGGTCAGCGCGAGGGTCTCGATCTCCGGCGCGCTGCTGATCAGCCCCAGCCGGTCACGGAACCACTGGACCAGCGAGCCGGTGACGGCTATCGAGCCCTCCAGGGCGTAGACCGGGGGCCGGTCCCCGATCTGGTAGGCGACGGTCGTGAGGAGCCCGTGCCGGGACCGTACGACATCGGTGCCGGTGTTGAGCAGCAGGAAGCTGCCCGTGCCGTACGTGCACTTCGCCTCGCCCGGGGAGAAGCAGGTCTGGCCGAACAGAGCGGCCTGCTGGTCGCCGAGGGCGGCCGTGATGCCGACGCCCGGGAGGACCGAGCGGGCCTCGCCGTAACGCTCGGCGGACGACCGGATCTCGGGCAGCATGGTGCGGGGGACCCCGAAGAACGCCAGGAGCTCCTCGTCCCAGGTGAGCGTGCGGATGTTCATCAGCATGGTGCGGCTCGCGTTGGTGGCGTCGGTGATGTGCAGGCCGCCGTTCACGCCTCCGGTGAGGTTCCAGATCAGCCAGCTCTCCATGGTGCCGAACAGCACCTCGCCGTCCTTGGCCCGCTGCTCCAGCCCGCTGACATGGTCGAACAGCCAGCGGATCCGCAGCGCCGAGAAGTAGGTCGAGGGGGGCAGGCTGCACCGCTCCAGGAAGAACTCCTCACCGGGGCGCTGTCTGAGGTCGTCGACAAGTGATGCCGTGCGGGTGTCCTGCCAAACGATCGCCCTGTCCAGCGGGACCCCCGTCCGCCGGTCCCAGAGCACCGTCGTCTCCCGCTGGTTGGCGATACCCACGGCGGCCACCTCGTCCGCACCGGCCCCGGCGTCGGACAGGGCGACGGGCACGAGGCGCTGCAGGTTGCGCCAGATCTCCACGGCGTCGTGTTCGACCCAGCCGGGCCGGGGGAAGTGCTGCTGGTGCACCCGCTGGGCGACGGACACCATCCGCCCGTGGTGGTCGAACAGGATGCATCGGGTGGAGTTGGTGCCCTGATCGATGGACAGTACGTACCGTGCAACCATGATCGGGTCTGCCTTCCTGCCTTCCGATGTGTCGCGGAGGCCGTGGACTACCAGCGAGCCGCTCCCAGGTCTCTGGAGATCGCCCGCGCGGCCTCCCGGAGCAGCGTGATCAGGTTGGGCCGGGGCCGGCCCTGGCCGTGGCAGATCCTCTCGACGGGGCCGGACAGGCCGATGGCGCCCACCACGAGGCCGCCGTGCCCCCGGATCGGCGCGGCGACGGCGGCCTCGCCCATGCTCATCTCCTGGACCTCGGCGGCCCAGCCGACGTCCCGGACCTCGGCGAGCGCCCGGCCCAGCTCCTCCGGGGTGGCCAGGGTGTGCCGGGTGTACGCATCCAGCCCGGATTCCAGGGCCGACTCCATGGGCGCGGTCCCGAAGGCCAGCAGGACCTTGCCGAGCGAGGAGGCGTGCAGCGGCAGCAGCGAGCCGACGTCCAGTGTCTGCAGCGTGTCGTCCGGCCGGAACACGTGGTGGACGACGAGGACCCTGCCCTCCAAGGGGGTGCCCAGGCGGACCGCTTCCCCACTGCGGGCGGCGAGGGCGTCGGCCCAGTTGATGGAGCGTGACCGCAACTCGTTGACGTCGAGGTAGCTGGTTCCGAGGTGCAGGAGGGCGGCCCCGAGCTGGTACTTTCCGGTCGCCGCGTCCTGTTCCACGAAGTCCACGTGCTGGAGTGTGCGCAGAATGCCGTGGGTGGTGCCCTTCGCCAGCCCGAGTGAGGCCGCCACCTCGCCGAGTCCGAGCCGGCGCGGCCCACCGGCGAGCAGACGCAGGATCGCCGCCGCCCGTTCGATCGACTGGACCGGTCCGGCCATGAGGCGAGTCTATTTCGGCCATGGAGGCTGCGCGTCACGTGCGGGTGAACGGTCCGCCGGGGGCACCGACCCCGCGTTCGGCAATGGCGACCGACGTTCATTGACCCGCCTGGTCATAGCTGCCTAGCGTGCGTTGTGGCCCGGCACAGCGCGCTGAGGCCCGCGACCGGCGGACAGCGCCCACCCGGAGGAGAGCATGATGGCGGTACAGCTCGATACGAGGCTGCGGGACACAGCCGAACACGTCTGTGAGCTCCCGCCCGCCCCCGGGGCCGTCTCGGCCGTACGCCGACGTGTGGGGGCGGTCCTCGCCCACTGGAACGTGTCCCCGCAGATCGTCGAGGACTCTCTGCTGGTGGTGTCGGAGCTGCTCACCAACGCGATCGTCCACGCCCTGCCCCCGGCGGTGCTGCGGCTGGCCTGGGCCCGGGCCGACGGGCTCGGCACCCTCCGCGTCGAGGTCACGGACGCGGGACCCGCGCGCCCGAGGGGTCAGTCGCCCGAGGGGATCGACCCGGACGAGCACGGGCGGGGCGAGGAGATCGTCCACGCACTGGCGACGCGGCACGGCATCCACGTCCACTCCGGCGGGGTGACCCGGTGGGCCGATCTCGTCGCGGCATGAGCATGCGCCGGGACCTCCGCGCGGGCTGGGGAGGCGCCGCTGTCACCGTGTGGTGACAGCGGGTACGGAACTGTGACACGGGCGGGTACAACGAACGTCGGTGGCGGCGGGTCATAGGAGACGGACCATCGCACAACGACCGATGACCGCCATGGGGGAATCATGACCATCCGTGCCCGACGTGCCCTTCGTACCCGACGTGCCGTGGCTGCCGCGGCGGCCGTGGCGGCGGGAGCCGCCGTCGCCGTGGCCGCCGTCCCGGCGGCCGCCGCGTCGGCTTCCGCCGACACACCCCGGTACCTGAAGCCGAGCCAGCTGCCGCCGCACCCGACGTCGCCCTGGTACGCCGGTCCCGTCACGGCCGGGCAGCCCGACCCGCTGCCGGCCTGCGGGGGCGACCCGCTGCCGTCGATCGCGAGCCACCGCTCGTACTGGACCGAGTACGACACCAACGCCCTGCAAGTGACGGTGGTGGAGCGCAGCACGCAGCGCGCCAAGGACTTCGCGGCCCTGCTGCGCAAGGACCTCGCCGACTGCGCGGAGAAGCTGATGCGGCAGGACCCGGACGTGACCGCGACCGAGAAGTACTACGGCAGGCTGAACGTGGAGGAGGGCGCCCACGTCTACGGCATCCACACCACATCCACGTGGGGGTCCTCCGACATCAGCCTGTACTCGGTAGGCCGGGACGGCTCGACGGTGACCCTCGTCAGGTGGGCGCAGATGGGCACCTTCCAGCACGCCCAGGTCGCCGACTTCAAGAAGACCACCGTCACGGCCGTCAACAGGCTCTACTGACCAGGGTCGGCGCTGCGGCCGGGACGACCCCGCCGCAGCGCCGACGCCCGCCCTGCCAGGGGATGTCCGGTCAGGGGATGACCGGCCAGGGCATGCCCGCTACCCCAGGTCGACCTGGAACACCTTGTCCGCGCCGTCCGGCTCTCCCCCGTTGTTGTCGGCGTTGGTGGTGGACAGCCACAGGGCGTTCTTGCCGGGGAGCTTCTCCACCGTCCGGAGTCGGCCGTACGTGCTGGTGTAGTACGCCACGGGAGTGCCCGCGCTCGTGCCGCTGACCGGGATCCGCCACAGCCGCTCGCCGCGCAGTGCCGCCATGTAGAGGGCGCCGTCGGCGTACGCGACCGCGCTCGGGGAAGCCTCACTGACGGTCCACTGGCGTTTGGGGTTGGTCATGCCGGAGGTGGAGCAAGTGCCCTCGCAGGTCGGCCAGCCGTAGTTCTTGCCGGACTCGATGAGATTGAGCTCGTCGTACGTGCTGTTGCCGAACTCGGCCTCCCACAGCCTGCCTTGGTCGTCCCAGGTGATGCCCTGGGGGTTGCGGTGACCGAGGGAGTAGACGAGCGTGCCGAACGGGTTGCCGGGTGCGGCCTTGCCGTCCGTCGTCATCCGCAGGATCTTGCCGTTGAGGGAGTTCCTGTCCTGGGCGAGGCTGCTGTTCTGCGCGTCGCCCGTGGTGGCGTAGAGGTAGCCGTCGGGGCCGAACTTGATGCGTCCGCCGTTGTGGTACTTGTTCTTGGCTATACCGGTGACCAGGACTTTGTAGCCGCTGAGCGAGGAACCGTCGTACGTCATGCGGACGATGCGGTTGTCGCTCGCCGCCGAGTGCATGAGGTAGACGTAGTGGTCGCTGTTCCAGTTCGGCGACACCGCGATGCCGAGGAGGCCGCCCTCGCCGTTGGTGGTCACGACGTTGGGCACCGTACCGACCTGGGTCCTGGTGCCGGACTGGGTGAGTTTGAAGACCTTGAAGGAGTCCCGTTCGGTGAGGAGCGCCGATCCGTCGGGCAACCAGCTCAGGCCCCAGGGAACAGTCCAGCCGGACGAGACGGTCCGGATGGCCGAGGGGACGGAGTCGATGCCGCTGCCGGTTCCTCGCTCGCTCCGGGCGGTGGTCTCGCTCCGGGCGGTGGCGCTTCCGGTGCCGGCCGCAGCACCGAGCAGACCGGCGGCCAGCGCGACCGCGGTCGCCGCCGCGGTCAGGGCCGGGGGCCTGCGTCTTGCGGGTGTGTGGGGGTGACTTGCCATGGGAACGGCTCCTTGTATGGGGGTTCAGGGGCCTTGACGGGGAGTTGACGGGACATCAGCCCACCGAGAAGGTAGGAGGTGTGCAGGGGAGGGTCAAGGACAGAAAGAGCCAAAGGTCCGGACCACCCTCGGCATTCCAGGGCTCGATGCCATCTCACCAGGGTCTTTACTGACACGTGCCGTCGATGGTCAGCTTCTGGGGCCACCTCCCTGACGGGAGAGATCGGAGCACCTTCTTGCTGCCCCATTGACCCGGAAGGCTCGGCTCGCGATTCTGCAACAGAACGCGAGTCGACCAGGAGCGCCTGTCCCCCACACAGAAAGGCAGCTCTGCTCATGACCGAATCCGTACAGCAAGCGGTGGAATCGCACACCCAGGCAGGCAACGAGGAGTCGCCCGTCTGGCAGACACCGGACTACGTGGTCGTCGAGACCGCGCTGGAAGTCACCGCCTACGCCCTGAGCAACCGTTAGCGCGCCGCCGTGCTGCTGCAGGTGCTCGGCACCGCGGCGGGCGGTGGCGTTCCCCAGTGGAACTGCGCGTGCCCCGGCTGTTCCGGGGCACGCGCCCACCCGCACTGGCGCCGCCGCCACGCCTCACTCGCCGTACAGGCGTCCCAGGACCGCTGGTATCTCGTCAACGCCACCCCGGACATCGGCGACCAGATCGAAGACTGTCCCGCACTCCACCCCGGCCCCGGATCCCGGCGCACGCCGATCGCCGGACTGGTCCTGACCGACGCGGAACTCGACCACACCCTCGGCATCGCCCGGCTGCGCGAAGCCGGTGCCGACGGCCTGGAGCTGCTCGCCACCGGCCCCGTACGCGAAGCACTGCTCACCCGGCTGCGGCTGGAAGCCGTCATCGGGCCGTACACCCCGCTCACCTGGCGCGAACTGCCCCACGAGCGGCCCGAACCGCTCACCGCGGACTCATCGGACTCCGTGGACTCAGCGGTCTCGATCAGCGCGATCCCCGTGTCCGGTAAACGCCCTCGATACGCGGCGGACTCACCCGGCTCCGGCACGGACCCCTGGGTCGTCGCCCTGCGTCTGACGGACCGCGCCACCGGAGCCACCGCGATCTACGCCCCGGCGCTGGCGGCCTGGCCCAAGGCCCTGCAGTCCGCCGTCACGGAGGCCGACTGCGTGATCGTCGACGGTACGTTCTGGGACGACGAGGAGCCTCGGCGCACGGGCATCTCCACGCGCACCTCGACCGGTATGGGGCATCTCCCGATCGACGGGCCGGACGGCACGGCGGAGCGCCTGGAAGCATTGAGCGCCCGCTGTCTCTACACCCACCTGAACAACACCAATCCCCTCGTCGATCCCGGCGCGCCGCAGCACAAGCGGCTGGCCGACCGGGGCATCGAGGTGGCCGCCGACGGAATGGTGATCAATCTGTGAGCACCGGCACCAGCACCAATCCCAGCACCAGCACCAGCACGGCCACAGCAACGGCACCCGCAACGGCACCGGCACCGGCACCGGCGTTCGAGGACCGGCTGAGGGCCGTGGCCCGCGACCGTTACCACGACCGCCACCCCTTCAACGTACGGATGCACCAGGGCGAGCTGACCCCCGACGAGCTGCGCCGCTGGATCCTCAACCGCTTCCACTACCAGCGGCACATCCCCGTCAAGGACGCGCTCGTCCTCGCCAAACTGGACACCCCGCGGCTGCGCCGCATGTGGCTGCGGCGGATCGAGGAGCACGACGGGCGGGCCGAGGGCGAGGGCGGTATCGAGCGGTGGCTGAGACTGGGCGAGGCCGCGGGACTCGACCGGGCCCGGCTGCTGTCCGGCGAGGAGGTGCTGCCCGGCGTACGACTCGCGGTGGACGGATACGTCAACTTCTGTCGGCTCCGCTCCCCGCTGGAGGCCGTCGCCGCGTCCCTCACCGAGCTGTCCGCCCCGGGCATCATGCGTACGCGCATCGCCGCCTTCGAACACCACTACCGGTGGATCGACGCCGACGGGCTCGCGTACTTCCGCTCCCGCGAGACCCAGGGCCGCCAGGACAGCGGGGAGGCACTGGGACTCGTCCTGGACTGGGCGCGCACCGAGGCCGAGCAGGAGAGCGCCGTGGCAGCCCTCGCGTTCAAGTGCGACGTGCTGTGGTCACTGCTCGACGCGATCGACCACGCCGACGGCAAGGAGCAGCCGTGAAAGAAGCGACGGTGAAAGAAGCAGCCGCGCAGGAAGCAGCCGCGCGGGAAACAACCGCGCAGGAAGCAGCCGTGGCCGGATGGCGGCCGGCACCCGCGCGTTCGGTCGTACTCCGCCACGACCGGGTGCGCCAGGCGGACCTGCTGGTTCTGCCGGAGCGCGTGGTGGTCCTCAGCGGCCGGGCGGCGGATGTCCTCCGGTTGTGCGACGGACACCGGCAGGTCGGCGAGATCGTCGACGAACTGGCGGCCCGCTTCCCCGGCGCCCCGGTGGCGGACGAGGTGCCCCGGTTCCTCGACCGCGTGCGCGAGGAGGGCTGGCTGCGATGACGGGCCCACCGGCACCGCCCTGGGCCCTGCTCGCCGAACTCACCCACGGCTGCCCGCTCCGCTGCCCCTACTGCTCCAACCCGCTCGAACTGGTCGGCCGCTCCCACGAACTGTCCACCGAGGAATGGGAGGACGTGCTGTGGCAGGCCGCGGAGCTCGGCGTCGTCCACACCCACCTCTCCGGGGGTGAGCCCCTGCTCCGCCGGGATCTGGCGGCCATCGTCGCCGCGGCCGAGGGCGCCGGGATCTACACCCAGCTGGTCACCAGCGGGAACGGGCTGAGCGCGTCGAGACTGTCGGCTCTCGTGTCCGCCGGGCTGCGCAGCGTCCAGCTGTCGGTGCAGCACGCGGACCCGGTGGCGTCCGACCGGATCGCCGGGCACCGTTCCTTCTCGGCCAAGGAGCGGGCCGCCGCCGTCGTACGGGACGCGGAGCTGCCGCTGGGCCTCAACGTCGTCCTGCACCGAGACAACCTCGACGCGGTCGACGCCATCGTGGACCTCGGCGTGGCCTGGGGCGCCGAGCGGATCGAGCTGGCCAACGCCCAGTTCTACGGGTGGGCCCTGCGCAACCGCACCACGCTGCTGCCCACCCGCGACCAACTCTCCCGCGCCAGTGAGGTGGTCGAGCGCCGGCGGAAGCAACTGGCGGGCACCACCGAACTGGTGTGGGTGGTACCGGACTACTTCGACGGTGTGCCCAAGCCCTGCATGGGAGGCTGGGGAGCGGTGTCGCTGACCGTCGCCCCGGACGGCCGCGTCCTGCCGTGCCCGGCGGCGGGGACGCTGCCGGACCTGGACATACCGAACGTACGCGACCGTTCCCTGGAGTGGATCTGGCGCAGTTCCCCGGCCTTCGAGCGCTACCGCGGCACCGAGTGGATGACCGGGCCGTGCACGGACTGCCCGCGTCGCGAGACGGACTTCGGGGGCTGCCGCTGTCAGGCCCACGCGCTCACTGGGGATGCCTCCCGCACCGACCCCGCGTGCGCGCTGTCCCCGGACCACGCCCTCGTACGCGCCCTGGCGGAGGTCCCGCCGCCCGACGATCCCGAATCCGCCGACGCCCCGCGTTACGTCTACCGCGGCGCCCGTCCGGAACCGCGCGAACGAGCCACGGACTGAAAGGGCAGGCCGCGCCAATGGCATGACGGAGCGTCAGGAAGGGTCAGCTCGCGTTGCCGTCCTCCCTCACGGAGTCCGCCTCCACGGAGTCCTCCTCCACAGGAGGCATGAAGGCGCGCAGCCACCGCTCGGTCTGGGCGACATGGGCCTGTGCGGCACCGGCGGCGGCGACCGGGTCGTGGTCGGCGATGGCGGTGGCCAGCACGCGGTGGTCCTCGTCGCTCTTGCGGCGCAGCTCCGGGCCTTCGGGGAGGGTGAAGACCTGGTACTTGCGGGAGCGGGCGCGGAACACCGACAGCAGCGAGGCCAGGGTGGGGTTGCCGCCGATCCGGGCGATCTCCGAGTGGAACCGGTGGTCGAGCTCGGATGCCTTGGTGGGGTCGTCGGTGGCCTCCATGGCCTCGATGAGCGCGAAGAGCGTCCCCACCTCCTCGGGGGTGCAACGTGCCGCGGCCTGGGCGGCGACATGGGCCTCCAGCACGCGCCGGATCTCGTAGACCTCCAGCAGGCCGGTCAGCGGCAGTAGTTCCAGGGTCAGCGAGAGGCTGCCTATGACGTCCTCCGGCCTGAGCGGGGAGACGTACGTGCCGGAGCCGTGCCGTGGCTCGATCACGCCCAGGGCGGCGAGCATCCGCACGGCCTCGCGCAACGACCCTCGCGAGACGCCGAGTTCCTCACAGAGCTCCCCCTCGGGCGGGATGCGCTGGCCCGCGCCGAGGCGGCCCGTGGCGATCATGTGCCGTAGGCCGTGGAACGCCTTGTCGACTGCGGACATCGCTCTCCTCCCCTGACGGGCCGACGGCACGGCCGGGACCCTCTCGGTGCACTGTACCTAGGTGCAGTCATCAGATGTCTTCTCTGTATCGGCCCGGAGTCATCTGATGACTTTTCTCTGCAGCACCCTTGAAGGCCGGAAAACGTCGTGCCAACATCCAAGTCATCATACGTGTCCCGGCGCCGTATCTGATGTCCTGAGCGATGTCCGGTCTCCACGCCGGGGCGCTCACGTGCGGCAGAAGTGGAGTCTTGTGAGCGAGACCGAGGTCACCACCGCGCCCAGCCCTCTCCTGCTGACGGGCGCACGGCCCGCCGACCGGGCGTGGTCCCTGGACCCCGCCCTGCGGCACCTCAACCATGGTTCGTTCGGAGCGGTTCCCCTGGTGGCGCAGGAGCGGCAGAACCAACTGCGCGCGGAGATGGAACGCTCCCCCGTGGTGTGGTTCCCGGCGCTGCCGCAACGCCTCGCCGCGACCCGGGTCGACCTCGCCGCCTTCCTCGGGGCCGCCCCCGAGGACCTGGCCCTGGTGCCCAACGCGAGCGCCGGCGCCAGCGTCGTGTACGCCTCCCTCACCCGTCACCGGGGCGGGGAGATCGTCGTCACCGACCACGGCTACGGGGCCGTGACCATGGGCGCCGAGCGGCTGGCCCGGCGCTGGGGCGGGCGGGTCCGCACGGCCCGGGTGCCCCTGGACGCGGACGAGGGGCAGGCGTACGAGGCCGTGCTAGCCGAGGTGGGCGAGGCCACCGACCTCGTCGTCGTCGACCAGATCACCTCACCAACGGCACGCCGGCTGCCGGTGGAGCTGATCGGCGCGGAGCTGCGGCGGCGGGGCGTGCCGTTCCTCGTGGACGCCGCTCACGTCCCCGGTCTGATCGCCGGCCCGCTCGCCGGTACGACGGGCGACTTCTGTGACTTCTGGGTCGGCAACCTCCACAAGTGGGGCTGCGCACCGCGCGGCACCGCCACGCTGGTCGCAGGCGGCCCGCTGCGAGAGGAGCTGTACCCGCTGATCGACTCCTGGGGCGCCCCCGACCCGTACCCCGACCGTTTCGACCAGCAGGGCACGCTGGACGCGACCTCCTATCTGGCGGCGCCGACGGCGCTCGACTTCGTCGAGAACACCTGGGGCTGGGACACCGCCCGCCACTACATGGACGACCTGGCCGGCTACGCCGAGCACGTCATCGGCGGCGCGTTCGCCGAGCTGACCGGTGTCGGCGGCCGGGTGGACGTCGGGATGCCCGTCCCCGGCATGCGGCTGGTGCGCCTGCCCCCGGGCCTCGGGGCCACCCGGGTCGAGGCCGACGCGCTGCGCGACCGGGTGGCCCTGGAGCTGGGTGTGGAGGCGGCCTTCACCAGCTTCGGCGGGGTCGGCTATCTGCGGGTGTCCGCCCACGTCTACAACACCGCCGCCGACTACGAGTACTTCGCCGAGACCTGCGTCCCCGTCCTCGGCGACTGGGCCCGCGCGGCCCGCGAGCAGCACGGCACGCCGTAGCTGCGCAGCACAGCACGCCCCTCCCTTGAAACGGAAGAGGTCAGCACGATGAGAAGAAGGACGGTCCTGGCCCTCGGCACGGCCGCCGCACTGGTCCTGACCGGCTGTTCCACCATGAGCCCCAGCAGTGCCGGGGGCGCGGTCACGCTCACCATGGTCGAAAGCCTCACCAACCCCGCTCGCACCGATCTGCTCAAGAGCCTGATAGCCGACTTCCAGAAGCAGAACCCCAAGATCAAGGTCAATCTGATCTCGCCGCCCACCGAGCAGGCCGACCAGAAGATCCAGCAGATGCTCCAGTCCGGCACCGGCGTGGACACCCTGGAGGTGCGCGACACCACCGTCGGCCCGTGGTCGAACAACGGCTGGCTCTACGACATGAAGAAGGACCTGAACGGCTGGAAGGGCTGGCAGGCCATGACGGAGAACGCCGTCAAGGCCTCCCAGGACGCCGAGGGGAAGACCTACTTCATCCCGTACGGCTTCTACGGGCTGAGCCTCTTCTACCGCACCGACCTGATCAAGAAGGCCGGCTTCAGTGAGCCCCCGGCCACCTGGGAGGACCTGCTGAAGCAGGCCACCGCCATCCAGGACCCGGCCAAGCGCCAGTACGGCTACGCCTTCCGCGGCGGGGCCAACGCCAACGGCAACGCCACCGCTGCCATCGAGGCCTACGTCGCCGATGACGTCGACCCCGCCAACGGGTTCAAGCTGAAGGACGGCAGGACGATCTTCTCGGCTCCTGGCGCGCTCGACGCGATGGAGACCTACCTCAAGCTGTTCAAGCAGGCCTCACCCAAGTCGTCGGTCTCCTGGGGCTACCCGGAGATGGTCGAGGGCTTCTCCAACGGTTCCACGGCCTTCCTGCTCCAGGACCCCGAGGTGATCGCCACGGTCTCGGAGTCCAAGTCGATCACGAAGAGCCAGTGGAACACCGCCCCGCTGGTGGCGGGCCCCAGCGGCAAGACCGTGCAGCCACTGGCCACCGCCGGATGGGGCGTCGCCAAGGGCAGCAAGCACAAGGCCGAGGCCGTCAAGCTGGTCGAGTTCCTCTCCCAGGGCGAGGCGTCCACGAACTTCACCAAGAAGAACAGCCTGGTGCCGATCCTCAAGTCGGCGACCGAGGACTCCTTCTACAAGACGGGCCCCTGGTCGAGCTACGTCACCATGACCGAGAACCCGGACAAGTACCTCGTCGTCACCCAGCCGCGCGGTGTCTCCTGGTGGACCGAGTGGCAGCAGAAGGCCGACGCCGACGTGCAGAAGATGATCCTCGGCAAGTTGACGCCCAAGAAGCTGCTGGCCGACTGGGACGCGTACTGGACCGCGAAGTGGAAGTAGACATGTCCGCCGCGTCCGCCACCGCGAAGTCGCGATCGGGGCCGGGGCGCCCTTCCCACAAGGGGGGTGCCCCGTCCGGCCACGGTGCCCGACCGGGCCGCCGCAGGCGGGAGTTCACCACCCGGCGCGGGCTGCTCATCGCCGCCTTCATGGCGCCGGCCGCGGTCTTCGTGGCGGTCTTCACCTACTACCCCATGATCGCGGGAAGCCAGATGGCGTTCCGCAACTGGAAGCTGACCGACCTGACCGACACCTCCTGGGTGGGCTGGAAGAACTTCCACGAGGTGTTCGCCGACCCGGCCTGGGGCACCGTGCTGGCCAACAG
The DNA here is from genome assembly GCF_009377185.1 of Streptomyces spongiae. Taxonomy (GTDB): domain Bacteria; phylum Actinomycetota; class Actinomycetes; order Streptomycetales; family Streptomycetaceae; genus Streptomyces; species Streptomyces spongiae. Next base: position 44,742 of record NZ_VJZC01000011.1, read on the forward strand.
CGCCCTCTGGGTGGTGGGTTCGATCGTGCCCCAGTTGGTGATCGGCTTCGCGCTCGCCCTGTGGCTGCGCCGCCGGTTCCGGTTCCGCGGCCTCTACCAGGCCCTGGTCTTCTTCCCCTGGGCGATCTCCGGGTTCCTCATCGGCATCCTGTTCCGCTGGTTGTTCAACAGCGAGTTCGGTGTCGTCAACGACCTGCTGCAGAAGGCCGGACTGATCGACCAGCCGATCGCCTGGCTCGCCGAACCGGACAAGGCGATGATCGCCGTGCTGGTCGCCAACACCTGGTACGGCGTCACCTTCTTCGCGATCATGATCCTGGCCGCGTTGCAGTCGATCCCGGACGAGTTGTACGAGGCGGCGGCCCTGGACGGGGCCGGCAAGGTGCGCACGCTCTTGCAGATCACCATCCCCTACATCCGCACCACGCTCGCCCTCACCGTGCTGCTGCGGGTCATCTGGATCTTCAACTTCCCCGATCTGATCTTCGGGATGACCGGCGGCGGCCCGAACAACGAGACGCAGATCGTGACCACCTGGATGATCCGGATCACCCAGCAGGGCGACTACGGCCAGGCCTCCGCCATCGGCCTCCTCGTGGTGGCCGGGCTGCTGGTGTTCGCCACGTTCTTCCTGATGGCCACGCGCGAGAAGCGGGAGGTGAAGCCGTGATCGGCAAGGAGACCGCGACCGGGCGGACCGTCCGGTTCACCTTCCTCGGGCTGTGGCTGGTCTTCACCGTCTTCCCGCTGTACTGGATCACGGTCACCTCGCTCAAGGCGCCCGGCGACATCTTCCGCTTCCCGATCGCCTACTGGCCCGAGCACTTCTCGCTGGAGAACTACACCGACCTGTTCTCCAAGGCCGACTTCGGTGTGTACCTCACCAACAGCCTCGTTGTCGCGACCGTAGCGGGCGCGGTGGCCACGACGATCTCGATGCTGTCGGCGTACGTGCTGGCGCGGTTCGAGTTCCGCACCAAGTCCGCCCTGCTGATGGCGGCGCTGGTCACCCAGATGATCCCGTCCTTCATCGCGCTGGGGCCGCTGTACCTGCTCATGACCGACCTCAGGCTGGTCGACAACCGCCTCGGGCTCGTCCTCGTCTACATCGCCGTGTGCATTCCGTTCTGCACGGTGATGCTCCGCGGCTTCTTCGAGAACATCCCCGACGCGCTGGAGGAGGCCGCCATGATCGACGGACTCTCCCGGTTCGGGGCGCTGTTCAGGGTGCTGCTGCCGGTGATGAGGCCGGGGATCGTGGCCGCGTTCATCTTCAACTTCGTCAACTGCTGGAACGAGCTGTTCCTTTCGGTGACGCTGATGAACAGCGACGCCAACAAGACCGTCCCCACGGCCCTCAACGGGTTCATCTCCAGCTTCAACATCGACTGGGGCTCCATGTCCGCGGCGGCCGTGCTGACCATCCTGCCCACGATGGTGCTGTTCGCCTTCGCCAGCCGCCATATCGTGCAGGGGCTCACTTCCGGTGCGGTGAAAGGCTGAGCGGATGTACGAGATCGACGTTTCCCTTCCTGACTCCGTCCATGTGATCGCCGGGACCGACGATGTCGCTCGCCCCGCGGCACCCTCGGGGACGGGTCGATGGACGGTGTCCGGCGTGCAGGTGACGGCACGTCAAGATGCGGGCGGGAGCCTGCGGTTGAGGGTCGCCGCACCCGGGCCGCAGGGCGTTTCGAAGGTGGCGCTGCGCTGGCGGCACCACCCCGGTGGCCGTCCTCCCGCCCTGGTGCTCGGCGACACCTGGGAGCGTTCGTACGGCGATCTGCAGTGGCGCGGCATCCAGCCGGAGCGGCCGCTGCCCTGGTACTGGCTCGGCACCGACCCCGCCACCGGCACCACCGCGGGGCTCGGCGTCCGCACCCGCGCCGGCGCCCTGTGCAGCTGGACGGTGGACGAGGACGGCACCACTCTGTGGCTGGACGTGCGCTCCGGCGGCCTGCCGGTGCTGCCGGGTGAGCGGGAGCTGGCCGCCGCCACGGTCGTCGGGGTGACGGCCGACGGCTCCGTCACCCCGTACACCGCCCTGCAGCCCCTGTGTTCCGCCATGTCCCCCGACCCGCTGCTGCCCGAGCAGCCGGTGGTCGGCTGCAACAACTGGTACTACGCCTACGGCAGGGACTTCGGCCCCGACGCCGTGCTGCGCGACGCCGACACCATCGCCGAGTACGCCGGGGACCATCCGGTGCGGCCCTTCTGCGTCGTCGACGACGGCTGGACGGAGGGCGGCGGCAGCGCCCCGGGCGGGCCGTGGGACACCGGTCTGCCGGGGGTGTTCGACGACATGGCGGGCCTGGCCGCCGGGATGGCCGAGCGGGGAGCCCGGCCGGGGGTGTGGTTCCGGCCGCTGTTGTCCCGCATCGAGACCAAAGGGATGCGCACGGATGTGGGCCGCCCCGGCCGGATCCCGCTCGACCCGTCGCTGGACGACACGCTGACCACCGTCGCCGCCGATGTCGCCCGCTTCCGCGCCTGGGGCTTCGAGCTGATCAAGCACGACTTCAGCACGTACGACGTCTTCGGCCGCTTCCACCCGGACACCCCGCCCGAGATGGCCGGGCCCGGCTGGCGGCTGGCCGACCGCACCCGTACCACCGCCGAGGTGCTGGTCGCCCTCTACCGCGCCATCGCCGAGGCCGCCGGCGACGCGTTGGTGATCGGCTGCAACACCGTGGGCCACCTGGCGGCGGGCCTGGTGCAGGTGCAGCGCACGGGCGACGACACCTCGGGCCGGCACTGGGAGCGGACCCGGCGCATGGGGATCAACACCCTCGGCTTCCGGCTGGCCCAGCACAACCGCTTCTACGCGCTGGACGCCGACTGCGTGCCGTGCACCCCGGCGACGGAGTGGGCGCTGAACCGTCAGTTCCTCGACCTGGTGGCCCGCTCGGGCACCGCCCTGTTCGTCTCCGTCGACCCCGCCGCCCGCACCGCGCAGACCGACGCCGACCTCACCGCGGCCGTCCGGCTCGCTTTGGACGGCGGCGCCCCGGGCGGTGTCGAGCCGCTGGACTGGCTCTCCACCACGGCCCCTCGCCGCTGGCGGAGCGCCGGGGAGGACCTCACCTACTCCTGGTCGCAGCCCTGGGGCGCCTGGCCGCTGCTTCCGGGCTGACGACCGGGTGGCCGCCGTCTTCAAGGGGCGCTCAACGGGCGACGGTCACCTCGGCCGTGTCATTGGCCGGACGCGTGTCACGGCGGTCGTTCCCTCCTTCGGCGTCCCGCACACTCAGACGGCCCGTGCCGGGCTCGCCGAGCCGCACGGTGAAGGGGAACTCCTCCGCTTCTCCGGGCCGGATGCGCTCCAGGAGGCAGGCGTACGTCCGGCCCTCATGCGAGCAGCCTCCTCCTCGGCGTTCAGCATCGGCTCCTTGCGTACGGTGGTGCCCGGTGGCAGCGTGAAGACGAGTTTCCCGCTCTGTCCGGGGTCGCCCGGCCCGTTGTTGCGGACGGCGATGTCGAAGGAGCGCTCGGACCCCGGAGCTCCGTTCAGCTCGACGGGGAGGACCTCGTAGTCCGAGGTGGTGTCCAGCCGTACCTCGTTCGTGGTTCGGTCGCCGCTGAAAGCGCCCTGCCGGCCGGTGTCTTCGGCGGCGACGGCTCGCAGGACCGGTCCGCTGCCCGTCGCGGTGTGCGGCGGGAGCACGTCGTCCTCACCGGGCCCGACGTTCAGTGCCCACGCTTCCAGGGAGACGAAGCCGTACATCTGTGTCGTGGAGGCGCGTACCTGCACCTCGGGTCGGAGCACGACCGTGCGGCCGGGAGGTATCCGGACGTCGGGGAGGAAACATATGGAGACGTTCTCGCCGTTCTGCTCACCGTAACGACAACCTCGGTGCCTCGTTCGAAAGGTCACTCCGTCCCTGCCTCCCACCATCAGGGCGATGCCTTCCGTCGCGACCTCCCCGCGGTTGCGGACGACGACCGGGACTCCGACCTCTGCACCGGGCGTGACGTCGTCCCACCGCGCGGGCTCGCGCACCTCCACGACCGGTTCGCCCACCACGACACGGGTCCGGGCCGTCAGCGTCTCCCCCTTCTCGGTGCTGAACCGGAAGCGCACCTGACCACGCTGCCCCGCCCTGCTGCCCTCAGCCGCGACGGGAAGGACCCGGTCCATGGCGTGCCGGGTGTCGTAGTCGCCGTTCACCTTGCAGACGACCTTCACCGCGTCGCCCTCGCAGCGGGGAGCGCCCTTCTTCGCTCCCGCCACCTCCAGGCGCACGACCTTCTCGGAGCCGCTCACGTCCACGGTCAGTTCATGGTCCTGGGCTCCATAGCCGCTGGGCGCCTCCTTATCCGTGGCCTGGACGCGGAAGCGCTCCTTGCCCTCGGGGCCCGTGGGGTCGCCGTGTGGCCGGAGATAGAACAGCTCCGGTGTCGTCAACGAGGACTTGGCGTCACCGCCACCGCACGCGGTCAGGCTCCCCACCAGCAGCAGGGACACGAGAGCACCGCACCACACCGCTGCCCGCCCGCGTAACCACCCGACAGCTCCACCGGCACGAGGCTCACATGTGATCATGCCGGTCACTCAACCACTCCCCCGTCACGGAACAGCGACGGTTCAGGCGCGGACCAGCTCCAGCGCCTCGTTCAGGTTGTGCTCGGCGATGCCCGCCATGAACTCCCGGTCGGGGAAGTCCCCGTCGAGCAGCCGCAACGGGCCCGCTGTCAGCGAGAGTCGCTGCGCGAGCATGTAGAGGGCGAGCCGGTCCTCGTCCAGGCCGTCCACCGCCAGTGGCCGGTAAGCGTCGTGCAGACGTATCCGGAGGAAGACGTGCTCCCATTCGACGTCGAAGTACGTCAGTCCCTCGATGTCGACCGGCACCGGGTTCCCGTCCGCGTCGACCCGCACATGGTCCGGACCCAGTTCGCCGTGCACGACCGAGTACTCCGCGCGCGGACGCACCGCCGCCGCCAGTACCCGCAGCCGCTCCTGAAGCCGCTCGCGGGCGTTCGCGATCCGCGGGTCACGCGAGGCGGCCTCGGCGAGGTCCCGCTGAGCGCGTTCGAGCACCACGCCCTCGCAGGACGTTCCGCGCGAGGTCCCTCCGCCGTCCACCACGGCGACCTTGCCGTAGGCGGGTGCCCGGTGGAGCCGCATCGCCTCCAGCGCCTCCGCGAACCGGGCCATGACCGGAGCGGCCGCACGCGGGTCGCGCTCGAGCAGTTCCTCCAGGTTCTCCCCCGGGACGTCCTCGACGATCGCGAGGTCGGCCGGGTGATGGGTGCCGTCGCGGTCGAGGAGGCGGATCGCGGGGACGCGGACGCCGAGCGCGTCCAGCCGCGCGTGCGCGGCCTCGAACAGGTCGAGCCCGGCGCCGGACGAGAAGGGCTCGGTGAGATCGTCGTCGCCCTCGGCCTGGGGCCAGTAGTTCTCGGCGGCGTCCCACAGGTAGGCGATCGCCGTCGTGGAGTCGTCCATCGTCAGGCGGTACACGCCCTTCGTGGTGCCGCCCGCGACCCGCTCGACCGCCTCCAGCCGTCGCCCACCGCCCAGCGCGACCCGCGCCGCACCCGCCAGCTGCTCCCGCGTCACTGCCCTGCGCGCCATCACCCGAACCGCCCCTCCACCACGCGTCACGACAACCCGCGCACGGTACACAGCCCCAGGCGGCCTTATCGAGTCCGGTGCGGTACCGCGCGTCCCGTAGGGGCGCGGGGAACGGCGCGATCAGCCCCCACCGGCCCGCGGATTCATCACCGGCCGTCCAGCGGAGCTAACGGCGGCGCCAAGGCAGCACCGCCGAGTCGCTCCGGGAGGACTCCGCGCGCTGCACGGCTCCGCCGATCGCCTCACCGATCTCGGCGAGCTGCCGCACCTGCTCCGGAGTGAGCGCGTCGAAGACCGCACGGCGTACGGCTTCCACGTGGCCCGGAGCGGCCCGCTCCAGTACGGCGCGCCCTTCGTCGGTGAGGACGGCGAGCTGGCCGCGCCCGTCGGCGGGATCCTCGCGCCGGTCCACGAGGCCGGCCTCGCGCAGCCGGTTCACCGCGTGGGTGAGCCGGCTGCGAGTGATCTTCAGACGATGGGCCAGTTCCGACATGCACAGAGCCCCGTCGGGCACCGAGGACAGATGGGACAGCAACCCGTAGTCCGCGTGGGTCATCCCCGCGTCGCGCCGCAGCTGCCGGTTCAGGTAGTCGGCGAGCAGGGTGGAGAAGTCGACGTAGGCCAGCCAGGCCCGTTGTTCCTCGGCGTCGAGCCAGCGTGGCGAGGTGGACATGGCCACACTGTACCTGTTTGAAAACTCAAACGCCCGAGACCACCCGGCGCCCGTGCCCGTCCTGGTCGCAGATGACGTCCCGCGCCGGCCGCTCCCCCGTCGCCAGGAAGTGGGACACCGTCCGGTCGCCGCAGGCGTTGCCGTTGTCCAGGTAGGCGCCGTGACCGGTGGAGTCCACGGTCACCATGACGGCGCGCCGGCCGAGGGACTCGCGGAGTTCGAGGGCGCCGCTGAGGGGGGTGGCCACGTCACGCCGGTTCTGGACGATGAGGACGCTGGAGGGGCCACGGTCGGTGATCCGTACCGCGGGCTCCTTCGGCGGGTACGGCCAGGCGGCGCACACCATCGCGTTCCTCGGCATCCCTGCGGTCAGCGGGAACTTGACTCGGCTTTCGTCAACTCCCTTCCGGTACACGGACGTTGACCCGGGCCAATCGACGTCGTTGCAGACAGTTCCGGCCAGGACCGCGAGGCTCTGCTGCATGACCGTCTCGGGCGGCGCGGGCGGCGCGGGCGGCACGGTGCCCTTCCGGGCGGCCAGGATCAGCCGGGCCAGGATGGGGTAGTTGTCGGGGTCGTAGAGGCTGTCCAGCATGGTCTGGCGCAGCACGTTGCCGTTGAGCTCCGACGGTGTGGCTCCGGGCCAGGGGATGGGCTCGCGGTCGAGGCGGGCGGCGAGGCGGAGGAAGAGGGGGCGTACCTCGGCGGCGGTCCGGGCCACGCGGTCGGGGTTGCCGGGTGCCGACGCCCACTTGGCGAACTCGGGGAAGTTGTCCTCGACCCCCTCCTCGAACCTGGCGAGCCAGCCGCGGGCCACCCGGGTGTGGTCGGGGTCGTCGCTGCTGTCCAGCACGACGCGGTCGGTACGGTGCGGGAACAGCTGGTTGTAGACGGCGCCGACGTACGTGCCGTACGACACTCCCCAGGCCGAGATCTTCCGCTCGCCGAGCGCGGCCCGGATGCGGTCGAGGTCGCGGGCCTCGTTGGCGGTGCTGATGTGCCGTATCAGCTCGCCGCCGTTGCGCGCGCAGGCGTCCGACATCCGCCGGGCGGTGGCCATGTTCTCCGTGACGGAGCCGTCGGGGGCCGGCCAGGGGAAGAGTTTCGTCCGGTCGAGGTCGTCCCGTTCCAGGTCGCAGCTGACGGGGGTGGAGCGGCCGTATCCCCGGGGGTCGAACCCGATCAGGTCGTAGGCGTCCCGCACCTTCTGCGGCAGCTTCTGCCCCTCGCCCGAGGGGTGGCCGAGGCTGCCGCCGCCGGGTCCGCCGGGGATCATGAACAGCGCGCCGCGGCGCGCCCGAGGGTTCTCGGCGGGGATGCGGGAGAACGCGACGGTGATCTTCCTGCCCTGCGGGTCGGAGTAGTCCATCGGCACCTCGACGGTCGCGCACTCCTGCCGGGGGTCGAGCCCCGTCCCCTCGCACTTCGTCCAGTCGAGGGGCGGTGGCTCGGGAGCAGTGGCCGTCGAGGCGGTCGCGGTGGTGAGGGGTACGGCGAGGCTCAGGACCGCCGCGGAGGCGGCGAACAGGGCCGCGTTTCGCTTGATCGTCGTCATGGGAACGAGCCTCGCCCGCCCCGTGCATTACTGACATCCGGCCAACTGGCCTCTGCGCACGGGGGTTCACCCCACAGGGTTCCCCTACTCGGCGGGCTTCTCCCAGACCGAGACGTGCCGGCGGCTCTCGCCGGTGAACGGCTCGCGCCGCCACCCCTCCCACCGGTCGCGCAGCCGCATCCCGGCGAGTCGCGCCATCAGGTCCAGTTCCGCGGGCCAGACGTACCGGAACGGGAGGGACCAGTACGAGGGTCGCCCGTCGACGATCGTGATGTGGTGGGAGCTCATCGCCTGAGTGGCTACGTCGTACGTGTCGAATCCCAGGCGGGTGGGGCTGATCGTGAACGGCACGGCGTTCTGCCCGGGCGGCAGCCTGCGCAGGTCCGGCACGCCCACCTCGACGACGAAGCAGCCGCCGGGCCGGAGGTGGGCGGCCGCGTTGAGGAAGCAGTCCACCTGGGCGTCCTGGGTCGTCAGGTTGTTGATCGTGTTGAAGACGAGATACGCGACCGCGAACGTGCCCGGCACGCGTGTCGTGGCGAAGTCGCCGATCGTGACGTCGATCGCGTCACCGTCCGGCTTGGCCCGCAGCCGGGACACCATCGCCCGGGACATGTCGATGCCGTGCACCGGAACCCCGCGGTGACTCAGCGGCAGCGCGATCCGGCCGGTGCCGATGCCCAGTTCGAGTGCCCTTCCGTCGCCGGCGAGCCCGGCGAGCAGGTCCACCGCCGGTTCCACCGCCTCGGGCCGGAACATGTCCGCGCACGACTCGTCGTACGTCGCCGCGATGCCTTCTCCGAAGTAGCCGTCATCGTCGAGGTCGGTCATGCCGGGGACCGTAGCGTCCGCGAAGCGAGTCGCGCACGTCGTTTTCCGGCGACCGGAGCGCTATCAAGTCAAGCGTCAGCGCTATCAGGTCAAGCGTCCCGGACTCTTGACTCAGTACCCGCCAGTAGCGATTCTCGTCACATCGCTTGTGCGAGTCATGACAACGACGTCGCGGGATGGTACCGGCCATTTCGGACGGTCCGGCTCACCACCGCACCACGAGCCATCGCACCACGCACCACCCGCCGACCGAGGACGTGACCAATGACCGTGGTTCGCCGACCGCACCCCAGGAGCCCGCACCGCAAACGGCACCTCGCCCTGCTGTCCCTGCTCCTCGTCGTGCTGTCCATGACGCTGGGCCCGACACCGAGTTCGGCGGCCGGCACCGACTGGTGGACGCCGAGCGCACGGCCCTCGCCGGACTCGCAGATCAACGTCACCGGCGAGCCCTTCAAGGGCACGAACTCCGCGGGCGAGGTACGCGGGTTCGTCGACGCGCACAACCACATCATGGCCAACGAGGCGTTCGGCGGCCGGCTCATCTGCGGCAAGCCGTTCTCCGAAGCGGGCGTCGCGGACGCGCTCAAGGACTGTCCCGAGCACTACCCCGACGGCTCACTCGCGATCTTCGACTACATCACCAACGGCGGCGACGGCAAGCACGACCCGGTCGGCTGGCCGACGTTCAAGGACTGGCCGGCGTACGACTCGATGACCCACCAGCAGAACTACTACGCCTGGATCGAGCGCGCCTGGCGCGGCGGACAGCGTGTGCTCGTCAACGACCTCGTCACCAACGGCGTGATCTGCTCGGTCTACCCCTTCAAGGACCGCAGCTGCGACGAGATGACGTCCATCCGGCTCCAGGCCGAGCTGACGTACGACATGCAGGACTACATCGACAAGATGTACGGCGGCACGGGCAAGGGCTGGTTCCGGATCGTCACCGACAGCGCGCAGGCCCGCGAGGTCATCAAGCAGGGCAAGCTCGCCGTCATCCTGGGCGTGGAGACCTCCGAGCCGTTCGGCTGCAAGCAGGTCCTGGACATCGCCCAGTGCGACAAGGAGGACATCGACAAGGGGCTGGACGAGCTGTACGACCTCGGTGTGCGCAGCATGTTCCTGTGCCACAAGTTCGACAACGCCCTGTGCGGGGTCCGTTTCGACGAGGGCGGACTCGGGACGGCCATCAACGTCGGGCAGTTCCTGTCGACGGGCACCTTCTGGAAGACGGAGAAGTGCACCGGCCCGCAGCACGACAACCCCATCGGCGGCGCGGCGTCCGAGGCCGAGGAGGACCTGCCGGCGGGCACCGAGGTCCCGGAGTACGACGAGGACGCACAGTGCAACGTCCGGGGGCTCACCGATCTCGGTGAGTACGCGGTGCGCGGCATGATGAAACGCAACATGATGCTGGAGATCGACCACATGAGCGTCAAGGCCACCGGCCGGGTGCTCGACATCTTCGAGGCCGAGCAGTACCCGGGTGTCCTGTCCTCGCACAGCTGGATGGACCTGAACTGGACCGAGCGGGTCTACTCCCTCGGCGGCTTCGTCGCCCAGTACATGCACGGCTCCGAGGAGTTCAGCACCGAGGCGAAGCGCACCAACGCGCTGCGCGACAAGTACAACGTGGGCTACGGCTACGGCACCGACATGAACGGCGTCGGCGGCTGGCCCGCGCCCCGCGGCGCGGACACCTCGAACCCCGTGAAGTACCCCTTCACCAGCGTCGACGGCGGCTCCGTCATCGACAAGCAGACCACGGGCCAGCGGACTTGGAACCTCAACACCGACGGCGCCGCCCACTACGGCCTCGTACCGGACTGGATCGAGGACATCCGTCTCGTCGGCGGACAGGACGTCGTGAACGACCTGTTCCGGGGCGCCGAGTCCTACCTCGACACCTGGGGCGCGTCCGAGAGCCACAAGGCCGGGGTCAACCTCGCCAAGGGCGCGTCCGCGACGGCCAGTTCGTCGGAGTCCAACCCGTTCACCAGCTACGCGCCCGGCCGGGCCGTGGACGGCGACACCGGCACCCGCTGGGCCAGCGACTGGAGCGACGACCAGTGGCTGCGGATCGACCTCGGGTCCACCCAGACCGTCAGGCGTGTCACGCTCGACTGGGAGAGGGCGTACGGGAAGGCGTACCGTGTGGAGCTCTCCACCGACGGCTCGACGTGGAAGACGGCCTGGTCCACGACCTCCGGTGACGGCGGCCTGGACACGGCCAAGTTCAGCGGTACACCGGCCCGGTACGTACGGGTCCACGGGCTGGACCGCGGCACCGACTGGGGCTACTCGCTGGGCGAGGTGGGCGTGTACAGCGGCTGACGGCGCTCCCAGGACGAAGGACGAAGGACACGCACATGGCACGGATGCCGTCGGCTCAGCGGCGCCGGCAGCTGACCGAGGCGGCGATCAGGGCGATGACCCGGGACGGCGTGGCGAGAACGACGACCCGGTCCATCGCCGCCGAGGCGGACGTGTCCTTGAGCGTCTTCCACTACTGCTTCGACTCCAAGCAGGCCCTGATCGAGTCGGTGATCACGACCATCACCGACCACTACATCACGGTGGTGAAGGAGGCGATCAGGCCCAGGGCCACGCTCCAGGAGACCGTCCGGGCGGGGTTCCAGGCGTACTGGGACCACGTGGTGGCCCGTCCCGGCGAGCACATGCTGACGTACGAGCTGACGCAGTACGCCCTGCGCGAGCCGGGGTTCGAGCATCTCGCCCGCCGGCAGTACGAGCTGTACCACGACACCTACGCCGAGCTCATCGAGCAGCTGCGGAAGGACATGGGGTTCGAGCTCGGCGTCCCCGTCGCCGTGCTGGCGCGCTATCTGGCCGCGATGACGGACGGGCTGACCCTGAACTTCCTCGTGCTCGGCGACGAGACGTCGGTGGCGGACATGTTGGACATGATCACCGAGCACGTCGCCGGGCTCATCGTCACACCGTAGGGGCGGGGCGCCCGCCCGTCCGGGTCGTGGTGGCGATGAGCTCGTCGATCAGGGCGATCAGCACGTCCCGGGACGATGCGCGCTCGCGTGCGTCGCAGAGCAGCACCTGGGCGTCCTCGGGCAGCGCGAGGGACTCCCGGATCTCCTCGGGCGTGTACGGATGCTCGCCGTAGAAGCCGTTGACGCCGATGACGAACGGGATCTTGCGGCGCTCGAAGAAGTCGATCGCGGCGAAGCTGGACTCCGGTCGGCGCACGTCGACGAGGACCACCGCGCCGAGGGCTCCGATGGCGAGGTCGTTCCACATGAACCAGAACCGCTGCTGACCGGGCGTACCGAACAGGTACAGCACGAGGTCCTGGCTGATGGTGATACGGCCGAAGTCCAGGGCCACCGTGGTGGCCTTCTTCTCCTCGATGCCGTTGAGGTCGTCGATGCCGAGGCCCGCCGCTGTCAGGGGTTCCTCGGTGCGCAACGGGACGATCTCACTGACCGATCCGACCATGGTCGTCTTGCCGACGCCGAAGCCCCCGGCGATCAGGATCTTGACCGTGTCGGGTGCCGAGACCTTCTGGACGGTGGCGTCAGAGCCGGTCAAGGCCTTCCCTCACTTTCTGCAGCAGTTCCAGGTCCATGGTGCGCGAGACGGGACGCGGCGGCTGGACGACGATCCGTTCCGCCTGCAGCAGGTCGCAGAGCATGATGCTGACGACGCTCACCGGGAGGTCGAGTCGGGTGGCGAGCTCCGCCACCACGATCGGCTCCGCGCACAGCCGCAGGATCCGTGTGTGCTCGGGCTGCAGCCGGGGCCCGCCGTCGGGCGGCGGGGGCGCGGCGATCACCATCGTGATGAGGGTGAAGTCGCCTCGGTCCGGCTGGGTCCGGCCGCCGGTCAGGGTGAACGGCCGGACCAGACGGCCGGCCGTATCGCCTCCGTTCACCTCACTCGCCGCTGTCCGCCGCGACGACGACGCCGGCCCGCGGAGCGGCACTGAGGTGCTCGCCGATCTTCTTCACCAGCATGTTCATCTGGTACGCCACCACGCCGACGTCCGCGCCCTGATTGGTCAGCACCGCGAGGCTGGCGCCGGGGCCGGCGTTGGTGAGGATCAGATAGGAGTTGCCCATCTCGATCAGCAACTGGCGCACCGGTCCGCCCCGGAAGTCCATGCTGACGCCCTTGCTGAGGCTCATCAGACCGGACGCGGTGGCCGCGAGCCGCTCGGCGTCGTCGCGTACGAACGCCGTGGACTTGCTGACGACCAGTCCGTCCTCGGAGAGCACGACAGCATGGTTCACCTCGGCGACCCGTTCCACCAGTCCGGTGAGCAGCTGGTCGAGCTGGCTGTGCGTGGCGGGGATGGGGCGTGTCATTTCTGTGTCCTTCATCAGCGGTCGGCGGGCGAGGTGGAGGCGATGGGCCCTGAGGCGGAGACCTTCTCGTCGGGGTCCTCGGACGCGGTCTCTTCCTTCTGGTCGTACTCGGTCTCCGCACCGTCGTCACGGGCCTGGAGGGTGCCGCGTTGGAAGCCGGCCAGTGAGGAGGCCGCGCGCTCCGCGGTGAAGTCGTCGAAGTCGAAGGAGTCGTCGTCCTGGTCGGATGGGGTGTCCTCGCGCAGCTCGGCGGCAAGGCTGGTCTGGGGTACGCGGCGGGGCAGCGGGGTGAGGCCGTCGCGCCGGGGTTTGCCGGGTCCGGAAGTGGGTGTGCGGGGGGTGGGCCGTGCGGTGGCCGCGGCCGGGGTGGCGCCGTTCGTCCCCGCGTGGGCCGCGGCCGGCTGCGGCTCGCCCGCGCGCTCGTGACTCCGTTCGCCCTCGTCCGTCCGTTCGCCGTCGTCGGGGGTGTCCGCGGAGGGCGGTTCGTCCACGACCTTCACCAGCGCCTTCACCGGGCCGGTGGGCTGGGCCTCCGCGGTCGCGGAGTCCTCGGTGCCCGTGACGGGCTCGTCGGCGGGCTCACTCACCACGATGTCGCGCGGGATCAGCACGATCGCCGTGGTGCCGCCGTACGGCGAGGAGCGCAGCGTGACGGCGATGCCGTGCCGTGTGGCGAGCCGGGCGATCACGAACATGCCGAGCCGGAGGTCGTCGGCCAGCGCGACCACGTCGAACTGCGGGGCGTCCGCCAACTGTGCGTTGAACGCGGCGTAGTCCTCCTCCGACATGCCGAGGCCGCGGTCCTCGATCTCCACGGCCAGGCCCTTGGCCACCATCGCGGCCCGCACGTGCACCGGGCTGGGGGCGGGCGAGTAGGCGGTCGCGTTGTCGATGAGCTCGGCCAGCAGGTGGATGACGTCCGCGACGGCGGGCGGGGCGACCGACACCTCCTCCTCGGTGTGCACCTCCACGCGCTGGTACTGGGCGACCTCGCCGACGGAGCTGCGCAGGATGTCGATCAGCGCGACCGGGCGGGTCCAGGTACGGCCGGGGCGCTCGCCGCTGATGATGACGAGGTTCTCCTCGTAGCGGCGCAACTGGCTGGCGGTGGAGTCGAGTTCGTACAGGCCCTGGAGGATGCGCGGGTCCTGGTGCTCGCGTTCCAGCTTGTCGAGCTTGCTGAGCTGGAGGTTGACCAGGTTCTGGCTCTGCCGGGCGATGCCCAGGATGACCTTCTGGAAGCCGCGCCGGGTGTCGGCGAGTTCCACCGCGGTGTGCACGGCGGTGCGCTGGGCGGTGTTGAACGCCTGGGCGACCTGGCCGAGTTCGTCCCGGCCGTAGTCGAGCGGCGGGGTGGCGGACTCCACGTCGATCTTCTCACCGCGGTCGAGGCGCTCGACCACGTCGGGCAGACGTTCCTCCGCCAGGCTGAGCGTGGCCTCCCGCAGGCCGCGCAGGCGCTGGGACAGGGAGCGGGTGATGCGCCAGGACATCAGGGCGCACACCAGCATGGCGACGAGTCCGCCGGTGCTCAGGACGGCGGCCTTGATGAGGAGCGCGGTCGCCTCGTCACCGCTGCGGTCGAGCAGGGCGCGGGTCTGGTGCTGGATCAGCTTGGTGTACTCGACCGAGAGGGTGTCGAACCCGCCGGTCCACCGCTTCTGCATGTCGTCGGGCAGGATCGTCCTGCGCTGGTCGGCGCTGCCCGTCGCCCGGGCCGTGAGGACCTGGTCCTCCATGGACTCCTGCGCCTGCCACTGCGAGCTCTGGAGGATCTCCTCGGTCTGGGTCTTCAGGTCGCCGGTCAGGGAGGGAACGATCTGGTCCTCGAGCAGCCACCGCCGGGCGCTGACCAGTTCCGAGAACTTGATGCGTTCCTCGTCGTCCAGGGACCCGGACGGCCACGCGAGGGTGAGCAGCGCGTCCTCCTGGGAGACCATCTCCCCGGCCTGTTCCAGCGCGACGAGGGGGTCGGCCTGGGAGGTGAGGTCGCCGTCGTCGACCTGGGAGAGCTCGTGGAAGGCGGTGATCTGGGTCTCGATGATCGAGGTGAACTGGTCCAGTGTCTGCTGCGGGGTGATGTCGACGGGGTTGTCCACCTGGTCCCGGTAGTACTCCAGGCTGGCCGCCGCACCGATGACGGAGTCCAGCCGGTCGCTGATGCGGGAGGGGGCGTCGTGAATCGCGTCCGTCTGGCGGACCAGTTTCTGGATCGCCGCGTCCGTCGCCTTCCGCTGCGCGTCGAGGGCGGACCGGTCACCGCGGGGGTTCGCCAGCCACGCGGCCGAGAGCCGGCGCTCTCCCTGCAGGGCGAGGGTCGCGTCGGTGCCCATGGCGCCGGTCGACTTGCTCAGCCCGGTCTGCTCGCGCAGCCGCAGCCCCTCGGAGAACATCTGGATCGTCGTCACGCTCCACATGGCGGCGAGGGTGACGCTGGGGATGAGGGCGAGGAGGATCAGCGAGAGACGTATGGAGCCGAGACGGCGCCGGGCACCTGTCCGTGAGGGCATCGTCGTCCTTGGGCGATTGACGTGTTCAGGGTGATCGGGGAGGGGATCGGGAGGAGCGGTCGGAGTGCCGGGGGCTCAGGGGGACAAG
>NZ_VJZC01001101.1 GCF_009377185.1 Streptomyces spongiae
GCAGAGGGTGGGGCCGTGGTGGGTGAACAGGGCGTCGCGGGAGGTGAAGTGGCCCAGGTCGACGCGGACCTGGGCGGAGAGGTCGCAGGTGTCGTCCTGGGCGGTGCAGCTCACGGGGGCGTCCCAGCGCAGGCCCGTACGGGCCACGGCGTCGAACAGGGTCTCGCCGCCCTTGTTGGCGAAGCCGTCCCCCGTGTCCGTGTGCAGGTCGGTGAACAGCTCACCCACCGGCACCCATGTCCCGCCGACATGGAACTCCGGCCACGCCAGCAGCACCTGCTCCGGGACCAGTGGCTTCAGGCGCGGGAACCTCGGATACCAGAAGCTCCCGTCGACGAGCAGGCCCCGGACGCGCGTCGGCACCCCCGACGCCCGGGCGACCGCCTCCAGCACGGCCATCCGCTGACTGCACGAGCCCCGGCCCAGGGCCAGGGTGCGTGAGGCGCGGCGGCGGTCGTCGACCGAGTACACCGGGCGGATCTCACGGGCGATGATCCCGTGAGCGGTGCGCAGGGCGTCGAGGGGGGAGGCCGGTCGCGTCTCCTCGACGCGTGAGGTGAGGCTGGTGATGCGGGGGTGCCGCCAGTCCAGGATTCGGGTGGGGCACGTGGAGCCCTCCACCGCCTCGGTGTGTTCGGGACGTGCGTGCCGCCCGGCGTTCGCCGTTCGGCGCGGCATCAGCAGTCGGCTGGTCATCGCAAACCCCCGTGTGGTCCCGGTCCCCTACCCGCACCCAACTGTTCCCGGTCATCATCACATGGTCATCCAACTGGAACACCTCGCCAGTCATCGAGACACCAGGAGCAACCACCCATGACGCCCAGTGAGTTGAGTGCCCAGGAGGCCGCGGCCCTCGCGGCGGTCGACGAGGCGGCCATCGCCCGGACGCTGCTGGAGCTGATCGCGATACCGAGTGTGACCGGCAGCCCGGCGGAGTCCGAGCTCCAGCATCACCTGGCGGGGCGGCTCGATCGGCTGGGGTTGGACGTGGACCTGTGGTCCATGGATCTGCCGGTGTTGTTGGCGGACCCGGACTTCCCTGGCTCGGAGGCGCCGCGGGACGAGGCGTGGGGGCTGGTGGGGGCGACCGAGGACGGTGGGGAC
>NZ_VJZC01001102.1 GCF_009377185.1 Streptomyces spongiae
GCCCTGGCCCCCGCCGGAGAAGATGCGGCGCTGCCCCGCACCATCCAGCGCCGCCCCGCACCAATTCAGCCCCTCCGGCGTTTGAGGAGCGGGGGTCCGGGGGCCGGCCCCCGAAAACGGCGGGGTCGAAGGGGCAGCGCCCCTGGGGATGGGACGGGTAGGGGCGGCGGGGGCGAGGAACCCCCGGTCGGCCCTGACGTCGCGGCATCCACCATGGCACCCTTCGACCAACCACCCGCCACTGCCCAGGAGTTGAGAGCGTGCCCAGAGACACGGAGATACCCGTCGTCGTGACCGGCGGCAGCGGCTTCGTCGGCAGTCACCTAGTCCGACGGCTCCTGAAGCGCGGCTACCGCGTGCACACCACAGTGCGCTCCACCGCGAACACCGCGAAGGTGCAACCCCTACGGGACATGCAGCAGGAGTTCCCCGGCCGACTCACCCTGTTCGAGGCGGACCTGCTCGCGGACGGCTCCTTCGACGAGGCGATGCGCAACTGCACGGTGGTGTTCCACGTGGCGTCGCCGTTCTTCATGCCGGAGAAGATCAAGGACGGCCGCAGGGACATGGTCGACCCGGCCCTCCTCGGCACCCGTAACGTACTGGCGACCGTGGAGAGGACACCGACGGTCGAGCGACTCGTCCTCACATCCACCGTCGGCGCGATCTTCGGCGACTACGCGGACGTGCTGGACATGGACGACCAGGTGCTGTCCGAGACGTACTTCAACACCACCAGCACGGAGGAGAACAACCCCTACCACTACGCCAAGACACTCGCGGAGCGCGCCGCGTGGGCGGCGGAGGCGGAGCAGGACCGCTGGCACATGGTGTCCGTCAACCCCGGCCTGATCCTGGGCCCTTCACTCACCCCGGCCTCGGAATCCGGCAGCCTCTTCCTGCTGGAGGAACTGTTCAAGGGCTACTTCTTCTACGGGGCACCGGACTTCAGCTTCACCACGGCCGACGTACGCGACGTCGCCGACGCACACATCGCGGCGGCGGAGAACCCCGACGCCAAGGGCCGCTACATCGTCGCGGCCCAGACGATGACCTCCTTCCACGAGATGGCCCGCATCATCCGCACCC
>NZ_VJZC01001103.1 GCF_009377185.1 Streptomyces spongiae
TCTCAGGCCCGCGGATACCGGGCCAGCCAGCCCGGCGACGAACCGGCGGGACCATGGAGTGCCGGCCCCTGGGTCATCTCCATCGCGAAGTCGTCCGCCACGACGAGGATCGTGGGCCGGCCCTCCAGCTCGGCCAGCCAGGCCGGCGGGAGGGCCGTCTCGCCGTGGAGGGCACCCAGCAGGCCACCCGTGAGCGCCCCCGCCGCCCGGGAGGGCCCACCGTGGTTCACCGCGAGACACAGCCCGTGCCGTATGTCCTCCCCCACCAGCGCGCAGTACACGGCCACCGCGAGCGCCCCGTCCGCCGTACCGTCCCCGGCGAGCTCCTCGACCCGCGTCGGCGACGGCATGCCCTGCCGTACGGCACCGAGGGCCTGCTGGAGGGCGGCGGTGACCGGCTCATGGCCGGGCCGTGCGGCAAGGAGCACCAGCGCCTGCTGGACACCCGCGTCGAGCGTGTCCCCACGCGCCATCGCGTGCACGATCGAGGCGTACGCCCCCGCCGAGAGATACGCCCGAGGATGCCCGTGCGTCTGCGCCGCGCACTCCACGGAGAGCTGCACCACCAGCTGCGACTCCCAGCCGACGAGAAGCCCGAAGGGCGCGGAACGGGCAGCGGCCTCGGGCCCGGGCTCGCCGGGGTTCTTGGGCGCGTCCAGCGTGCCCATGGTCTCGTCGCCGAAGCCGAGCAGACAGGCGCGGGAGGGGTCGCGACGGGCGTACAGCCACTCCTCGCGGGCCAGCCACCCGTCGTCCTTGCGTCTCTCGTCGGGCCCCCAGTCCCGTTGCGTCGCGAACCATCTGAGGTACGCCCGGTGCAGGTCCGTCGGCGGATGCCAGGCACCCGTGTCCCGGCGCACCTGGGCCCGTATCAGCCCGTCCACGGTGAAGAGGGTGAGCTGCGTGAGATCGGTGACCGCGCCGCGCTTGCCGTACGCGGGCGCCAGGTCGACGATCCCCTCCGGGCCGTGCGTCGCGCGGATCTCCTCCAGGGTCAGCCCCTCGATCGGCGCGCCCAGCGCGTCCCCGAGAGCCACCCCGAGCAGCGCCCCGCGCACCCGGCTACGAAAGTCCTGCTGTTCGGCCC
>NZ_VJZC01001104.1 GCF_009377185.1 Streptomyces spongiae
GGGCGTACGACGGGGCAGTCGACGGCAAAGGGGAGCCGGTCCTGCGCGATCAGGCAGACAGGCGCCGCGTCGGACAGCAGGTGCGCCGTGCGTTCGGCCGGGTGGTCCGGGTCGAGCGGGAGGTAGGCGGCCCCCGCCTTGAGGACGGCCAGGACGGCGACCGCGATCTCCACGGACCGGGGCAGGCAGAACGCGACGACACGACCCGGGCCCGCGCCGTGGGCGCTCAGCACGCGCGCCAACCGGTCCGCGTCCGCGTCGAGTTGGCGGTAGGTGAGGCTCGTCGACGCGTCCGTCACCGCCACGGCGTCCGGGGTACGGGCGGCGCCCTCCTCGAACATCCGGGGGAAGGTGGTGTCGGGGACGTCCCGTGCCGTGTCGTTGAACTCGACCAGCAGGCGGTGGCGTTCGTCCGGCGGGAGGATGTCGAGCGTGCCGACGGTCTGCCCGGGGTCGTCGGCGGCGGCCCGCAGCAGCCGCTCCAGCCGGGCGGCCAGCGCCTCGGCCGTGGGGCGGTCGAAGAGGTCGGCGCTGTACTGCAGGATGCCCTCGATGCCGTCCGGTGACCCGTCGGCGGCACGGCACTCGCCCAGGTTGAAGGTCAGGTCGATCTTGGTGGCGCCGGTCTCCACCGGCAGCACGCGGGCGCGCAGGCCGGGCAGGTCGAGGTGGGGTCCGGTGGTCGGGCGGAAGGCCAGCATCACCTGGAAGAGCGGGTGCCGGGCTGTGGAGCGGGGCGGGTTGAGGGCCTCCACCAGATGCTCGAACGGCAGCTCCTGGTGGGCGTAGGCCGCCAGGTCGGTCTCCCGGACCCGGTCGAGCAGGTCGCGAAACGTCGGGTCGCCCGAGGTGTCGGTGCGCAGGACGAGGGTGTTGACGAAGCAGCCCACCAGGTCGTCGAGCACCTCGTCGGCGCGGCCCGCGACGGGCGTGCCGAGCGGGATGTCGGTGCCCGCGCCCAGCCGGGTGAGCAGGGCGGCGAGCCCCGCCTGCACGACCATGAACACCGTCGTCCCGGTCTCGGTGGCGAGTGCGCGCAGCCGCCGGTGCAGCGCGGCGTCCAGCCGGACGGGTATGTCAC
>NZ_VJZC01001105.1 GCF_009377185.1 Streptomyces spongiae
TCGGGGTCGTTGCGGGATTCCTGGAACCACGGGTGCTGGTCGCTGGTGTGGTTCATGACGAAGTCGATGATGACGCGCATGCCGCGTTGGTGGGCGGCGTCGACGAATTCGACGAAGTCGGCGAGGTTGCCGAATTCTGGGAGGACGGCGGTGTAGTCGGAGACGTCGTATCCGCCGTCGCGGAGGGGGGATTTGAAGAAGGGGGGCAGCCAGAGGCAGTCGACGCCCAGCCATTGCAGATAGTCGAGTTTGGCGGTCAGCCCTTTGAGGTCGCCGGTGCCGTCGCCGTTGCTGTCCTGGAAGGAGCGGACGAGGACCTCGTAGAAGACGGCGCGTTTGAACCAATCCGGGTCCCGGTCCTTGGCAGGAGTGTCCTCGAAGGTGTCAGGGACGGGCTTGTTCACGGTCATGGAGTTCCTGAACCTCCGCTCTGTGCCGACGACGACCTCTGCACGTGGAAGATGTGTGCGGGTGCCCGTCCGGGTTCGAGGCGCACGTAGTTGGTACTGCCCCAGTGGTAGACCTCGCCGGTGAGTTCGTCGCGCACCGGCACGGACTCATGCCGGTCCAGGCCGAGTTGCGGCATGTCCAACGAGACCGTGGCCTCCTGGGTGTGGTGGGGGTCGAGGTTGGCGACCACCAGAACCGTGTCCGACCCGGTGCGCTTGCTGAACGCGATCAGCGCGTCGTTGTCGGTGTGGTGGAAGTGCAGGTCCCGCAGCTGTCGCAGTGCGGGATGGCGTCGCCTGATGAGGTTCAGGGACGTGATGAGCGGGGCGATGGATCGTCCCTCGCGTTCGGCGGTTTCCCAGTCGCGGGGCTTGAGTTGGTACTTCTCGGAGTCGAGGTATTCCTCGCTGCTGTCCTTCAGGGGGGTGTTCTCGCACAGTTCGTAGCCGCTGTAGACACCCCAGGTCGGGGACATCGTGGCGGCCAGGACCGCGCGTACCTCGAAGGCGGGGCGGCCGCCCTGCTGGAGGTAGGCGTGCAGGATGTCGGGGGTGTTGACGAAGAAGTTCGGCCGCATGTACGAGGCCGCCTCGCCCGACAGTTCCGTCAGGTACTCGGTGAGCT
>NZ_VJZC01001106.1 GCF_009377185.1 Streptomyces spongiae
CCCGCCAGCACATTCATCGCCAACGTCAGCGCCACCGCAGCCAGGACCGGCCACAACACCGTCGGAAGATCACCGGGATCGATCGACAGACCGAACGCGAAGAAGAAGATCGCCCCGAAGGCGTCCCGCAGCGGATGCACGAGCTTGCGTATCCGCGCCCCCGACGCCGTACTCCCCAGCATCAGACCCACCATGAACGCCCCGATCGCGTCCGCCACCCCGAACCACTCCGACACCCCGGCCACGAACACCGCCGCCCCGAGGAAGGAGATCACCAGCAACTCGTCGTCCCGCGTGGAGAACAGACGCCCGATCACACGCGTCCCGAACCGTGCCACCAGCGCGAGGAGCAGCAGGAACCCGAACGCCTTGCCCGCGTCCAGCACCGCCGACGCAAGCGAGTCCGCCCCGGACAGGATCGGCTGCAACGCGGCGAGATACAGGGCGAGGAAGATGTCCTCGACCACGATGATCCCGAGTATCGGCTTCGTCTCCGGGTTGCCGAGCCGCCCCGTGTCCACCAGCACCTTGGTGACGATCGCGGACGACGAGATCCCGAGCACCCCGGCGAGGACCAGCGCCTCGGAGGTGCCCCACCCGAGGGCGAACCCGAAGCCCAGCCCCGCGCCCACGTTCAGCGCGAGATACGTGCCGCCGGCGAGTGCCATGCGCCGGCCGCCCGCCTTGAGGTCGTCCAGATGGAACTCCAGGCCCAGGTAGAAGAGCAGCAGCACCAGACCGAGCGCGGAGAGCATCTCCATGTCGTGCGGGTCCGAGACGAGCACGACGCCGGGCGTGTGCGGGCCGAGCAGGATTCCGGCCAGGATGAAGAGGGGAATGGTGGGCAGTCCTATGCGCCCGCCGAGGCGTGCGAGAACAGCGGCGGCGAGGAAAGCACCACCCATGGCGATGAGGGTGTCTGCGTGTCCGATGGGCTCGTCCTCCAGTTCGACCAGTTCGGCTGGTGCGGAAAGTACGGCAAAGGAAGCGTCAAGAACGCGTCAATAGTTACTTTACCAAAGTATCCCGAAGGCGGGACGAGTTATCCACAGCCCCACAACCGCACCCCGCAC
>NZ_VJZC01001107.1 GCF_009377185.1 Streptomyces spongiae
GGCGGAGGGACCGACGGAGGGACCGACTCCGCCAAGGAGGTGTGAGGACGGGCGTGGCGGGAGAAAGTGCCTGCGTAAGGCCCTTCCGTCACCCGGGTCATCACATCGAGTGATTCTCGGGCCTTCGCTTGCACGGCTGAACCCACGGTTGCCAGGCTGTAGCTGTCTGTACAACCTGATGGGAGCGGCCAGTGACTTTCGGTGAGCAGCCGGCGTATCTGCGCGTCGCGGGTGATCTCCGCAAGAAGATCGCCGACGGTTCACTTCCGCCTCACACCCGGCTTCCCTCGCAGGCCCGCATCCGCGAGGAGTACGGGGTCTCGGACACGGTGGCGCTGGAGGCGCGCAAGGTGCTGATGGCCGAGGGGCTGGTCGAGGGCCGCTCCGGTTCGGGGACGTATGTGCGGGAGCGGCCCGTGCCCCGGCGGGTCTCCCGTTCCGGGTTCCGGCCCTCCAGCGGGGCCACCCCCTTCCGGCAGGAGCAGGCCGACGCCGCCGCGCGCGGTACGTGGGAGTCGAAGAGCGAGCAGGCCGAGGCGAGTGGGGCCGTCGCCGAGCGGCTGAGCATCCAGCCCGGGGACCGGGTGATGTGCACGAAGTACGTGTTCCGGGAGGCGGGGGAGACGATGATGCTCTCCACGTCGTGGGAGCCGCTCGCCGTGACCGGTCGTACGCCCGTGATGCTGCCCGAGGAGGGGCCGCTCGGCGGGATGGGCGTCGTCGAGCGCATGGCGGCCATCGATGTGATCGTGGACAACGTCACGGAGGAGGTCGGCGCGCGGCCCGGCCTCGCGGAGGAACTCCTCGCCCTCGGTGGTGTTCCCGGACACGCCGTCCTCGTCATCCAGCGCACGTACTACGCGTCCGGGCGCCCGGTGGAGACGGCGGACGTGGTGGTACCGGCGGATCGGTACCGGGTGGCGTACCACTTGCCGGTGAAGTAGCTCGGCGAGCGTCGCGCCCGGAAAGTGCGGGCCCGAGCCCCGAAAGGGGCGCGGAGAACTGCGCGGCTCCTTAGGGGCGCGGGGAACTGCGCGACCAGCCACACCCAACCCGCAGCCAACCCACCCACC
>NZ_VJZC01001108.1 GCF_009377185.1 Streptomyces spongiae
GAGTGGGCGGGTATCGGCGCGATCGTCGCCGCGAACGCGGTCAGCATCCTGGCGACGCGCGGCTGAGCCGGGCTGTCTGTCGCGTACCTGAGTGAAATATGTCGGCAAAATTGTTGACAATCCTGTTGGCCTAGATTTACGTTCGACAGGCACTCACTCAGGGAGGGCACATGGCCAAGGAAGCCCGTCCGGGCACCGGAGAGCAGGCCAAACAGCTCGCGCTCGCGAAGCTGCGGCAGGCGATCCTGCGCGGCGAGATGGCACCGGCCCAGCGGCTGGTGGAGAACGAACTCGCCGAACAGTTCGGCGTGACGCGGGCCAGTGTGCGCGCGGCACTGATCGATCTGGCGTCCGAGGGGCTGGTCGAGCGGATCCCCAACCGCGGCTCAC
Organism: Streptomyces spongiae; assembly: GCF_009377185.1. Taxonomy (GTDB): domain Bacteria; phylum Actinomycetota; class Actinomycetes; order Streptomycetales; family Streptomycetaceae; genus Streptomyces; species Streptomyces spongiae. Next base: position 391 of record NZ_VJZC01001108.1, read on the forward strand.
GCGTGCGGGTGGTGACCGTCGAGGAGGCGGTCGCCATCACCGAGTGCCGCATGGTCCTGGAAGGGCTCTGCGCGGCCAAGGCGGCCGTGGAGGCCAGTGAGGAGCAGCTCGCGCAGCTGACCGAGCTGGGCGAGGCGATGTCCAAGGCCGTCGCCGACGGTGAGCCGGTGACGTACTCCGAGCTGAACAACGAACTGCACAGCAGGATCCAGGAGTTCTCCGGTCAGCAGGTGGCCGAGGGGTTGCTGGAGCGGCTCAACGCGCAGTTGGTGAAGCATCGGTTCCAGCTCGCGCTCAGGCCGGGGAGGCCGCAGCGGTCCCTGAGTGAGCATCTGGCCGTGATCGAGGCGATCATCGCCCGCGACCCGCAGGCGGCCGAGGCGGCCGTCCGCGCCCATCTCGGGAGCGTGATCGAGGCGTATCGGGACTGACTCCCTCCGGGGTGGCCGGGTTCGTCTCGTCTGCCGGGTTCTGTCGGTGGGCGGCTGCAAGGCCGTCGTGGCTGGTCGCGCAGTTCCCCGCGCCCCTAAAAGCATGGGGCGCACCCCTGGTTGAAGGAGGAACCCAGCAATGTCGTACGGCGCAGCGCCCGACAATCCGCACCCGCCACGCTCCACCCTCGTCGTCACCGCGCACGCCGGGGACTTCGTGTGGCGGGCGGGTGGGGCCGTCGCTCTGG
>NZ_VJZC01001109.1 GCF_009377185.1 Streptomyces spongiae
GCTCGGGGGCGTTGGTGTCGGTGCCGGTTTCGTTTCCGGTTTGGTTTCCGGTGCCTTGATTCCGGTCGGTGCCGCCGCCCTCCTTCCGGGGGGTGCCCCCGCCCTCCTTGCGGTCGTGGCCGCCGGCTTCCTCACGCTTGCGGTCTCCCTTGCGGATGCTCGGCTGGTCTTCCTTGCGGTCTCCCTTGCGGATGCCGGGTTGGTCTGGCTCGCGGTCGGGCTCGCGGTCCGTCTTGCGGTCTGGCTCGCGGTCTCCCTCTCGACTACCGCCTCCGTCGCTGTTGCTGTCGCTGGCGCTACCGCTGTCGACGATCCGGAACCGGTAGTCGTTCGACTCCCCCACCCACTCACCGTCGTCGCCCTTCCGCTGCACGACCGCCGCGTTCGCCACGACGTCGTTGGGCACGGCCGCGGAGGTGACGGCGAGGCGGAGTCTCACGGTGAGGGTGCGGTCGGGGCGGACGGTGAATCCGGGGAACCCGTCGTGGTCGAGGACACCGACGAGTTCGTCGGCGTCGGTGCGCTCGAAAGGAACGGGATGGGGACGGGAGCCGACGTAGAACTCCAGGCGCGGCTGGGCCGGGCGGAGCGCGCGCTCCTCGTCCACGAGAACGATCACGGGGTGGACGTTCCCGCAGGTGCGCGAGGTGGTGTTGGTGAGCTCCAGGGACCAGGTGCCGTACCCGCCGCCCGCGTCGTAGCTGTCCGGGCCGCCGTCGATGTGGGTGCGGACCGGGAACGAGTCGGCGTCGGTGGTGACGCAGGTGGGGCGGGGCGGATCGACGGGAACCGAGGTCAGGGCGGACGCGGCGGTGGCGTGCGGTGCCGAGCCGCCGGTGAGGGCGGCCGCGGTGACAAGGGTCAGGGTCAGCCCCGTGCAAAGTCGCATCATCACAGGCCCCCTGCCACCGGCCTCCCGCCGCTAAGCGCGCCACGCCGCGCACGGCCCCCGGACGGCCCACCAGGTCCCCTCGATCAGCCGAGCGGATCAGCCGTCACCCTGCCCCGGCCCCGTCCCGGCCTCAATGCTTAAGTGGAAGC
>NZ_VJZC01001110.1 GCF_009377185.1 Streptomyces spongiae
GCGCTGGAGGCGCTCGTCACCAGGGCGCTCGCCGACGAGGTGCACGCGGGCGGTCCCGGAGGCGACGCCCTGGTCACCACCGGCGGCACCGAGTCCAACCAACTCGCCCTCCTCCTGGCCCGCGAAGCCGCGGAAGGCCCCGGCCCCCTCCGGCTCGTCTGCGGCGCCAACGCCCACCACTCCCTGCACCGCGCCGCCTGGCTGCTGGGCCTTCCCGAACCGGTCGTCGTCCCCACCCCGGCCGGCATCCTCGCCCCAGCCGCCCTCGACGAGGCCCTCGCCCGGCTGAGCCATCCGGTCCTGGTCACCGCCACCGCCGGCACCACCGACGCCGGGCTCATCGACCCGCTCGCCGACCTCGCCGACCTGTGCGCGGCCCGCGGCGCCCGGCTGCACGTGGACGCCGCCTACGGCGGAGGGCTCCTCTTCAGCGACCGTCACCGAGTCCGGCTGCACGGCCTCGACCGCGCCGACACCGTCACCCTCGACCTGCACAAACTCGGCTGGCAGCCCGTCGCCGCGGGACTTCTCGCCGTACGCGACGCCACCGACCTCGCCGTACTGGCCCACCGTGCCCACTACCTCAACGCCGACGACGACACCGCGGCCGGACTGCCCGACCTGCTCGGCCGGTCCCTGCGCACCACCCGGCGCCCCGATGTCCTCAAGATCGCCGTCACCCTCAGGAGCCTCGGGCGTGAGGGGCTGGGCGCACTCGTCGACGGGGTCTGCGCCCTCGCCGGGGAGTTCGCCGCGCTCGTGGACGCGCACCCCGGCTTCGAGCTGTACGCCACGCCCACGATCAGCACCGTCCTGTTCCGGCCCGTCGGGGCGACGGACGCGGCCGTGGCGGACGTCCGCCGGCGGCTCCTGAACAGCGGCCGCGCCGTCCTCGGGCGGGCCGCGCCCGACGGACGCCTCTGGCTCAAGGCCACCCTGCTCAACCCGCACACCCGGCCGGGTGACCTGGCCACACTCCTGACACTCGTGGAAGGAAACACCCCCACATGAGCACACCCCCACCCCACGAGCCCGAGGCC
>NZ_VJZC01000111.1 GCF_009377185.1 Streptomyces spongiae
GAGCCCCGGGGACGGGACGGGTAGGGGCGGCGGGGGCGAAACAAATCCCGGCCCGCCCCGTCACGCCCGGGCAGGATCCACCCCGTGCCGCAGCGACGGCGCCGACACCGTGTCCACGGACGAAGACTCGGCACGGCCCGCAGCCGGCAGCTCCACCGTGAACTCCGTACACCCCGGCTCACTCACCACACCGATACGCCCCTCATGCGCCGAGACGATCGCGGCAACGATCGCCAGACCGAGCCCAGAGCCCCCTTCCGCACCCGAGGCGCGCGAACGCGAGGCGTCCGCGCGAGTGAAGCGCTCGAAAACAGACGAGACCAGGTGAGCCGGAATCCCGGGCCCGTCGTCGCGGACACGGACGACGCAGCGCGCCTCCATGGCCTCGACGGAGACCATCACCGTCGTACCCGCAGGCGTGTGCACCCGCGCGTTGGCGAGCAGGTTCGCCACGACCTGACGCAGCCGCGCCTGGTCGCCCGTGACCAGCGCCGGCGCGTCGAGAAGCAACGCCAGCTGCCAGGTGTGGTCCTCCCCCGCGGCCCGCGCGTCCCACACGGCCTCGGCGACCACCGCCGCGAGGTCCACCTCGGTCGACTCCAGCGGCCGGCCCTCATCCAGCCGGGCGAGCAGCAGCAGGCCCTCCACGAGTCCGGTCATGCGCGCGGACTCGGCCGAGACCCGGCTCCAGGCCAGCACCGGCTCGATGCGCCCCGCACCGCGGTTCATCAGTTCCGCGTACCCGGCGATGGAGGCCAGCGGCGTACGAAGTTCGTGGCTCGCGTCGGCGAGGAAGCGGCGCATGCGTTCCTCGCTGCGCCGGCGTTCGGCGAGCGAGGACTCGACGTGGTCGATCATCCGGTTGAGGGCGGCGCCCACCTGCCCGGCCTCACTACCGGGATCGGTGTCGCGTTCGGGTACGCGGACGAGGCCACCGGTGTCGTCGCGGCCCAGCGGGGACCGGGAGACCGCGACAGCGGTGGCGGCGACCCGTCCCAGCGGCCGCAGTTGACGCCGGATGACGACGGCGCAGACGCACGCGGCGACGGTGACGCCGGCGATCCCCACGACGGCTTCGACCAGGACGAGCCCGCTGATCATGTCCTCCACGTCGCTGGTCGGCAGACCGGTGAGGACGGTGAGCCCGTCGCCCCTGACCACGGCGACGCGGTAGGTGCCGAGGCCGGGGACGGTCCGGGTGTGCGGTGAGCCGTCGGCCTCGACACCGTGGAGGGCGGCGCGCTGGGCGGCGGTGAGTGACTGCCGCGCGCCGTCACCGGTGATGACCTCGGCGGCGGTGACGTCCCCGTCGTCGTCGACCCGGGCGGCGAGCGTGCCGACGCCCTGGCCCTGCTCCCGCAGGACAGCCAGGTCCGTCTGGGTGCGCGGCCCGACCTGGACCCCGCCCAGGCTGCGCTCGGCGGCGTTGGTGACGCGATCGTCCAGGTTGCCCAGCAGATAGGAACGTTGGGCGAACACGGTGGTGAGCGCCATCGCCGCGCACACCACGACGAGCGTGGCACCGATGAACAGCAGCAGACGGGTCCGCAGCGACCGCCCCCGCTTCCGCTCCTGCTCCCGCTCCCGCTCCCGCTCCCGCTCCCGCCGCAGGCTCCCGGAGGACGACGTCGGTGTCCTCATCTGCGTGCCTCCGCGACGGCCCGGGAGAGCAGTTCGGTGAGTCCGGGTTCGTCGTCGACGATCAGTACGCGGACTCGGCCGTTCCGAGTCCCAGGGGTGCCAGCCATGTACGTATCGTGTACCGGTTCACTGAGAGAACCCTGTGTTCCCGCTGAGCCGCAGCCGTGACCGAAGAAGGCATTGGCACTCCCCGGCCACGGGAATCCCTTGAGCCGCTTTCGGCCCGGCGTTCACCCTGATCACTGGCTTCCGCCCACCAGGCCGGAGGCGTTTCAGCGTTCAGGGGAGGACGCCACCCATGCGAAGACACCACGCCCTCTGGGCCGTGGCAGGAGCGGCCGGGCTGCTCGCGGCCGCCATCACACCCGCGGCGGCCGCACCCGGGTCCCCGGTCACCGTGCTGGACTCCGTGCCGGGCTCCGCGCCGTCGGCAGGCAGCGCACCGGCACCGGCACCGGCACCACAGACCGTCACCCTCATCACCGGCGACACCGTGACACTCACCGCCGGCCCGGACGGCAAGCACGCCGTGGACGTCCAACACGGCAGGGGCCGTGAGGCGGCCACCTTCCTGTCCAGCGAACGCGACGGCGAGATCAGCGTCTTACCGTCGGACGCCATCCCGCTGGTGCAGGCGGGCCGCCTCGACCCGACGCTGTTCAACGTCACCCAGCTGGTGAAGCAGGGGTACACGGACGCGAAGATCGGCGCCACCCCGGTGATCGCGACGTACACGAAGGCGTACACGAAGGGGAGTGCGACCCCCGACGGGGCACGCCGCACGCTCACGCTGCCGGGGATCGACGGCGCCGCGCTGAGCGCACGGAAGTCGACCGCGTTCTGGGCGGACGTCGCGCCCGCGCTCGGCACCGAACCCACCTCGAAGGCCGGGCGGCAGCTCGGCGAGGGCATCGAGAAGCTCTGGCTGGACGCCGAGGTGAAGGTGTCCCTCGACGTGAGCGTCCCGCAGATCGGCGCGCCCGAGGTGTGGAAGTCGGGCTACGACGGCAAGGGCGTCAAGGTCGCCGTCCTGGACACGGGGGTGGACACCGGTCACCCGGACCTGGCGGGGAAGCTCGATGAGACGAAGAGCTTCGTACCGACCGAGACGGTTCAGGACGGCCACGGCCACGGCACCCATGTCGCGTCCACCATCGCCGGCTCGGGCGCTGCCTCCGACGGCAAGCGCAAGGGCGTGGCACCCGGTGCGGAGCTGCTCGTCGGCAAGGTACTGGCGAACGACGGCCGCGGTCAGACCTCCTGGATCCTCGACGGCATGGACTGGGCCGCGCGCTCCGGTGCGAAGATCGTCTCGATGTCGCTGGGCGGCGACGCGTCCGGCCCCTCCGACGTGCTGAGTGAGACCGTGGACGAGCTGTCCGCGTCCACCGGTGCCCTCTTCGTGATCGCGGCCGGTAACGCCGGCCCGTCCGAGCAGACCCTCGGCACCCCGGGCATCGCGGACTCCGCGCTGACCGTGGGCGCGGTCGACAAGTCCGACAAGCTGGCCTCGTTCTCCAGCCGCGGCCCACGGCTCGGCGACTCCGCGATCAAGCCGGAGATCACCGCGCCGGGCGTCGGGATCACGGCGGCCCGTTCCCTGGGAACCACCATGCCCGGCAGCACGCCTGTGGACGAGAGGTACACGACGGCGAGCGGCACGTCGATGGCGACCCCGCATGTCTCGGGCACCGCGGCGCTGGTCGCGCAGGCGCATCCGGACTGGACGGGGCAGCAGATCAAGCAGGCCCTGGCCACCACCGCCAAGACCAGCCCCGACGCCTCCGTGTTCGAGCAGGGCGACGGCCGCGTCGACGCCGTACGGGCCGTCGGGCAGGGCGTCTTCGCCACCCCGGCGCTCAGTTTCGGCAAGTACGAGGACGGCGCCGGGGCCGAGTCCGCGAGCAAGGACATCACGTACACCAACACCACCGACAAAGCAGTGGAGTTGAAGCTCGCGTCGTCCCTCACCGAGGCCGCCCTGGACGCGGATGTGGTGACCGTCCCGGCCAAGGGCACCGCCACCGTCACCGTCACGGTCGACCCGGCCGAGGAGACCGAGGGCAGGTACACGGGCCATGTCACCGCGAGCGCCGACGGCGTCCGGGTCACCACGGCCGTCGGCTTCGAGAAGCTGCCGAAGACGTACGACCTGAAGGTCTCCCTGGTGAACCGGAGCGGCAAGCCGTCCACCTCGGCGTCGCTCTTCGTGCTGCAGGAGCTGAACGGCGCGTACCCGGACACGCACGGGTTCATCGGCAGCGGTTACACCTTCAAGGTGCCGGCCGGTACGTACTCCATGGCGACCTGGATCCCGGAGCGGGACGCGGCCGGACTGGAGGTCGCCACCTCGGTCGTCGGTGATCCGGAGATCAAGGTCGACAAGGACACCGAAGTCGTCTTCGATGCCCGCAAGGCGGTCGAGATCAAGCCGAGGACCAAGGAGGACTCCGAGTTCCAGGGCTTCACCACCAACTGGCACCGGGAAGGCCCCGGCACCGCCTTCGGGTTGACCTACGCCCAGAACTGGTGGACCGACCGCATCTATGTCGCTCCGACCGAGAAGGTCACCGAGGGCAGGTTCGAGTTCACCTCCAAGTTCCGGCTGTACGAGAAGGAGCTGACGGCGAGCGTCAGCAGCCCGGAGAAGTACGCGCTGCCACTCGACTACTCGCAGGTGAGCGACACCCTTCCGGTGAAGGTCAGCGGCAAGCGCACGGTGCGGGCGGTGGACGCCGGCAGCGGCACCGCGGCCGACTTCCAAGGGCTCGACGTCAAGGGCAAGGTGGCGGTGGTCCGGGTGGCCGCCGGGAAGACGGCGGACGAGGCGCTGGCCAACGCGACCAAGGCCGGGGCCGGTTACGTCATCGCGTACCAGGAGAAGCCCGGGTACTGGATCTCCTGGGTGGACAGCACGACGATCCCGCTGATGGTCGCCACCGGCGAGGACGGGGCGAAGCTCGGCGCCCTGCTGAAGAGCGGGAAGAAGGTCACGCTGAAACTGGACGGCACCGCGGTCAGCCCGTACGTCTACAACGTGATGTTCCCGCAGACCGGCGCCATCTCGAAGGACCAGACGTACTCGCTGAACAGCTCCAACACCGTGAAGCAGACGGTCCGTTACCACGGGAGCCGGGCCGGTGACGTCGGCAAGGACGCCGTCTACCGGTACCGCCCCTGGCAGTCCGCCGCCATCGAGACCAGCCAGTACGTCCCCCTCGGCACGACACGCACCGAGTACTACAACGTGGATCCCGACACCCGCATCTGGAACACCGTCTCCCCGAACTGGCAGACCAACAGGGGGCAGTGGAACACCCTGCGGACCTTCGACCGCGCGGGCAGGGTGCCCACCGAGGAGTGGCTGCGCCAGGTCGTCCGCCCCGCGACCAGCGCGCGGTACGGCCTCTCCCAGCGCACCGGCGACAAACTCGCCCTCAGGGTCCCGGAGTTGAGCGACGCGACGCCGGGTCACTACGCCAGTGTGGACGGCGTCCAGGACACCGCGAAGGGCAAGCTGTACGCCGACGGGCAACTGGTCGGCGACACCGCTCTCGGCGGGTACGGCGCCTTCGACGTCCCGGCGGCGAAGACCTCGTACCGCTTCGTGCTCGACGCGCGGCGTACGGCCGACTGGGCCACGTACTCCACCAGCACCCACACCGAGTGGTCGTTCGCCTCGGCGCACACGGACCGGCAGACGGCGTTGCCGCTCCTCTCCGTCGACTACGACGTGAACGGGCTCGACCTCCTGAACCGTGCCGAGGCCGGGAAGAAGTCGAAGCTGGGGCTCTCCCTCCGGGACCAGGAAGGGAGCACCGCGGCCGGTGAGCTGAAGGCCTGGGTCTCGTACGACGACGGCACGACCTGGAAGGCGGTGAAGGTCAAGGGCGGCAAGGCTGAGCTCAGGCATCCGAAGGGCGCCGGGTTCGTGTCGCTGCGGGTGCGGGGCGCCGACCGGGACGGCAACGCGGTCGACCAGACGGTGCTGCGGGCGTTCGGCCTGAAGTAGACGGCGGCCCGGGCCGGTACGGCGGCAGCCGGGCCGGCACGAAGGCAACCTGGCCGGTACGGCGGCAGCCGTACGTAACAAAGATCGCCTACCGTGCCGAGCCATGGTGAACACGGCATACGGCACGGCCGGACGGAACACGGCACGCCAGAACACGGCACGACAGACCCCTGCCGCGAGCCCCTGGGCCGCGGTGGGGGTGTCCGCTTTCGAGGAACGGGTGTACCAGGCGATCCTCCATCAGCCCGACGCCGGCGCGGCCGGCTGGGCCCTGCTGGCCGGCGTCTCCCCCGCCCGGGTGCGCGAGGCATGCAACCGGCTGCTCGGGCTCGGGCTGCTCCAGCCGCCGGACTCCATGGGCGGGTTACGGGCGGTCGACCCACGGGTGGCGGTCCGCGCGCTGATCCGCCGACGGGAGACGGAGTCCGAACTGCTCGCCGCCACCGCCGAGGAGATGGGGACCGCGTACGAGGCCGGGCTGCTGCGTGAGGAACCGTCCCGGCTGATCGAGGTCGCCTCCGGCGAGGGCGCCATCGCGGCACGTCTGGAGGAGATGTACGCACGCGCCGAGCGGGAGGTGTGCCTCTTCGACACGCCGCCGTATCTCGCCCCGCCCGCACCGCAGGTGGATCTCCAGGCCGATCTGCTGCGCCGCGGGATCGTCTCCCGCGGGATCTACGCGGCGACGGCCCTGGAGGACCCGAAGGTTCTGTCCCGCGCCTGGAACATGGTAGAACTCGGTGAGCAGGCACGGGTGTTGCCGTCCGTGCCCCTCAAGCTGCTGGTGGTCGACGGGCGCCGGGCGATGCTTCCGCTGACCGCCTCAGCGGCGGGCGGCTACTGCGCCGTCGTGGTGTGGCACTCGGCGGTGACGGAGGCCCTGCAGAAACTCTTCGAGCTCGCGTGGCAGCAGGCGACACCTCTCGGGCAGCCGACCGGCGACGGTGAACTCTCCGAGGGCGAGCGGACGTTGATCCGGCTGCTGGCGGCCGGGATGAAGGACGAGGCGGTGGCACGCCATCTGGGGGTGAGCCTCAGGACACTGCGGCGGCGGGTGAGTGAGCTGCAGGATCGGCTCGGGGCGGCGAGCCGCTTCCAGCTCGGGGCACGGGCCGCTCAGCGCGGCTGGGTGTAGCCGTAGCCGTAGCGTCAACTGCCCTGGCCGAATGGGGCATTGGCACGCCCTGGCCAGAAGAATCCCTTGAGCCGCATTCCTCCCGGCGCCCACCCTGATCACTGTTTCCGCTTACCAGGCTGGAAGCGAATTCAGCGTTCAGGGGAGGAAGTCCACACATGCGAAGACTCCACGCCCTCTGGGCCGTGGCAGGAGCGGCCGGACTGTTCGCGGGGGCCGTCACCCCCGCGACGGCCGCCCCCGAGTCCCCGGTCACCGAGCCGGGCGCCAAGCCCGTGCCGAGCGTCACCACACCAGGCGCCACCGGCACCCAGACAGTCACCCTCATCACCGGCGACACCGTGTCGCTCACCGCCGGCCCGGACGGCAGGCACGCCGTCGACGTCCGGCGCGGCAACGGCCGCCAGTCCGCCACCTTCCTGTCGAGCGAGCAGAACGGCGAGGTCAGCGTCGTACCGGAGGACGCGATCTCGCTGCTTCAGGCGGGCCGTCTCGACCCGGCCCTGTTCAACATCACGCAGCTCGTCAAGCAGGGGTACGCGGACACGAAGACCGGCGCCATCCCGCTGATCGCCACGTATCGCCAGGGGAACACCATCCCCGAGGGCGCGCGCAGGACACTGTCCCTGCCCGGCATCGACGGTGCCGCTCTCAGCGCGAAGAAGTCCACGGCCGAGCAGTTCTGGGCGGACATCGCGCCCGCGCTCGGCACCGAACCCACCGCGAAGGCCGCGCGGCAACTCGACGGCGGCCTCGACAAGCTCTGGCTGGACGCCAAGGTCAAGGTGTCCCTCGACGTCAGCGTCCCGCAGATCGGCGCGCCCGAGGTGTGGAAGTCGGGCTACGACGGCAAGGGCGTCAAGGTCGCCGTCCTGGACACGGGCGTGGACGCCGGACACCCGGACCTCGCGGGCAGGATCGCCCGATCCCAGAGCTTCGTGCCCGATCAGGAGGTGCGGGACGGACACGGCCACGGCACCCATGTCGCGTCCACGATCGTCGGCTCGGGCGCTGCCTCCGACGGCAAGCGCAAGGGCGTGGCGCCCGGCGCGGAGCTGATGGTCGGCAAGGTACTGGCGAACGACGGCCGCGGCCAGTCGTCGTGGATCATCGCCGGCATGGAGTGGGCGGCGGACTCCGGCGCCGACATCGTCTCCATGTCCCTCGGCGGTACGGCCTCCGGCCCCTCGGACCCGCTGAGCGAGACGGTGGACGCGCTGTCCGCGTCGACAGGCACCCTCTTCGTGATCGCCTCGGGCAACACGGGCCCGCGGGAGCAGACCGTCGGCACGCCGGGCATCGCCGACTCGGCGCTCACGGTCGGCGCGGTCGACAAATCCGACCAGCTCGCCTCGTTCTCCAGCCGTGGCCCGCGCCCCGGCGACTACGCGGTCAAACCGGAGATCACCGCGCCCGGCGTGAACATCACGGCGGCCCGCGCCTCCGGTACCGCCATGGGCACGCCGCTCGACGACAACTACACGGCGGCGAACGGCACATCGATGGCCACCCCGCATGTGGCGGGCGCCGCGGCACTGGTCGCGCAGGCTCATCCTGACTGGACGGGCGAGCAGATCAAGGAGGCCCTGGCCAGTACCGCGAAGACGAACGCCGACAACTCCGTGTTCGCACAGGGAGACGGCCGCGTGGATGCCGTGCGGGCGGTCACGCAGAACGTCTTCGCGACCTCGACGCTGAGCTTCGGAAAATTCGAGGACGGCGACACGAAGGTCACCAGCAAGGACATCACGTACACCAACACCACTGACGAAGCGGTGGAGTTGAAGCTCTCGTCGACCCTCGCCGACGTCACCCTGGGGGCCGGCACGGTGACCGTGCCGGCGAAGGGCACCGCGACGGTCCCCGTCAGCGTCGACCCGGCCGAGAAGGCCAAGGGCCGGTACGCGGGCCACATCACCGCGACGGCCGACGGCATCCTGGTCACGACGGGTGTCGGCTTCGAGAAGGCGCCGAAGACGCACGCTCTCAAGGTTTCCCTCGTGGGCCGCGACGGCAAGCCGGCCACCGCTGGGGCGATCTACACCTTGCAGGAGCTGAACGGCGCCCGCGCCAACGAGTACGGCTTCATGAGCGACACCGGGACCTGGGAGGTCCCGGCCGGTACGTACTCCGTGGCCACCTGGATCTACGACGACGACACGGGCGGCGTGGCCGTCGGCACCTCGGTCGTCGGCAATCCCGAGATCACGGTCGACGGGGACACCGAGGTCACGCTCGACGCCCGCGAGGCGGTGGAGATCGAGCCGAGGACCAAGGAGGACTCCGAGTTCCAGGGCTTCAGCACCTCGTGGCACCGCGAAGGGCCGGGAAGCTCCTGGGGGTTGACGTACAGCCAGGGCCCCTGGACCGACCACGTCTATGTGGCGCCGACCAGGAAGGTCAGCGAGGGGTCCCTCGAGTTCTACTCCAAGTTCCGTCTGTACGCGAAGGAGTTGACCGCGAGCGTCACCGGTCCCGAGAAGTACGCGCTGCCGCTCGACTACGCGAACACGTACAACGACTTCCCGATGAAGATCACCGGTGACCGGAAGGTACAGGCGGTCTACGCGGGCTCCGGCACGGCGGCCGACTTCGAGGGCCTCGACGTCAAGGGCAAGGCAGTGGTGGTCGGGGTCGCGGCCGACACATGGGGGCCGGACGAGGCGATGGCCAACGCGACTGAGGCGGGGGCGAGTTATCTGATCGCGTACCGCAAGAAGGCCGGCCACTGGCTCACGGCCGTGGACAGGGCGACGATGCCGGTGATGATCGCCACCGGCGAGGACGGCGACAAGCTCACCAGCCTCCTCAAGAGCGGCAAGAAGGTCACGCTCAAGCTGGGCGGCACGGCGGTCAGCCCGTACGTCTACAACGTGACCCTCCCGCAGTCCGGAGCGATCTCGCCGGACCAGACGTACCCCCTGAACCGCTCCACCACGGCCAAGGTGACGAGCCGTTATCACGCCTCCAGGGCGGGTGAGATGGGGGCTGACACCGTCTACACGTACCGCCCCTGGCAGCTGTTCGCGGTCGAGTCCAGTGACTACATGCAACTCGGCCAGGTACGCACCGAGTACTTCAACGTGAGCCCCGACACCCGCGTCTGGCACACCGTGTATCCGTCCTGGGAGGCGTACGGGGGCCAGTGGAACACCTTGCGGACCTACGGCGAGGCGGGCACCCGGCCGAGCGAGGACTGGCTGCGCCAGGTGGTACGCCCGGCGACGAACACCGAGTACGGCCTCTCGGAGCGCACCGGCGACAAACTCACCCTCTCCATACCGGAGTTCAGCGACTCGACGCCCGGTCACTACGGGTACGTCCGAGACGCCACCGACACCGCGAAAGGCAAGCTGTACGCGGACGGCCGGCTGGTCGGCGACTCGACGGTCGGCGGGTACGGCGTCTTCGACGTCCCGGCGGCGAAGACCTCGTACCGCTTCGTGCTCGACGCTCAGCGGGGGGCCGACTGGACGCCGTACTCCACGAGCACCCACACCGAATGGTCCTTCGCCTCGGCGCACACCGACGCGGAGACGGCGCTGCCCCTGCTCTCCGTCGGCTATGACCTGGACGGGCTCGACCTCCTCAACCGTGCCGAATCCGGGCGGGAGCTGGAGCTCGGACTCTCCGTCCGGGATCAGGAGGGAAGCGTCAAGGCCAGGAGCCTGAGGGCGTGGGTCTCGTACGACGACGGAACCTCCTGGAAGGAGGCGAAGGTCGGGCACGGAAAGGCCGAGATCAAGCACCCGAAGGGCGCGAAGTCCGTGTCACTGCGCGTTCGGGCATCCGACGGTGCCGGAAACGAGGTCGATCAGACCGTGCTGCGGGCGTACGGCCTGAAGTAGGAGCGTCGTATGACGGTATGACGCGAAGGGGCCGCATCCCTGTGTCCTTCCAGGGATGCGGCCCCTCAACTGCCGTACCGGAACGCTTACTTGCGGATCAGGCTGCGCAGCACGTACTGAGACATGCTTCGATTGCCGTTCTTGACCCTATTCGGGCCTTGACCCTTGATCTTGGACACACTGGGTGCGGGCAGCGGGCGCGAGCCGGGCGCGGGGACGCCGGGCAGAGGCACCCGCCGAGCCGCCGACACCGCTGGAGGCGGAGAACGCCGCTCTGCGCAAGAAGGTCCACGAGCTGGAGGAAGAACGCGAGATCCTGCGCAAGGCGGCGAAGTATTTCGCCGGGGAGACGCGCTGGTGAACCGCTTCCAGTTCGTTGCCGACCACCAGCGCCGCTACGGCGTGAAGCGGCTGTGCACCATCCTGGGCATCACCCGTTCCAGCTTCTACTACTGGCGCCGGACGGCTGCGGACCGGGCCGCCCGGCAGGCGGCCGACGCCGGCCTCGCCGCCCGGATACGGGCCGTGCACCACGGATCAGGCGGTCACCTACGGCGTCCCAAGGATCACCGCCGAACTCCGCGACGACGGCGAGCGAGTCAACCACAAGCGCATCGCGCGAGTGATGCGCAGCATCGGCCTGGCCGGAGTGCGGCTGCGTCGCAGGCCCCGCACCACGATCACGGACCCGGCCGCGGCGAAGGCCCCCGGACCTGATCGGCCGCGACTTCACCGCAAGCGAGCCGAACACGAAGTACGTCGGCGACATCACCTATCTCCCACTGGACGGCGGGAAGTTCCTGTATCTGGGTCCGCCAGTCCATGAGCGCGATCGGCTCCAGCGCGGACAACGCACTCGCCGAGTCCTTCAACGCGACGTTCAAACGCGAGACGCTCCAGGGCCGCAAGACCTGGTCCAGTGAACGCGATGCCCGCCTCGGACAACGCAGCCCCATCGCCTACGAGACAGCACTCGACACAACATCAACTACCCTGGCCAAGCCGCATAGCCCGTGTCCAAGATTCCGGGTCAAGCCCCCCCCGCAGCTCTCCGGCCTCTGCAGTCATCCGCTCTCGGCCCTGCGGCCGGCAGTACCGCTGCATGAGCCGCGGACGGTGGTATGGTGCATGTATCTCTATCAACTCCCCCGATTTCAGGGAGGATTCGCATGGCAGGTCAGTGAGGATGACCGCTCGGTCCAGACTCGCCGCACCGCGTCGTTGACGGTTATCGCCGACGTGTGTCGCCTGCGGGTCTCGTTCACCGAACATCCACGCTGACCTGGCACGCATCGACCCCGTACGGCTTTCGAGGCCACCGTAGTCGCGCTGCTGTACTGGCGTTCCCGGCCGGGTCGGCGACGACACCCACGGGATTCTCATGACTGACGCAACCGTTGTCTGCACCGGTTTGTCCTTTTCCTGGCCCGATGAGACTCCGGTCTTCGACGGGCTGACCTGTTCTCTCGGCGCCGGGCGGCACGGCCTGGTCGGCCCCAACGGCGCGGGCAAGAGCACCTTGTTGCGCCTCTTCGCCGGCGAGCTGGCACCGTCATCGGGGTCGGTCGGTGTGCAGGGGCAGCTCGGGTACCTGCCGCAGTCCCTGCCGCTGGCACAGGGCACCGTCGACGAGGCGCTCGGTATCGCGGCGGTACGGCGCGCACTGCACGCCATCGAGGCCGGTGAGGTGGACGAGGCCCACTTCACCGCCGTCGGCGACGACTGGGACATCGAAGAGCGCACCACCGCCGTACTCGGCCGGCTGGGGCTCGCGGATGTCTCCCTCGACCGGTCGCTGGCCTCCCTCAGCGGCGGCCAGGTGATCTCCATCGGCCTCGCCGCCCAGTTGCTGAAACAGCCGGACGTGCTGCTGCTCGACGAGCCGACCAACAACCTCGACCTGGCAGCCCGACGGCGGCTCTACCAGGTCGTCGAGGAGTGGAAGGGCTCCCTGGTGGTGGTGAGCCACGACCGGGCACTCCTTGACCGCGTCGACGGCATCGCGGAGCTGCGGCCCAGCGAACTGCGCTGGTACGGCGGCAACTTCACCGCATACACCGAGGCCGTGGAGCGCGAGCAGGAAGCCGCGCAAAGGGCGGTACGCGGCGCCGAGCAGGAAGTGCGCCGCCACAAGCGCGAAGTCCAGGCGGCGCACGAGCGGGCCCAGCGCAGGGCGAGCAACGTCAAGCGCGCCAAGCACTCTCTCGGCGTGCCGCGCATCCACGCGGGCGCCCTGCAGCGGCAGGCGCAGGAATCGGCCGGGCGGGCCGCCGCGGTGCACGAGCAGCGTGTGAAGGAAGCCAGGGCGAAGCTGGAGCAGGCCGGTCAAGGGCTGCGCGAAGAGGCGCGGCTCGCCATCGCCCTGCCACCCACCAAGGTGCCCGCCGGGCGCACGGTGCTTCAGTGCGAGCGTGTTCGTCTCCACTACGGCGACACCGAACTGTTCGGCGCCGGTGTCGACCTCGCAGTGCGCGGACCCGAACGGATCGCGCTGCTCGGCTCCAACGGCGTGGGGAAGTCGACGCTGATGAGACTCGTCGCGGGTGAACTGGCACCGTCGTCGGGAACCGTCCGTACGCCGGTGGAGCGGGTGTCGTATCTGTCGCAACGCCTCGACCTGCTGGATCTGGATGCGAGCGTCCTCGACAACCTGCGGGCCTTCGCACCGCAGCTGCGGGAGGAGCAGGCCCGGCACTGGCTTGCGCAGTTCTCCTTCCGCGGCACACGGGCGCGTTCGGTGGCCCGGACGCTGTCCGGTGGCGAGCGGCTGCGGGCGACGCTGGCATGTGCCCTGGCCACCGACCCGGCGCCGCAGCTCCTGCTTCTCGACGAGCCCACGAACAACCTGGACCTCGACAGCGTCGCCCAGTTGGAAGACGCGCTCAACGCATTCGAGGGTGCCTTCGTCGTCGTCAGCCACGACCTGCCGTTCCTGCGCGCCATCGGTGTCACCCGCTGGATGCGCCTGAAGGGCGGCGCGATCATGGAGGTCGCCCCGCCGCAGGACGACTGACGGGAGTACGACCGCGCCGCCCCGGCCGGATCTCGCGCGGTGATCAGCCGGGGCGGCGCAGCGTGCCGTCCGTCAGCTCGACCACGTGGTCCGCGTACCGCTCACGCAACGCGCGGTCATGGGTGACCAGGACCACCGGGCCGGTGAACTCCTCGATGGCCTCCTGGAGTTGTTCCACCAGCGGCAGGCTGAGGTGGTTGGTCGGCTCGTCCAGGAGCAGCAGATCGGGGCGGGCCGCGAAGAGTTCCGCCAAGCCCAGGCGACGGCGTTGGCCCGTCGACAGGCGGTCCAACGGGACGGTGAGGTCGCCGCGCCGGAAGAGCCCGAAGCGGCCCAGTTCGGCGGATGCGGTGTCGTGGTCGACGGCCCGACGCTCCGCGTACACCTCCAGGAGGCCGCGGTGGCCGTGCTCGTACGTCGACTCCTGCGGCAGGTAACCCACCCGCGTGCCGTCCGCCGTGGCGACGGTGCCGTGCTGCGCGGGCAGCACGCCGGCGAGGATCCGCAGCAGGGTGGACTTGCCCGCGCCGTTGGGGCCGACGATGACGGTGAAGTCACCGGGACGCAGGTCGAGTTGGATGTCGCGCAGTACGTCACCGAACGTGACGCGGGTGGCCCGCAGCAGGGCCGGGTCGCCTTCCGTCACGGGCGGGGAGGTCCGTGTCGACGCCCCGGGGGCCTGTGTCACGGGCCGCGCGGTGTGCGCCGGGCGAAAGCTCAGCGGTTCGGGCGGACGTGGCACAGGGTCGTCGAGCAGACGCCGCAGTTCGAGCCGGGCCGCGCGGGTCCTACGGGCCACGTCGGCCTGTGCCTTGCCGCCGGTGCGGTCGTAGCCCATCTTCTCGTTGTCGCGCTTCAGGCCGCCACCGTCCCCGGCCGCGCCCGCCCGGTCCAGCCGCTCGCGTACGCGGTCGGTTGCCTCCTGCCACTGCGCGTACTGGCGTTCCCAGCGGGTGCGGGCGGCGCGCTGTTCGGCGAGATAGTCCTGGTAGTCACCGCCGTGGCGGACGGCGCTGCCCCGGGGCCCGTCCAGGTCGACGATGGCGGTGGCGGCGGCGCCCAGCAGGGTGCGGTCGTGGGAGGCGACGACGCACGGGCCGCGGTAGCCGCGCAGCCAGTGGGTCAGCCAGTCCGCGGCACGGTCGTCCAAGTGGTTGGTCGGCTCGTCCAGAAGCAGCGCGGACGGTGCGGCGAGGACGAGTTCGGCGAGCGCGAGCCGGGCCCGCTGGCCGCTGGAGAGCCGGCCCACCGGATGCGCGGGCGACAGGCCGCCGAGACCGAACACCGCGAGGACCTCACCGGTACGGGCCTCGCGCTCCCAGCCGCCACGGTCGGTGAACGCGTCCTGAGCCCGGCCGTAGTCGGCGAGCAGGGCTTCCAGTTCCGCGCCCTCGGCGGCTGCCATGTGCCGTTCCAGATCACGCAGACGCGCGGCCAGCAGGTCGAGTTCGGCGTGGGCGCGGTCCAGCACGTCCGTGATCGTCCAGGCGGCCGGGAACGCCGGCTCCTGCGGCAGGAAGCCGACACGGCCCGTGACCGCGCGCAGCACGCTGCCCCGCTCGGGGGCGAGATCACGGGCGAGGACGCGCAGCAGTGTGGACTTGCCCTGGCCGTTCTCCCCGATCAGACCCACTCTTTCCGCCGCGGCGACGGTCAGGGAGACGTCGCGCAGTACCGGCCGGTCCCCGAGGGTGCACGAGACGCCCTCGGCCGCCAGGTGGGCGGTGCCGCGGCTGCCCGCCAGGACGTCGGCGCTGTCTGGGAGTTGAACGGTGTGCTCCATGACTCCAGTATCTGAAAGGACGGTGGGGCGGCTGGGAGGGGTGACGTGGGCGAGGCGTGAGGGGAACCGGCCCCGCCCGGCCCGGGTCACGGGCGGGCCTTGTCGGGCGTGCGGCGCCACGGGTGGGACCACCGTCGCATCGCGGGCAGCTCCACGGTGATGTGCAGCAGCCACGCCGCCGAGCCACAGGGCCGGGCCCCACCTCGGCCGTGTCGGTCCGCGACGCAGGTCGGCCTGGGCGCAGGCCACGATCAGCAGGCTCAGCGGTATGACCCACGCGGCGGTGATCGCGAACAGGAAGGGCAGGCGGAGCGAGAGGGCCAGACTCGCCGCGACAGCCAGGAGGGCGTACGGCAACCGGATTGCGGGGGGCAGACCCGTTCGGCGACCATACGAGCCAGGATCACGCCGAGGAGGAACTCGGCGAAGCGGGTCAGTGGAAGCACCTGGACAAACCAGAACTGCTGCCGGCTCACCGGGAACTCGCCGTACAGCGGCGTGCCGGGCAGCAGCGCACGGGCGACGACCGGGAACGCCACGACGAGCGCGCACAGCAGTGCGGCGCACTGCGCGAGGCGGTGCCGGGGCAGCCTCCGCACCAGCCGCACCACCAGGGGGAATGAGAGGTAGAACAGCACCTCGCAGGACAGCGACCAGGTGACACCGCTGACGACGATGAACTCGACCAGCGGGCCGAACGCCCAGGCGTGCAGCAGGGGCAGTTCGAGGGCGGCGGCCACCCCGAGCGTGCCTCCGCTTCCGAGGAGCAGCACCGCGCCGATGACCCAGACCACGGTGTGGCCGGGGAACACCCGCACGACCCGGCGGCGCCAGAAGCTCCGGGCGGAGTCGCCCTCGCGCGCCGCCCAGGTCAGAACGAAGCCGCTGAGCAGGAAGAAGAGGACGACTCCCAGATAGGCCGCGTGGTGCAGCAGGTCATCGGCCAGGTCGCCGCTCCACACCCGCTCGGGCCAGATGAACTCGTAGATGTGGCAGACCAGGACGGCGAGCGAGGCGGGAAACCGCAGCACCGTCAGGGACGGCAGCCGGGCTTGGCGCCCGGACCTGTCGGCCGTCGACGCGCCGGGGCCGGTGAGCAGCGCCGTACCGGGCCGGCCCGGCAGTGGCACCGACGCGGTGGCCGGCGGGCCGGGTGGTGTGGTCGCGGACTCACCAGTCATGGACATACGCCCGCGTCGAGGGGTGGCGCAGTTCTCTTCGCGCCCGCTCCAGGTCCGCCTCCACCATCATCCGCATCAGCTCCTCGAAGCCGGTCTCGGGCTCCCAGCCGAGTTCGGTGCGGGCCTTCTTCGGGTTGGCGCACAGCAGGTCGACCTCGGCGGGGCGGACCAGACGGGTGTCGCTGACGACATGCGCGCGCCAGTCAAGGCCCACCGTCTCGAAGGCAATGCCCACCGCGTCCCGTACGGAGTGCATGTGCCCGGTGCCCACGACGTACTCGCCGGGTTCGGCCTGGGCCAGCATGAGGCGCATGGCGCGGACGTAGTCTCCGGCGAAGCCCCAGTCGCGTACGGCGTCGAGGTTGCCGAGGCGCAGTCCGTTCTGCAGGCCGAGACTGATCCTGGCGGCGGCCCGGGAGATCTTGCGGGTGACGAACTCCCGTCCGCGCCGTGGGGATTCGTGGTTGAAGAGGATCCCGGAAGCGGTGAACATCCCGAAGGACTCACGGTAGTTGCGCGTGATGAGGTGCCCGTAGGTCTTGGCCACACCGTAGGGGCTGCGCGGCCGCGGCGGGGTGTCCTCGTCCTGGGGCACCTCGCCGACCTGGCCGAACATCTCGGAGGACGACGCCTGGTAGAAGCGGATGGTGCCGGGCGGCGCGGTCGTGGACCTGCCGAGGCCGCTGACGATGCGGATGGCCTCCAGCATGCGCAGCACTCCCATGCCGGTGACCTCGCCGGTCAGTTCGGCCTGCTGCCAGGACATCGGGACGTAGGAGATGGCAGCGAGGTTGTAGACCTCGTCCGGCTGGATGTGGTCGACGGCGGCGACGAGACTGCTCTGATCGAGCAAGTCGCCCTCGGCGAAGCGTACTTCGGGGGCGATCCGCTCGATGCGGGAGCGGTACGGGTTGCCCTGGCCGCGAAGCAGCCCCCACACCTCGTAGCCGCGTTCCAGGAGGTGCTCGGCGAGGTAGGAGCCGTCCTGGCCGGTGATGCCGGTGATCAGTGCGCGCCTCATGGCCTGGCTCCTTCCTTTTCCGCCGGCCGGGCGGCGCGGGTGTGCGGATCCTCGGGGCGTCGCAGCGGTGGCCGGCGCCATTCCGCCTTGGTGAGGGCCATGACCAGTTCGGCCGCCTCGCGGAGGGTGGGCACGCTGCCCAGGCAGCCCGGGTACCCGGCGGGTGGTCCGCCCCGGCCGCTGCGCACGTGCAGCGACCAGCAGCCCGCCGCCGCGGCCGCCATCAGGTCGGTGTCGTGATCACCGACGAGCAGTGCCTGCCCCGGGTTCACCCCGATGCGGTCGATGGCCCTGGTGATGAGACCCGGCCGGGGTTTGCGGCAGGGGCAGCGGGATTCGGGCAGGTGCGGGCAGTGCAGGATCACCGGGCGAGGCACGCCGACGGCCGCCAGGTCCGCGGCCATGCGATCGTGGATGCGGTCGAGTTCGTGTCCGGTGAGCAGGCCCTGTCCGACGGCCCCCTGGTTGGTGACGACGGCCAGGCGCAGGCCGAGCCCGGTGAACAGGGCGCAGGCGTCGATCGCGCCGGGCAGCCACCGCCACTGCTCGGCGCGGGTCACGTGGTCGGGGCGGTTGACGTTGAGGACGCCGTCACGGTCGAGGAGCACCGCTTGGAGTTGCCCGCGCGCCCGCGCTACGGGTGCCGTCCGTGTCGTCGGCGCGGTGCGCGCGGTGGGGGTCACCGGCGAAGTCCGGCTCGCGTGCGGATCAGGCATGGCGCGCCCCGAGGTAGGCGGACGAGCCGTGCCGGTGCACCGGTCCCCCGGCGGCGGGCGCGGGCGGTACGGGTTCGGCGGGCGGTTCGAGCGGGCCCTCGGCGATGATCTCACGCACCGCCGTGCGGACGGCTGCCGATGAGGTGAGGCGTGGCTGCCAGCCGAGGTCGAGCAGCGGCCGGGGGCTGACGCGAACGGTGGGGATGTCGCCCTTCCAGCCGCGCTGTCCGGAGCCGAGGAGGATCTCGCCGTCCGCGCCGGGGAATTCGGCGACGGCGATCCGGGCCACTTCGGCGGCCGCGGTGGCGTCCGTGTTGCACACGTCGTACGCCTCGAATCCCGCCCGTTCGGTGGCGGACCGGCCACCGGCGGCCTCGGCGAGTGTCGTCAACGCGCTGACGCAGTCGGAGACATGGAGGTAGCTGCGCTTCTGGCTGCCGTCGCCGAGCACCGTGAGCCGGGTCGGGTCCTGGCGCAGTTTGCCGACGAAGTCGTGGATGATGCCGCGCCTCATCCCCGCGCCGACGACATTGGAGAGCCGGGCGGCGACGGCGTGGAACCCCGTCTCGTGGGCGGCGGCGCACAGGAACGCCTCGGCTGCGGCCTTGCCCGCGCCGAACCGGGTCGCGGGGCGCGGGGGCCGCCCGGTGAGCGGTACGTCGTGCGCGGCCCGATCGCCATAGACGAGTTGGCTCGAGGTCATCACCACACACTGCGGGGGATGTTCGACGAGCGCTTCGAGGAGTGCGACGGTGCCGGTCACGGTGGTGTCGAGGTCGGCTCGGCCGGACTGTGCCCAGGAGCGGTTCTCGGTGTTGGCGCCCAGGTGGAAGATCCAGCGCGCGTCTTTCGTGAGTCCGCGGAGCGTGCGGGTGTCGCGCAGGTCGGCCTCGTGGTACCGCAGGTGCGCGTGCGGGCCGGCGGTCCGCACCTGGTGCGCCGAGGTCCACGGGACGACGTCCACGGCCGTCACCCGGCAGCCCGCGGACAACAGCCCGGTCACCAGGTGTGATCCGATGAACCCGGCGGCTCCGGTGACGACGGCGTGCGGGGCGGCACCAGGCGTGTCGCCGGGAGTGTCTCCAGGTATGTCCATGTCCAGTCCTTTGTCTTTGTCCTTGTCGTCCTTGTTCTTGTTCGGCCTCGCCCTTGTTCAGCCTCGCTGCGAAAGGTTGTGAACTAGGGTTCGGAGTTGAGGAGTTGGGACAGTCGGCGGATACGGGTGTAGCGCGCGGCGTCGTCCGGATAGATGTCGAGAGGGTCGTAGAGGACCGTGGGGGGAAGGCCGTGCGGGGCGCCGTCGAGGGTGTCGCCGACGTAGCGGCACTGCTCCAGGGGGCGGCCGAGGGCCACGGCCGCCATCCGGAAGATCCTCGGGTCGGGTTTGGCGATGCCGACGGCGGCCGAGTCGAGGACGCCGTCGAGCCGGTCGAGGAGCCCGGCCCGGGCGAGTTCGGCGTGCGCGCGGCCGTCGGCGTTGCTGACGACGTACCGCTGCACCTGCGGGGGCAGGGCGTCGAGGAACGGCACGGCCTCGGGGTTCACGACGCTCCACAGCACCGTGTCGTCCACCTCGCGGCGGACCGTCCGCCACAGCGACTCGGCGGCGTCGGGCGAGCATCCGGCGTGCGCGGACCAGCGGTGCGCGAACGCGTGCGGGCCGGTATCCGGTCCGGCCGCCAGGTCGAGGTCGCGGGCCGCGAGGGCCACGGCGTGCCGTGCGGTGACGGGGTCGAGGCGCAGCCCGAGCCGCTTGCCGTAGTGGGACAGCACCGCGCCGTCGGGCAGGATCAGGACACCCCCGGAATCCAGGAGCAGCGCGGGAGTGTGCGGGGGTGTGCTCCTCGGGAGACGGGCGGCGGGCTCGGGCAGGGGCGCGGGTATGGGTGCAGTGGCGCGGGGCTGTGCGGTGCTCATGGTGGCTCCAATCCACCGAAGTCCCGGCGCGGGGCCGGGCGCGACCGCCGCCGCTGACCGAGGGCGGCGGCAGTCGTGGCACTCGGGGCGGCTAGGCGGGTCCTGGCGTCAGGAAGAGGTTCACGAACTCGCGCTCCGTGTTCTCCGCGGCACGGACGAACTCGGCGTCGGGCAGCCCGGGGTCGATGGCCAGGTCGTCGACGATCTCGCGGGTGAAGCCGAGCGAGGAGTAGATCCGCAGCACCTCCACCGGGTCGTCGCCGCGCTCGCGGATGCCGGGCGGCCAGAATTCGACGAGCAGCCGGGGGCGGCAGCGGCGCAGAGTGCGCCGCATGCCGAGGATGGCGAGGTGGTCGCCGCCCTGCAGGTCGACCTTCATGAAGTCGATCTCGGGCACGCCGTCGAGGATGTCATCGAGGGCGATCACCGGTACGGGGTGGCCGAGTTCGGCCGGCTCGTCCAGGACGCGGTGGTCGCCGGTGTTGCCGTCCTTGTCGCGGCGCAGGTATGCGATGCCGGACCGCTCGCCGGCCGCGGCGAACACCGGCGTGACGTTGGAGGCGCCGTTGCGCACCAGGTTCTGCAGCAGGAGCTGGTGATTCCAGGCGTCGGCCTCGACGGAGACGACCCTGCCGTGGGACTGGACGAGCTGGGACATCAGGAGGCTGAAGTAGCCGATGTGCGCGCCGATGTCCAGGACGGTGGTGCCGGGGGTCACGGTCTTGCGGATCGCCGCGTCCTCGTCCGCCTCCCAGCGGCGGGTCTCGGCGATCTCGGGCCGGATGATGGTGTCGTCGCCGTCGATCTGCAGGGCGCCGACGTCGGAGTCCAGGTGGGCGGGCAGGCTCCATTGCGGTGCCGGGGCGCCAGCCTCGGCGCAGGCGGCGGCGACCAGGGGGCGCCACAGGCGCGCGGTGCTTTCCCCCGCCGTGCGCGGGTCGGGGGCGTGGCCGCCGTCGGCGGTAGCGACCGCGGCGGCCGCGGCACGCTGCATCGTCAGCGCGTAGTCCGCGGGCGAGGGCCCGCCGTAGGGTGTGCGGTCTTCGGTCTCGGGCATGCGAGGGTCCGTCCTTCTCGGGGTACGAGGTGTCTGGTACGAGGTGGGCAACTGGCTCAGGCACGCCGGGACTTGACGTGCGTCGGGGGGCGTGGTCAGGCGGGCACGCCCTCGACGATGCTGTGGTACTGGGCTTCGAGGTGGCCGTGGTCGGCGAGTTTGCGCGTCAGGGTGTGCCGGAATCCGGCGGCCGCGAACAGCTCCGCGAACTCCGCCTCGGTGCGGACGCGACCGCCCGTGGTCACCAGGAGGTCCATGTCGGTGGTGACGATGCCGTGGGCGGGCCCGAGGTCCTCCGTGAGGGACGGCATCAGCGGCTCCATCACGAGGACCCGGCCGTCGTCGGGGATGACAGCGCGGCAGTTGCGCAGCAGCGTGCGCACGTGGTCGTCGTCCCAGTCGTGCAGGACGCTCTTCATCACGTACAGGTCGCCGCCCGGCACCACCTTGTGGAAGGCGTCCCCGGCCACCACCGAGCAGCGCTCGGCCAGACCGGCCTCGGCGAGCGCCTCGCTGGCCTGCGCCATGCCTTCGGGCTGGTCGAACACGATGCCCTGAAGGTGGGGATGGGCTTCGAGCAGACAGCTGAGCAGGGCGCCGTTGCCGCCTCCGATGTCCACGACGGTCTTGCACCAGGAGAAGTCGTAGCCCTGGGCGAGGGCCGGGCCGACGGCTTTGGTGTCCTCGCCCATCGCGGCGTTGAACAGCGCATATTCGTCCGGGCGTTGGGCGTAGTAGGTGAAGTAGGGCACGCCGTGGATGCGTTCGAAGCCGTTGCTTCCAGTGCGGACCGTCTCGGCCAGATCGCCCCAGCTGCGCCACATGGCCTCTCCGGCGAAGAGCAGCACCATGGCGGCGAGCGAGTCGGGTACGTCGGTGCGCAGCGGGCGTCCCATGGGAGTGAGCACATAGTGGTCGGGGCCACCGTCGGGGGCGACGATGCCGGTACCGGCGAGGCCACGAAGGAGCCGGCGCAGCGACGGCTCGTCGGCGCCGCAGGAGCGGGCGAGTTCGGCGCAGCCGCGGGGGCCTTCGGCCAGGGCGTCAGGCAGGCCGAGGCGGACGGCGGCGTGGATGATCTGGGCGGGCATGGAGCCGAAGGCCAGCTGCCACAGCCGGGCCGTCGACTCGTCCTCCTCCGGGCCGGTCTGCGGCCGCTCGGCCGGGGTGGGGTCGTCGGTCGTGGTCACGGGGTGATCACACTCCTTCCTGTGCCGGTGCCGCAGGGGTGTGCGGCGCTCGGGGACTGTGTGGCGTGGTGGGGGA
>NZ_VJZC01001111.1 GCF_009377185.1 Streptomyces spongiae
GCCCCGGGGCCTGCCAATCTGGTTTCTCCGCCGGTCCAGGTATCCGGAACGACTCCGCCGTTCAGCCGCGGGGGGTCGACCGCAAAGGAAATAGACAGATGTTCAACTCGAAGAAGATCGCGACGGCAGCGGCAGCGGGAGTCCTGGGGGGCTTTGCACTCGTCGGTGCCGGATCCGCCCAGGCGTTCACCGCTGACGGCCCCGGCAAGTGCGTCGACGACGGCAAGGGGCAGGTTCGCTGCGAGCGCGTGAACAAGCGCCAGTTCGTCTCCGACTCGCTCGGGAACTTCCTCCTCGTCAACAACTCGACGCAGTCCTGCCTGGGTTCACGCGGTCAGGTCGCCTGTGTCAGTGACGTCGTCGTCCCTGACGGGAAGTCCTGATGCCTTCGGCGGTCGGCGTGGGGGGAGTTGGTCGAATCGGCGCCCGGGCCGCTCGCCTCGCATCCCAACGGTATCGCGATAATACCTTTTTCTATGAAACCTGCATGGATGGGCGTTTCGTCTGTCAATGGCCGCGGGTGTCGCCTACGGTAAGCGACTGTTGGTGACCAACCCATTACGGGCTGTGTCTACTTGAGAACGGAGAGGTAATGCGCAAGTACCAGAAGGCCGCGGTCGTCGTGGCGATGCTCGGCAGCGTCAGCTTCCTGGGCGCCGGCGTGGGCCACGCCCACGACGAGGGCGGGAAGTTCAAGGTCGACAACAAGCAGAACCAGGCGTGCGAGCAGAACGACTCGCAGCAGGGGCTGATCAACCTGGACGACGTCAACGTGAACGTCGCCCTCCTCGGCCTCGCCACCCAGGACAACAGCGAGCGTGAGGCGCTGAGCTGCACGCAGAACTTCTCCCTCGGCAAGTGATCACTGCTCAGGTGATCTAGGCAGGGCTCGGGGCTCGGACCAGGTGTCCGAGCCCCGGGGCCTGCCAATCTGGTTTCTCCGCCGGTCCAAGTGTCCGGAATGATCCCGCCGTTCAGCCGCGGGGGGTCGACCGCAAAGGAAATAGACAGATGTTCAACTCGAAGAAGATCGCGACGGC
>NZ_VJZC01001112.1 GCF_009377185.1 Streptomyces spongiae
GGTGAAGTCGGGGCTGGCGGGAGCCTGAGGCCGCCGGCCACCCGCTACTCCGACACGGCAGCCAGCCGCTGCTGTTCCTCCTCCACGATGCGGCGCGCCAGGCCGGTGTCCGAGACGTCCACGGCGTCCGGGGTGGACTCGGCGACGTCGCTGCGGCGGGCGTAGGCATCGAAGAGGCGGGTCTTGTTCTTCAGGATGTCCAGCAGGCGCTGGTCGACGCTGTCGGTGGCGAGCAGACGGTGGACCTGGACAGTGCGGACCTGCCCCATGCGGTGGGCGCGGGCCACGGCCTGGTGCTCCAGGGTGGGCTTGACCTGCGGCTCGCAGAGGATCACCACGGAGGCCGCCTGGAGGTTGAGCCCCACGCCGCCCGCCTCGATCTGGCAGAGCAGCACCGCGTGCCCGGGGGCGGCCGCGAAGTCGTCCACCAGGCGCTGGCGGCGGGCCGCCGGGACCGTACCGGATATGGGGCCGAACGTCCCTTCCCCCAGCGTCCGGTGGACCGTGTCGAGCACGTCGCGGAAGTAGGAGAAGACCACGACCTTCAGGTCGCTGCCCTCGGCCTCGGTCACCAGTTCGCGTAGGCGCTGGAGCTTCGCGGACTTCCGCGCGTCCGCGTAGCCGGCGCGGCGCATCGCCATGAAGTTCCCGTCCGCGACCGCCTTGCGGTACGCCTCCTCGTCCGCGGCGCTGAACTCCTCCCACTCGTCGACCTGCAGCAGGGCGGGCAGCTCGGTGAGCACGTCCTTCTGGTTGCGGCGCAGGTACGCGGGCGCGACCGACCTGCGGAAGGTGTACGGCCCGGCGGCCGCGCTGGTGTCGCTGATGTCGGGGAGCAGGCCGGGCTGGAGGTGGCGTACGAGGGAGCGGAACTCCTCGACGCGGTTCTCCATGGGTGTGCCGGTGAGGAACAGCACGCGATCGCACGTGGCCGCCCAGGCCGCGACCGCCTGGGAGCGGCGGGTGTCCGGGTTCTTCACGTAGTGCGCCTCGTCGACGACGAGCATCCCGGGGACGGCGGGAGGGGGCTCGTCGGGTCC
>NZ_VJZC01001113.1 GCF_009377185.1 Streptomyces spongiae
GTGGGGTGTGGGTTGCGGGCGTCGGCGTCGGCGTTGACGAGTGCGGGCGGGCGTCGGCGGCTGTCGGTGGGTGCCGTGGAACGTTAAGTTACGCTGCTACGAGGCAGCCCGGCAGTGCTTTCGTGTGACGATCGTAGGCCCGGTTGGACGGCTCGAATGCCAGGACGGTGGTAGTGTGCGCGCCTCGCTCATCCAGATCGGCGTAGACGAGGGCGAATCGGTCGAATCGCGCCGACGGCGGGTTGCCGCCCTGGTCCGCGAACAGTCCGGTGCGGATCTCGTGGTCCTTCCCGAGTTGTGGACGACCGGTGCCTTCGCGTACGAGGAGTTCACGGCCGAGGCCGAGCCGCTGGAGGGGCCCACGTACGAGGTGATGGCCAAGGCCGCGAGCGACGCGGGCGTGTGGCTGCACGCGGGCTCGATTCCCGAACGGGACCCTGACGGTCCCCTCTACAACACGTCTCTCGTCTTCTCTCCCTCCGGTGAGCTCGCCGCCGCCTATCGGAAGATCCACCGCTTCGGCTTCGACAAGGGTGAGGCCGTGCTGATGGGGGCGGGCAGCGAGCTCGTGACGGTCCGTCTGCCGGGGCCGGGGTCGGAGCGCGGCACGACCCTTGGTGTCGCGACCTGCTACGACCTCCGCTTCCCCGAACTCTTCCGTGGTCTCGTCGACGCCGGTGCCGAGATCCTCGTCGTCCCGGCGGGCTGGCCCGAGCGTCGGCGGTCCCACTGGACGCTGCTGGCCCAGGCGCGGGCGGTCGAGAACCAGGCGTTCGTCCTTGCGTGTGGAACGGCCGGTACGCATGCGGGGGTTCCCCAGGCGGGTCACTCGATCGTGGTGGATCCGTGGGGTGAGGTGCTGGGGGAGGCGGGTGCCGGTGAGGAGGTGCTCACGGTGGAGTTCGATGCGGAGAAGGTGGCTACTACGCGGGAGCAGTTCCCGGCGTTGAAGGATCGGGTGCTGGGGTTGGGGGTTCCTCGGCGCTGACGCTGACTGGGTGCGGTGCTGGGT
>NZ_VJZC01001114.1 GCF_009377185.1 Streptomyces spongiae
CCCCACAGCCGCCCCCACCGCCGGACTCACCTGAGGCACCCCCTGAGGCACCTGAGCCACCCCCTGGGGCACCCCTTGAGTCGCCTGAGGCACCCCCTGAGCCCGCTCCAGGAACCGCAGCAGCTCCACCGGGAAGGGCAGAACGAGCGTGGAGTTCTTCTCGGCCGCGACCGCCACCACGGTCTGGAGAAGCCGCAGTTGGAGCGCGGAGGGGGTGTCCTCCATCTGCTGGGCGGCCTCGGCGAGCTTCTTCGACGCCTGCAACTCGGCGTCGGCGTTGATGACGCGGGCCCGCCGCTCGCGGTCGGCCTCGGCCTGCCGGGCCATGGAACGCTTCATGGTCTCGGGCAGCGAGACGTCCTTGATCTCGACGCGGTCGATGGTGACGCCCCACTCGACGGCCGGGCTGTCGATCATCAACTCCAGCCCCTGGTTGAGCTTCTCGCGGTTGGAAAGCAGATCGTCCAGCTCGCTCTTGCCGATGATGGACCTGAGCGAGGTCTGCGCCATCTGCGAGACGGCGAACCGGTAGTCCTCGACACGGACGATCGCCTCGGCCGGCGCGGTCACCCTGAAGTAGACGACGGCGTCCACCCGCACCGTCACGTTGTCCCGCGTGATCCCCTCCTGCGCGGGCACCGGCAGCGTCACGATCTGCATGTTGACCTTCTGCAGCCGGTCGACGAGGGGCACGATCATCGTGAACCCCGGGCCCCGCACGGTCGGGCGCAGCCGCCCGAGCCGGAACACCACCCCTCGCTCGTACTGTTTCACCACCCGGGCCGCCGACATCACGTACACCGCGCCGACGGACGCGAGGGACGCCCCCGCGAGAACCAGCTCCTCGACCATGTCGGCCCCCAGGGTCCGAAGTCGGAGTGTGAGCGGAGTACGGGCGGCCGTGCGCCGGAGTGCCTGTGTCCAGGAACGCTTCGGAGTACGTGCGCGCACTCCACGTGTCCTTCGAAGGTAACTCCGGCACCCGGACAAGGGGGAGCCCT
>NZ_VJZC01001115.1 GCF_009377185.1 Streptomyces spongiae
ATAAGAGACAGGGATGGGTGGCGGGGAGCCGGAGTCGTCCGACAGTCTGCGGACGTTCGGGGCGATGGTCCAGGGTCTGCGGGAGCACGCGGGGCTGAGCCGTGAGGAGTTCGGCGAGCTCGTGCGGTTCTCCAAGCACACGGTGGCGTCCGTGGAGTTGGGGCGCCGCATGCCGGACGCGACGTTCGTGGACCGCGCGGACGAGGCGTTGGGGAACACGGGTGCGCTGCGGAAGGCGGCGGGGCGGCTGGGGCGGCAGCCGGGGTTGGCGGCGTGGTTTCGGCAGTGGGCGCGGATGGAGGCGACGGCCATCACGCTCTACACGTATGAGTGCCGCCTCATCCCCGGGTTGTTGCAGACAGAGGCGTACGCCCGGACGTTGTTCACGAACCAGTTGCCGCCGCTGGACGACGAGCAGATCGAAGCCCAGTGGGTGGCTCGGGCGGAACGGCAACGGCTGTTGCGGGAGAGGCCGAACACCGCGTTCAGCTTCATCTTGGAGGAGCAGGTGTTCTTGCGGCGCACGGGTGGGGTGGACGTGACGCGAGAGCTCATCGACCATGTGCTGGAGGCTGCCGAGCTGCGGAACGTCGAGGTGCAGATCATGCCTCTGGTACGGGAGGCACATGCTGGACTCGACGGTCCCATGCGCTTGCTGGAGACCCCGGAGAACACCTGGTTCGCGTACTGCGAGGGACAGCGAGGCGGCCTGCTCGTATCCGACTCGAAAGAGGTCAGCGTGCTCCAGAAGCGGTATGCCAGGATGCGTGCACAGGCTCTCGGCTTCGAGGACTCCGTGCGCCTGTTGGAGCGGATGCGAGGAGCGCTATGAACACGTCCGAACTGGCCTGGTTCAAAAGCAGCTACAGCGGAGGCGACGGCGACGACTGCGTCGAAGTCGCCCTCGCCTGGCACAAGTCCAGCTACAGCAGCAGCGGCGACGGCGACTGCGTCGAAGTGGCCCCCACCCCCACCACCATCCACGTCCGCGACTCCAAGA
>NZ_VJZC01000010.1 GCF_009377185.1 Streptomyces spongiae
GCGACGCCGACGGGCGGACCGTGGGCGCCGTGCAGAAGACCTCGGCCGACTCCGTCCTCGTGCCCTGGCCGTTCGACGACCTGCCCGCACGCGCCCGCAAGACCGTCCGGGTCCGGGTCGCCGGTGTCGACAGACAGTTCTCCGCGTGGAGCGAACCCGGTCGAGTCGAGGTCGGACTCACCACGCCGGAGGACTGGTCGGCCGTCTTCGTCTCGCCCGACTGGGACGAGGACGTCCAGGCCGACCAGCCCTCCCCGTTCCTGCGCCGCGCGTTCGCACTGCGCGGGCCGGTGCGCGCCGCCCGGCTGTATGCCACCGCCCTGGGCGTGTACGAGGCGGAGATCAACGGCGTCCGGGTCGGCGACGACGTGCTGGCGCCCGGCTGGACGGCGTACGACAAGCGCCTGCGCTACCAGACCTACGACGTCACCGACCTGCTGCGGCCCGGCCGTAACGCCCTCGGCGCGGTGCTGGGCGAGGGATGGTTCCGGGGACGCATCGGTTTCGACGGCAAGACCCGCGCCCTCTACGGCGACCGGCTCGCCTTCCTGGCCCAGCTGGAGGTCGAGTACACGGACGGCACGACCGAGCGCGTCACCACGGACGACACCTGGCGGTCCGCCACCGGCCCGGTCCTCGCCTCCAGCCTCTACGACGGCGAGACCTACGACGCCCGGCTGGAGCGCGCCGGCTGGTCCGAACCGGAACACGACGACTCCGGATGGCGCGGCGTCCGCACCGTCCCGCGCGACCTGGGCACGCTGGTCGCGCCCGACGGCCCGCCGGTACGCCGCGTCGAGGAACTCGCCCCCCGCGAGGTCATCACCTCCCCCTCCGGCCGGACGATCCTCGACTTCGGCCAGAACCTCGTCGGCCGCCTGCGCCTGACCGTCTCCGGCGAGGCCGGACGGACCCTCACGCTGCGCCACGCGGAGGTCCTGCAGGAGGGAGAGCTGTGCACCGCACCGCTGCGCACCGCCGCCGCGATCGACTCCTACACCCTGTGCGGCGAGGAAGCCGAGACCTTCGAGCCCCGCTTCACCTTCCACGGCTTCCGCTACGCCGAGATCACCGGGCAGCCGGACGACTTCGACCCCATGACCGTACGCGCCGTCGTGCTCCACTCCGACCTGGAGCGCACGGGCACCTTCGACTCCTCCGACACGCTGCTCGACCGCCTGCACGAGAACGTGGTGTGGAGCATGCGCGGCAACTTCCTCGATCTGCCCACCGACTGCCCGCAGCGCGACGAGCGCCTCGGCTGGACCGGTGACATCCAGGTCTTCTCACCCACCGCCGCCTATCTCTACGACAGCGCCGGCTTCCTCGCCTCCTGGCTCGCCGACCTCGCCACCGAGCAGGCCGAGGACGGGGTGGTCCCCGCCGTGGTGCCCAAGGTGGCCATCGGCCTCGACAGCGCCACCGCGGCCTGGGGCGACGCCGCCGTGTTCGTGCCCTGGGCGCTGTACGAGCGCTACGGCGACACCGGCATCCTGGCCGCCCAGTACGACTCGATGCGGGCCTGGGTGGACCATGTGGCCTCGCTCGCGGGCGACTCACGGCTCTGGGACACCGGGTTCCAGTTCGGCGACTGGCTCGACCCGACGGCACCGGCCGGGCGGCCCGACGCGGCGGCCACCCCGGGCGAACTGGTCGCCACCGCCTACCATGCGCGCTCCGCGGACCTCCTCGCCCGCGCCGCGGAGATCCTGGGCCACGCCGAGGACGCCGCCCGCTACCGCACGCTCGCCGACGAGACCCGGGCCGCGTTCCAGGCGGAGTACGTCACCGGCGCGGGCCGCATGATGGCCGACGCCCCGACTGCGTACGCCCTCGCCCTCTGTTTCGACCTGCTCGCGTCCGACACCCAGCGTGCCCACGCCGGCCGGCGGCTCGCCCAACTGGTCCGCGCCAACGGCTACAAGATCGCCACCGGCTTCGTCGGCACCCCGCTGATCTGCGACGCCCTGACCCTCAGCGGCCACCTCGACACCGCGTACCGCCTGCTGCTCCAGCAGGAGTGCCCGTCCTGGCTCTACCCCGTCACCCAGGGCGCGACGACGATCTGGGAGCGCTGGGACAGCCTCCTGCCCGACGGTACGGTGAACCCGAGCGGCATGACCTCGTTCAACCACTACGCGCTGGGCGCGGTCGCGGACTGGCTGCACCGCACCGTCGCCGGCCTCGCCCCCGCCGCCCCCGGCTACCGGCGCCTTCGCGTCGAGCCCCGGCCCGGTGGCGGCCTGACGCACGCGCGGGCCGCGCTGCGGACCCCGTACGGGCGGGCGGAGGTCTCCTGGTCCCTGGCCGCCGGGGAACTCACCGTCGAGACGCTGGTGCCGCCGAACACCACGGCCGAGGTCGTCCTGCCCGGCTCGGACGGCGCCGCCCCGCTCCTCGTCGGTTCGGGCCGGCACACCTGGACCGTGCCCTTCTCCTCCGGCGAGGCCGAACTGCAGCCGCTGTCCCTGGACATGACCGTGGTGGACCTGATGGATCGGAGCGAAGCCGCACGCGTCTTCAAGGACCTGCTCGTCGAACGGATCCCGGAGGCCGCCGCCTTCATCGACTCCGGATCGGCGGCCTCGCACGGAGACACCACGGTACGTTCGGTCGGGATGATGCTGCCCGACGGCGAGGGCTTCCTCGTCGAACTGGAGCGGCGCTTCTCCCGGCTGGAGAACGGCGCCCCCTGACAGGCGCCCGCGGCGGGGGCCGGGATCCCCGGCCCCCGCCGCAACCGGGCCCTCGTCCTCAGAACCACAGGTGTTGGACGAGGTCGCACAGTTCCGTGCGGGCCGACTGGGCGGCCGCCCTCCCGAGCCTGTCGATCACCGAAGCGCTGATGAGCGCGTGTGACCTCTCGACGTGCTCGGGGGACTGCAGGGAGAACGGTTCCACCGGCGAGGCCGGTTCGACCGAAGACGACGACTGATTGCTCGAATTCGCTTCAAACAGACCAGCACACCCGTATTCGGCGTCCCACTCCGCTGCTGGATACGGAGGTTGCCCATCTCCGCAGGTGATGCCCGGTAGCTTGGAACCGGCGGGTCCGGAGGCGGTCCGGAGATACCGCCGGGCGATCGTGCACCGCTGCACGGACGAGGAGTTGCCCGAGTTGCTCACGCGGCTCCTGGCCGAGCGGGGCACAGACCGTGCTGGTCCCGCCCGGGCCGCCGTCGGATCACCCTCGTGCCCGACCACCACATCTGTGTCGTCCGCGTCCCGGACCAGGTCGTGTCGTCGGTCTCCCAGGCCCTCGAACTCCTCGACCGGGCCCGCCCGTTGCCCTGGATCTCCGGCCCGTCCGCCACCAGCGGCATCGAACTTGACCGGGTGGAGGGGGTGTACGGCCCACGCACCCTGGAGATCGTGCTCGTCGGCGGCTCGGACTGATTCCCCGAGGGGAGCACGAGGCTAGTGACGGGACGCGAGTTTCCGAAGCACCAGGGAGGAGACCGGTGTGGGCAGTACACGCAGCGTACGGACCAGTGCTGCGGTGGGCCAGGGGAAGTAGGCCTGTGCGGGTTCCCGCTCCAGCGCGCGGATGACGTTGCGTGCCGCCTGCTTCTTGCTGATCTGGAAGGGCTTGGGCAGGCCGTCCTCGCTGATGCGCGCGGTGTCGACGAAGCCCGGGTGGATCGAGGTGAAACGGATGTTCTTGGGGGCCAGTTCGACCCGTGCGGCATCGATGAGTGTGCGTGAGGCCGCCTTCGCCGCCGAGTACGGGCCCTGACGGGGGATGCCCATGAGCCCGGCCAGGGAGTTGGTGTGGGCGATCAGTCCTCCGTCCCGCTGGCCGCCCATTCGGGCGATCAGCGGGACGAGGTAGTTGACGACGACGTCGTAGTTGAGCGCCATGATCCGGGAGACGTCCGTCACGCTCACCCGGTCCATGGACATGTCCGGTCCCTGGCCGGCGTTGAGCAGGGCGATGTCGATCGTCCCGAACTCAGCCTCGGCGGCCGCCACCACCTCTTCGGCTGCCGACGGGTCCAGGGCGTCGGCGGCGATGTCCAGGCAGTCGCTGCCCGCCGCGCGCACTTCCTCCGCCACTGCGGCCAGCTTGGGTGCGCGCCGTGCCGTGAGGACGAACCGGTTGCCGCTGTGGGCGAGTTGCCGCGCCACCTCGGCGCCGATGCCCGATGAGGCACCGACGATCAGAACGGTCCGGTTGGTGAGGGGTGCCATGGGGCCTCTTCGCTCGAAGTGTCGGCTGTGCTCGTGCCAGGCGTCGGCGTTCGTCACGTTCGCCCATCGACCAGAAGTAAGTCAAGCGTCCTGGACGTCCGACTTACTTCTGGCGTCCGCCGGGACGGGCAGCAGGATGTACGCGCCCATGGCGTCGGCGAACAGCACGGAAGCGGCCTCCTGCTCACCGCCCTCGGCTCCGGCGTCGGCGAGCGGCCCGCCGACCTTGCCGTTCTGATGTGGCTGGAACGCCGCGCGCATCAGGTTCACACCGACCAGCGCGTTGTCGAGTCCGGAGGCGTCCCGGACCGCGGCCACGACCGCCTTCATCGCGGCGAAGCACGCCGTCTCGTAGTCCCCCAAATCAAAAATTGGTGCGCACCGTGTCTTCCAGGGCCGGGT
>NZ_VJZC01000112.1 GCF_009377185.1 Streptomyces spongiae
GAGGGAGGGAAGGGGGCGCCGTGACGGTAGCCTCGGCGTCCCGCACCAGCCCCGAAGGAGCCCGCATGGCAGCGATCAGCCTCAGCAAGGTGGAGGAGACCGCGCCGGGGCTCGTCAGCCTCTACAAGACCGCCGGGGCCTCTCTCACCAAGCACGGGTTGGACGGGCAACGCGCCGCCGTGTACCTCGTCGTCGACTACAGCGGCTCCATGAAGCCGTACTACAAGGACGGCAGCGTGCAGGCCCTCGCCGACCGTGTGCTCGGTCTGTCCGCGCACTTCGACGACGACGGAACGGTGCCCGTCGTGTTCTTCTCCACGGACATCGACGCCGTCACCGACATCGCCCTCGCCGACCACCGGGGCCGTGTCGAGCGCATCGTGGCGGAGCTCGGCCACATGGGGAAGACCAGCTACCACCTGGCCATGGACGCCGTCATCGACCACTACCTCGACAGCGGCTCGCGGGACCCCGCCCTGGTCGTCTTCCAGACCGACGGCGGGCCCATCAACAAGCTCGCCGCGGAACGGTATCTGTGCAAGGCCGCCCGGCTCCCCCTGTTCTGGCAGTTCATCGGCTTCGGGGACCCGGACAGCAAACAGTTCGACTTCCTGCGCAAGCTCGACGAGTTGGCGGTGCCGGGCAAGCGGGTCGTCGACAACGCCGGGTTCTTCCACGCCGGCAAGGACCCGCGGCAGGTGTCCGACGGTGAGCTGTACGACCGGCTGCTCGGCGAGTTCCCGGCGTGGCTGGCGGCGGCCCGTCGCCAGGGGATCGTGGCCTGATACGGGGAGTGTGCCCCGTTTACAGGGTGAGACCCGCGTGCCACCCTGGGGTGAGCCGACGGGGAGGCGACGCATGGACGGCGCGCGATCGGTCAACAAGGGCGGCAGGGGCGCCCGGAGGGACAGCGGCGGTGGGGAACGGCTCGCGGACTGGGCCGACGGGCGCCTGGGGGTCTACGCGCTGGCGAAGGCCAACCTGCGCAAGGTGTTTCCGGACCACTGGTCCTTCATGCTCGGCGAGGTCTGCCTCTACAGCTTCCTCGTCCTGATCCTCACCGGTGTCTACCTCACCCTCTTCTTCGAGCCGAGCGGCGTCGAGGTCGTCTACAACGGCTCGTACGAGCCGCTCAACGGCGTCCTCATGACCAGGGCGTACGAGTCCACGCTGGAGATCAGCTTCGACGTGCGCGGTGGGCTGCTGATCCGGCAGATCCACCACTGGGCCGCGCTCGTGTTCGTCGCCGGGATGCTCGTGCACATGATGCGGGTGTTCTTCACCGGCGCCTTCCGCAAGCCACGCGAGCTCAACTGGCTGTTCGGCTGGACCCTGTTGATGCTCGGCCTCATCACCGGCCTGACCGGTTACTCGCTCCCCGACGACCTGCTCTCCGGCACCGGCGTCCGATTCGCGCAGGGCGCCATCCTGTCGGTGCCGATCGTGGGGACGTACCTCTCCTTTTTCCTCTTCGGAGGGGAGTTCCCCGGGCACGACATCATCTCGCGCTTCTTCCCGATCCACGTGCTGCTGCTGCCCGGGATCATGCTGGGCCTGGTCGTCGCGCATCTGATCCTGGTCTTCTACCACAAGCACACCCAGTACCCCGGGCCCGGACGGGAGCAGAAGTCCGTGGTCGGCATGCCGTTCATGCCGGTCTACATGGCCAAGGCCGGCGGATTCTTCTTCCTCGTCTTCGGTGTGCTGTCGCTGATGGGGGCGATCGCGACCGTCAACCCCGTCTGGGCCTTCGGACCGTACCGGCCCGACCTGGTGACGACCGGCGCCCAGCCCGACTGGTACCTCGGCTTCTCCGAGGGGCTGATCCGGGTGATGCCGGGATGGGAGATCAACGCCTTCGGCCACACGCTGGCCCTGGGCGTCTTCATCCCCTTCTCGCTCTTCCCGCTGATCATGCTGGCCATCGCCGTGTACCCGTTCGTCGAGGCGTGGATCACCGGGGACAAGCGCGAGCACCACATCCTGGACCGGCCGCGCAACGTACCCGTGCGCACCGCGCTGGGCGTGGCCTGGCTCAGTCTGTACGGGGTGCTGCTGATCGGCGGCGGCAACGACATCGTGGCCACCCACCTGCACCTGTCGATCAATGCCATCACGTGGTTCGTGCGCATCGGTTTCTTCGTGGTCCCGGTGCTCGCCTTCGTCGTCACCAAACGGATCTGCCTGGGCCTGCAGCGCCGGGACCGTGACAAGGTGCTGCACGGGCGGGAGACCGGCGTGATCAGACGACTGCCGCACGGCGAGTTCGTCGAGGTCCACGAGCCGCTCTCGCCGGAGCAGTTGCACACGCTCACACAGCATGAGCAGGTGCCGCCGTACGAGACCGGGCCGCGCGTCGACGCGAACGGCGTCGTCCGCCGGGTCAAGGGCTCCCAGCGGCTGCGCGCACGGCTCGCCCGGGCCATGTACGGGCAGGACAGTCACATCCCGAAGCCGACCGCCGAGGAGTACCGGGAGCTCACGAGCGGCGACCACCACCACTGACACCACTGAGCACCACCTCCCGGCACTCGCCCGATGTGCCCCACGCCGTGCGCAGGGCACGGGCCTTGGTGAGCCAGAGCGAGAGGTCGTACTCGGCCGTGTAGCCGATCGCGCCGTGCAGTTGCAGGGCCGTGCGGGCGGTGGTGTACGCGGCCTCGCAGGCGGTGACCTTGGCGGCGGCCACATCGGCCGGGTCCAGGGTGACCGCCGCACCGAGCACCAGCGGGCGCGCGAACTCCAGGGCCACCTTCGCGTCGGCCAGCCGGTGCTTCACCGCCTGGAACGAGCCTATGGGTGCGCCGAACTGGGTCCGCTGCCGCACATACGCCACCGTCCTGTCGAGCAGTGCCAGCCCCACGCCGAGCGCCTGGGCCGCGGTGGCGAGCCGGGCCCAGAGGAGGGCGTGGGCGAAGGGCGCTGAGGCGGCGAGGAGTCCGCCGTCGGGGCGCAGGGGCGTGAGGCGGCGGGCCGGGTCCAGGGAGGGGTGGACCGGGCCGTGACCGGAGGCGAGGCGCAATTCGCCGTCGGCGGTCAGGGACAGGCGGGTCGTGGCGGTGTCCCCGTCCAGCGCGTACGACCCGGCACGCGCGACGGTCGCCATCGACTCGCCCGCCACCAGCGCCGGGAGCAGACGCTTGGCGGGACCCGCGTCGTCCAGCCCGGCGAGCAGGACGGCCGCCGTCACCGTCTCCACTAGTGGGCCCGGCATGGCGTGCCGCCCCAACTCCACGAAGGCGACCGCGAGTTCGACGGCAAGCGGCCCCATTCCCTCGTACGCTTCCGGTGCCGCCAGGGCGAAGACGCCCGCCTCGGCGACACGGGACCACAGCGCACGCCCCCGCCCCACGTCACCGCGACTCCAGTCCCGTACGACCGACGGAGTGTCCGCGGCCGTGAGTATCGCGTCCAGCGAGTCGGCGAAGGCCCGCTGCTCGGTGTCGAGGAGGAAGCGCATCAGGAGGGCCCTTTCGAGCGGCGGGCTCGTGCGTGGTGCACCTTCCGGAGGAGAAGGCGCATCAGCGGCGGCCCTTCGGGAGGCCGAGCAGGCGCTCGGCGATGATGTCGCGCTGGATCTCGCTCGTGCCGGCGTAGATGGGGCCCGCCAGGGAGAACACGTAGCTCTCCGACCAGCCCGTGTCCGCCCGGTCGCCCTCCTCGCCCAGGAGATCGAGGGCGGTCTCATGCAGGGCGATGTCGTACTCGGACCAGAAGACCTTGTTCAGGCTGGACTCCGGGCCGAGCCGCTCGCCCACGGCGGAGCGGGAGGCGGCGGCATACGTGAAGAGCTGGTAGGCGCGGGCCCCGATCAGGGCGTCGGCCACGCGGTCACGGACGAGGGGGTCCTGGCCGCGCTCCCGCCAGAGCGCGGCCAGGCGGTCGGCGGAGGCGAGGAAGCGGCCGGGGGAGCGGAGCGTGAGCCCGCGCTCCTCGGCGGTCGTCGACATGGCGATGCGCCAGCCCTCGCCCGGCTCGCCGATCACGTCCTCGTCGGGGACGAACACCGCGTCCAGGAACAGCTCGGCGAAGGCGGGCTTGCCGTCGAGGCGCCCTATCGGACGGACCGTGACGCCGGGCGCACGCAGGTCGAACATCAGGTACGTCAGCCCCTGATGGGGCTTCGGCAGGCCCGGTTCGCTGCGGAACAGGCCGAACGCCCGGTCCGCGAACGCCGCCCGCGACGCCCACGTCTTCTGCCCGCTCAGAAGCCAGCCGCCGTCGGTGTGCACCGCGCGCGAAGTGAGCGAGGCGAGGTCCGAACCGGCCTCCGGCTCCGACCACGCCTGCGCCCAGACCGTCTCTCCGGTCGCCATCGACGGGAGCACGCGCGCGCGTTGCTCCTGCGTGCCGTGGTCGAAGAGCGTCGGGGCGAGGAGGCTGATGCCGTTCTGTCCGACCCGGCCGGGGGCGCCCGCCGCGTGGTACTCCTCCTCGAAGACCAGCCAGCGGAAGATGTCGACCCCTCTGCCCCCGTACTCCTCGGGCCAGGACACCACCGACCAGCGGGCCGCCGCGAGCTCGGCCTCCCAGGCGCGGTGGGCCGCGAAGCCCTCCTCGGTCTCCAGGGAGGGCAGCGGCTCGGCCGGCACGTGGGCGTCGAGCCAGGCACGCGCCTCGGCGCGGAACGCCTCGTCGGCGGGGGAGAGCGTGAGGTCCACGGTCACCGTCCTTTGCTTCTGCTGCCGGCGCTTCACCGTTCTTCCCTAACAAGTGTTTGGTAGGTTAGCGTGGCCCTATGACAGACGTCGAGAGTCCGGCGTACATGGACGGTCACGGACTGTTGCGGGGGCGCACCGCCGTGGTCACCGCGGCCGCCGGGGCCGGGATCGGCGGGGCCACCGCTCGCCGGTTCCTGGAGGAGGGAGCGCGCGTCCTGATCAGCGACACCCACACCCGGCGGCTCAAGGAGTACGAGGCGGAGCTGGCCGGGGAGTTCGGCGCGCCCTCCGTTGCCGCGCAGCCCTGTGACGTGACGGACGAGACCCAGGTGCGGGCCTTGTTCGACGAGGCGCTCCAGGTGCACGGCGGCCTCGACATCGTCGTCAACAACGCCGGTCTCGGCGGGACCGCGGCCCTCGTCGACATGACCGACGACGAGTGGTCGAGGGTCCTGGACGTGACACTGAACGGCACCTTCCGGTGCACCCGTGCCGCCCTGCGCGCCTTCCGTGAACGACGCCCGGGCGGGCGCGGCGGAGTCATCGTCAACAACGCCTCCGTCGTCGGCTGGCGCGCCCAGGCAGGGCAGGCCCACTACGCCGCCGCGAAGGCGGGCGTCATGGCGCTGACCCGGTGCGCGGCCCTGGAGGCCGCCGAGTACGGGGTCCGGGTCAACGCGGTCTCGCCGAGCCTCGCCATGCACCCCCACCTCGTGAAGGTGACGACCCCGGAACTGCTCGCCGAACTGACCGCACGCGAGGCCTTCGGGCGGTACGCCGAACCCTGGGAGGTGGCCAACGTGATCGTCTTCCTGGCGTCCGGCTACTCGTCCTATATGACGGGTGAGGTCGTCGCCGTGAGCAGCCGACATGCCTAGGACCACAATGTGGTGGTGCCTACCAAGAAGAAGCCCGAGGTGACCGCCGTGCCGGAACGGCGGCGCGAACTCCTCGACACCGCCGCCGAGGTCTTTGCCGAGCAGGGCTACAACGCCACCACCGTCCGCAAGATCGCCGATCACGCGGGGATGCTCGCAGGCAGCCTCTACTACCACTTCGACTCCAAGGAATCGATGCTGGAGGAAATCCTGCGGACCTTCCTCGACGAGCTCTGGGACGGCTACGACGCGGTCCTGGACGCCGATCTCGGGCCCCGGGAGACCCTGGAGGCCCTGGTCACCGAATCCTTCCGGGAGATCGACCGGCACCGCTCCGCCGTCGCCATCTACCAGAAGGAGTCCAAGCAGCTCGCCCCGCAGGAGCGCTTCGCGTTCCTCGTCGAGTCACAGCGCAAGTTCGAGAAGGCGTGGCTGTCCACGCTGGAGCGCGGGGTCGCCGCCGAGGTCTTCCGGGCCGACCTCGACATCCGGCTCACCTACCGGTTCGTGCGCGACACCGTGTGGGTCGCCGCGTCCTGGTACCGGCCGGGCGGACAGCACAGCCCGGAGGAGATCGCCCGCCAGTACCTGTCGATGGTGCTGGACGGAATCGCCGTACGCGAATAGTTGTTCTAGCTGTTGAACCCAGGGAGCCGTCATGGCCGAGGCCTACATCGTCGAAGCGGTCCGCACGCCCGTCGGGCGGCGCGGGGGAAGCCTGGCCGGGGTCCATCCGGCCGACCTCGGGGCGCACGTCCTCAAGGAGCTGGTCACGCGCGCGGGGATCGACCCGGCCGCCGTCGAGGACGTCGTCTTCGGCTGCCTGGACACGGTCGGACCCCAGGCCGGTGACATCGCCCGCACCAGCTGGCTCGCCGCCGGACTGCCCGAGGAGGTGCCGGGCACGACCGTCGACCGCCAGTGCGGCTCCTCCCAGCAGGCCGTGCACTTCGCCGCGCAGGCCGTCCTGTCCGGCACCCAGGACCTGGTCGTCGCGGGAGGCGTCCAGAACATGTCGATGGTCCCCATCGCCTTCGCCTCCCGCCAGGCCGCCGTACCTCTCGGCCTCACCGAGGGCCCCTTCGCCGGCAGCGAGGGCTGGCGCGCCCGCTACGGGGACCAGCCCGTGAACCAGTTCGCCGGCGCCGAGATGATCGCCGCCAAGTGGGGCATCACCCGCCGCGACCAGGAGGAGTACGCCCTGCGCTCCCACCAGCGGGCGGTCCGCGCCATCGACGAGGGCCGCTTCGAGCGCGAGACCGTCCCGTACGGGGACGTCACGACCGACGAGGGCCCGCGCCGCGACACCTCGCTGGAGAAGATGGCCGCCCTGAACCCGGTGATCGACGGCGG
This sequence comes from Streptomyces spongiae, assembly GCF_009377185.1. GTDB lineage: Bacteria > Actinomycetota > Actinomycetes > Streptomycetales > Streptomycetaceae > Streptomyces > Streptomyces spongiae. The sequence continues at coordinate 6,893 of NZ_VJZC01000112.1, forward strand.
CACCGTCACCGCCGCCTGCTCCTCCCAGGTCTCCGACGGCGCCGCCGCGCTGCTCCTCGCCTCCGAGCAAGCCGTACGGGAGCACGGGCTGACCCCGCGCGCCCGCGTCCACCACCTCTCCGTACGTGGCGAGGACCCCATCCGTATGCTCACCGCCCCCATCCCGGCGACCGCGCACGCTCTGAAGAAGACCGGCCTCTCCCTCGACGCCATCGACCTCGTCGAGATCAACGAGGCCTTCGCGCCCGTCGTCCTGGCCTGGCTGAAGGAGACCGGCGCCGACCCGGACAAGGTCAACGTCAACGGCGGCGCCATCTCCCTCGGCCACCCCCTGGGCGCCACCGGCGCCAAGCTGATGACGACCCTCCTCCACGAACTGATACGCACCGGCGCCCGCTACGGCCTCCAGACGATGTGCGAGGGCGGAGGCCAGGCGAACGTGACGATCATCGAGCGGCTCTGAGCGCAGGAGGGACGATCACCGGACGGTACCGAGCGCCTCCAGGGACTTCAGCGTCTCCTCCGCCTCCGCCATGACCCGGTCCACCAGCTTCGCGCACGACGGCAGGTCGTCGATCACCCCGGCGACCTGCCCGGACGCCATCACCCCGAGATCCGTACGCCCCTCCACCATCGACGCCTTGAGCAGCATCGGGGTGTTCGCGGCGAGGAGGACCTGGCTCCAGGTGAGGTCCTTGCCGTGCCGCAGGGCCAGCCCGTCGCGGACCATGCCCCGCCAGGTCAGCCCCGACAGCCGCCGAAAGCCGGCCGCTCGCCGGAGTGCCCGCGCCAACGCCCGCGTACGCCCCGCCCGCTCCAGCGAGTCCACGAACTCCGTCCGCAGCATGCGGTGCGGCAGTCCGTCCACGGCCGTGGTGACCGTGACGTCCCGGACGGTCGCCGCGAGGTACCTCGCCTTCACCGCGTCGGGAACCGTCGAGTCCGAGGTCAGCAGGAACCGCGTGCCCATGGCGATCCCCGCGGCGCCGAACGCCAGCGCCGCCACCAGCCCCCGCCCGTCATGGAAACCGCCCGCCGCCACGACCGGTATGTCCACGGCGTCGACCACCTGAGGAAGCAGCACGGTCGTCGCCACCTCCCCGGTGTGCCCGCCGCCCTCGCCGCCCTGCACGATCACCGCGTCCGCACCCCACGCGGCCACCTTCTCCGCGTGCCGACGGGCGCCTATGGAGGGAATGACGACCACACCGGCGTCCTTGAGCTCGGCGATCAGCTCCCTGGACGGCGCCAGCGCGAACGACGCCACGCGCACGCCTTCCTCGATGATGATCCGCACCCGGTCATGGGCGTCCCCCGCGTCGGCCCGCAGGTTCACCCCGAACGGCGCGTCCGCGCGGGACCTCACCTCCCTTGTGGCGTCCCGGAGTTGGTCGAGCGTCATCGTCGCGGACGCCAGGATGCCGAGCGCGCCCGCGTTCGCCGTGGCGGAGACCAGGCGCGGACCCGCCACCCAGCCCATGCCGGTCTGCACGACGGGATGACGGACGCCGACGAGCCGGGTGAGCGCGGTGTCCATCAGCGGCCCGCCCCCTGGCCCGTCCCTCGGCCCACTCCTCCGGTCGACGCGGGGTCCGGGACCTCCCGCTCCCGGGTGCCCTTCGGGTCGAGTACCTCGCGGATCAGGCGCAGCTCCTCCGTCGACGGTTCGCGGGTCCGGGGAAGGTCCTCGGGAACCGTCAGCCCGAACCCTGTCGCGTCCCTCACCTGCTCCACCGTCACCCCCGGATGCAGCGAGGCCAGGCGCATCGAGCGGTCCGGCGTGGCGAAGTCGAAGACCCCGAGGTCGGACACCACGCGGGGGATGCGGTGGAACCGGCCGGTGCCCGGGTGCTCGGCCACACGGTCGTACCCCACCCCGCACACCATGTCGACCTTCTCGACGAAGACCCGCCGGGAGTGCCTCGGTATCCAGTAACTCGTCGGGTTGTTCAGCGTGTTGACCGGCGCGCCCCGCACCCCGAGCAACTGCCGGCGGGGCCTGGCCCAGTCGCCGACGCACGAGATGTTCTGGTTGCCGTACCGGTCGATCTGGCTCGCGCCCATCATCACGTGCCGTCTGCCGCCGGTGACCAGGGTCAGATGCCTGCGGTACGGCAGCCAGCCCTCCGGAGTCCCGTCCGGCCGGACCAGCATCGCCTCACCGTCGGTCAGCAGCAGGTCCGGGGCGAAGGTCAGCCGGGCCAGCCGCGCGCCCACGGACGGGATCAGGCCCATGGGGCTCGCGAGGATCTCCCCCGCGCCCCGCCATGCCTCGGCACAGGCGATCACGCAGTACTCGGCGCGGGTCACGGCCGTCATGCCCCCTCCTTCTTCTGCTTCTTCTCGTGCGCCTTCCTGTCCCCGTGCTCCTCGCTCTCCTCGTGCTCCTCGCGCCAGGCCTGTACGGCGCGCTGGTAGTCCTGCTCGCTCCCGCTGAGGAACCGCTCGGCGAACTCCGGCCAGGGGGTGCTCGCGTAGTGCTTCTGGAAGGCCTCGTCCCGGCGGTGATCGGGCGCGCACGACGTGAAGTGGGCGCCGTTCGGCGCTTCGACGACACCCGCCACCGTGTGCCGTCCCACCAGCAGCGTCTGGGGCGCCGCCTCCTTCGTCAGCTCCGCCGTGTCCACGATGCGCTCGCAGGAGACGTACGCCCGGTCGGCGGCCTCGCAGAACAGGTCGTCGAAGTACGGGTCCGGGCCCAGGTACTGCCCGTTGCCCAGCCGGTCGGCGCGGTTCAGGTGGACGAACGCCGCGTCCATCCGCAGGGCGGGCATGGCGACGAACGTCTCCCCGTCCTCGTACGGCGACCGCACCGTCCGTAACCCGGGATTGACCCGCATCACGTCCGAGCCGATGCCCGCGCGCACCGGTAGGAACGGAAGCCGGTTCGCGGCCGCGTGCAGGCCCCACATGAACATCGCCTCGTCGACCTCCGTCAGCTCGAAGGCTCCGCGCTCACGGGCCGCGCGGTAGTGCGGTTCGAGCGGGATCGAGTCGAGGGTCGCGAACGGCGCGACCAGCTTCCGTATGCGCCCGGCGGCCGCGAGCATGCCCACGTCCGGGCCGCCGTACGAGACGACGGTGAGGTCGGTGATCCCCGAGCGCAGCAGAGCCCGCATCAGGGCCATCGGCTTTCGGCGAGAACCCCAGCCGCCGATACCGAGGGTCATGCCGCTCTCCAGCCGGGCGACGACCTCGTCCGGGGTCATCGTCTTGTCAGTCATGGTCACCCACCTGTGCCCCCTCCTTCCCGAAGGTGGCCCGGACCCGGTCGCCCACCCCGCTGAGGCTCGCCTCGAAGGTGAAGCCCTGCTCGAAGCGGTAGCTGCGGCGGACGTCGACGGGGTCGATGCCGTTGATGGCGGCTTTGGCGAGCCGGATCAGCCGACCGTCCTTGGCGGCTATCTCGCCAGCCAACTCCAGTGCGGCCGAGCGCAGTTCGCCGCGCGGCACGACACGCCACACCGACCCGTGCGCGTGCAGCTCGGCCGCGGTCGCCGTGCGCGACGTGTAGTACAGGGCGCGCATCAGGTGCTGCGGGACCAGCCGGGCCAGGTGCGTGGCCGCCCCCAGCGCGCCGCGGTCCAGCTCGGGCAGACCGAACGTGGCGTCGTCGCTCGCCACGATCGCGTCCGCGTTCCCCGCGAGGCCTATCCCGCCCCCCAGGCAGAAGCCGTGCACCTCCGCCACCACGGGGACCTCGCACTCGTACACCGCGGCGAAGGCCTCCGCGCAGCCCTGGCTGGCGCCCGCCAGGGCCGGACCACCCTGTGCCTGTATCTCCTTGATGTCCACCCCCGCGTTGAACCCGCGTCCCCCGGCCGCCAGCACCACACAGCGGACGTCGGTGTCGCGGCCGGCCGCGCGCACGGCTTCGGTCAGCTCGAACCAGCCGCGCACCGGCAGCGCGTTCACGGGCGGGAAGTCGACCGTGACGACGGAAATCCCCTTCTCCGGGGACGAGGTGGAGACACCCATCAGCTCATCAGCTACCTTTCCACCAAACGTTTGTTAGGTTCGATGTCGAAGGTAGCAGCGAACGGAAGCCCGCGGGAGAGCCTGTGGATAACTCCGCACAGCGAGCCGGACAGCCCCCTGGACAGTCCGCCCGGCAGCTCGCCGGACAGCGAACCGCCCGGCAGGACGGCACGCCGCTGAGAGGCAAGCTCGTCGTCGTCACCGGCGGCACCCGCGGTGTCGGCGCCGGGATCGCGCGGGCCTTCGCCGCGGCGGGCGCCGACACCGTGGTCTGTGCGCGCAGACCGCCCGAAGAGCCGGTGAAGGGAACGGAGTTCGTGCCGGTGGACGTCCGGGACCCCGACGCCGTACACCGCCTGTTCGACGGCCTGCCCCGTGTCGACGTCCTCGTCAACAACGCGGGCGGCGCTCCCTATCGGCCGCTGGCCGACGGCGGTACCGGTGGCGACGCCCGACGCCACGCCCGCGTCATCGAGCTCAACCTCACCGCACCGCTGACCGTCTCGCTCGCCGCGTACGAGCACCTCAAACGGGCCGGGGGCGCCATCGTGATGATCGGCAGCGTGAGCGGGGACCGGCCCTCGCCGGGGACGGCCGCGTACGGCGCGGCCAAGGCGGGACTGGACCACCTGGCCCGGTCCATGGCTGTGGAATGGGCCCCGGACATCCGCGTCAACACACTCGTGCTCGGCATGGTCCGCACCGAGCTGTCCCACCTCCACTACGGCGACGAGGACGGCGTCGCGGCCGTCGCCCGCACGGTCCCGCTGGGCCGGCTCGCCGAGCCGTCCGACATCGGCGGTGCCGCCGTCTTCCTGGCCTCGGACGCGGCGGCCTACATCACAGGGGCCTCACTGCTCGTCCACGGCGGCGGCGAACGGCCCGCGTTCCTCGACGCCGCGACCGTCAACCAACCACCGTCAACCAACCAGACCGGGAAAGGAGAACCGGATGAGCGCACGCCGGATCTGTGAGGGGCGCGTCGTCATCGTCACCGGCGCGGGGCGCGGACTGGGGCGCGCCCACGCCCTCGCGTACGCCGCCGAGGGCGCCCGCGTCGTCGTCAACGACCTCGGCGTCGGCCTCGACGGTGCACCGGGACCGGACAGCCCGGCGGCCCGGGTCGCCGCCGAGATCCGCGCGGCAGGCGGAGAGGCGGTCGCCCACGGCGGCGACATCGCCACGACCGAGGGCGCCGCGTCCCTCGTACGCACCGCGCTGGAGACGTACGGCCGGCTCGACACCCTCGTCAACAACGCCGGGTTCCTGCGCGACCGGATGCTCGTCAACCTCGACGAGGACGACTGGGACGCCGTTCTGCGCGTCCATCTGAAGGGACACTTCCTGCCGCTGAACCACGTGGCCGCGCACTGGCGTGCCGAGGCCAAGGCGGGGCGGACACCGGTGGCCCGGGTCGTCAACACCAGTAGCGGAGCGGGTCTGCTGGGTTCGGTCGGGCAGGGCAACTACAGCGCGGCGAAGGCCGGCATCGTCGGGCTCACCCTGGTCGCGGCGGCCGAACTCGGGCGCTACGGGGTCCAGGTGAACGCCATCGCTCCCGCCGCCCGCACCCGTATGACGGAACACGCCTTCGCCGAGACGATGGCCGCACCCGACGGCGGCTTCGACGCCATGGCCCCGGAGAACGTCTCGCCCCTGGTGGTGTGGCTGGGCTCGGCGGCGAGCGCGGGTGTCAGCGGGCGGGTCTTCGAGACCGAGGGCGGTCGCATCACGGTCATGGAGGGCTGGCGACCGGGACCGACCGCCGACAAGGGTGCCCGCTGGACCCCGGCCGAGGCGGGCGAGGCGGCCCTCAAGCTCCTCGCGGAAGCGGAGCCTCCGAGGCCGGTGTACGGGGCCGGGTGACGTGGCCGGGTGACGTGGCTGTCGTGCGGCCCACCCACCGTGGGCCGGTCATACAGCGGGCGGTGTATCCGGAAGATCGTGAGTGCTGCCAGGGAACCCGCGGGTGCTGTCGGGGAACTCGCGAGTGGTGTCGGGGACCTGGGGGCCGGACCACCACCGTCCGAGACCCGCGTCCTCGCCACGGACCGACTCCAGCAGCCCCACGATCTCCGCGTGCCCGGTCTGCTGGTCGTTGCCCGCCACCGTCCGGTCACCGGTGCGCAGTTCGACCACGACGGTGATGCCGCCGTCCTCGGGGACGCGGAGGGTCGTCACCTCGTGGCCGGGTCCGTACGTCCGCTCCAGGCCGGCGCGCAGCTCCGCGGCCACGTCCACGGTCAGCCAGCGGCGCGCCTCCGTCAGGGCCTCCACGCGCGCGTGGGCGCCGTGTTCCAGGAGGGCGCGCACGCACGACGGGGAGCCCCGGCGGGCGGCTGCCACGAGCGGGGGTTCGCCCGTCGGGGTGGGGCGGTTCGGGTCCGCGCCGTACTCCAGGAGGGCCGCCACCACGTCGGTGTTGCCCCGCTGCACCGCCCAGGTCAGCGCGGTGAAGCCCAGTTCCTCCTCCAGGTCGGGCGTCGCCCCGGCGGCCAGCAGGGCGCGGACGACCTTCGTGTGGCCGCCGCAGGCCGCGCCGCACAGGGGGGAGTCCGTGCCCGCGCTGAGACGGTCCGGGTCGGCGCCCGCCGTCAGGAGCAGGCGCGCGATGCCGGGCGCGTCGCTGACCGCCGTGAGGTACAGGACCGTCTGGCCGCCCTCGTCCGTCGCCTCCGGGCTCACGCCGGCCCGCAGCAGCCGTACGACCGTGTCCTCGTCGCCCTCGTACACCGCCGTGAAGAGGCCCGGTCCCGTCGGCGGCTCGTGCTCGTTCATACCTTCCGAGCCTCGCGCGCCCGGCCCGCTTTCGCCAACGGCTCACGGTATGACGTCGTTCACCGGCACCGCCCGCCTCACGTGTCGCACTCCAGCACCGTCCGGCACAACCCGCAGCGGGCGCGGACCCGGCCACGGACGGGGACCCTGATGCGCTGGTGACAGGTGGGGCAGGGGAAGGAGACGCACAGCGGGCCCCGGCCGTCGGGTGTGAACGCGTACGGGACGCCCGGCTGCGGATCTGGCGGGCGGTGGTCCTGGGCGTTGTGGTGGTCCTGGGCATGGCGGCGGTCCTTGGCGTAGCGGCGGCGGCCCGCCCAGCCGGCGGCCGTCAGCGGGGGCTGCTGCTCGTCCCGGCGGGCCCGGTCCGCGCCCCTGGTGTACGCGGTGTACGCCTGCGGGCTGGTGAACCAGATCGACGGGTCCTCGCCGAACAGCGTCGCCCGCTTCGCGAGCACATAGCCGAACTCCTCCGGGGTGAGGTAGCCCAGCTTCTGCGAGGAGTCCCGGTCCTCCCGGAAGGCGTCCAGCAGGAGCCAGCCCGCGCCCAGGTAGGTCGTCGCCGTGTCCGTGAGGATCTCGTTGGCGCGGGTGCCGGGGAACGACAGGCCCAGACGGTGCAGGTAGACGTGCATGACCTCGTGCGCGAGGGCCGCGCCGATGTCCCGGCGGTGGGTGCGGAAGCGGTCGTTGAGCTCGATGAAGTACTCGGGGCCCGAGGTCAGCTCGACGTTCGCCGCGTGGGTCATCTCGCGGAAGCTGATGATCATCCGGGTGTCGGGCAGCCGGTAGTGCCGGACGATCTCACGGGCGACGCGCTGGGCGCCCAGGTGCAGGTCGTCCGTGTCGCAGAAGGCCACGTCGACGGGGGCCACGCTGGTGCCGAAGTCGCGGATCGTGTCGTACGAGAGGCGCTTGTACAGCGCGGTGATCGACTCCCGCACGGTGTCCAGGTGCGGGAAGCCGTGCTCGACAGGTCCGCCGTTCGCCACGTCAGTACCCCCACGACGCCTCGATACGCCTCCACTCTAAGTCGACGCATGTGGACGCCGACGGGTTGGCGACCGGCGCGTGGTGGCGCGTTTTTGCCCCTTGTGGCCGGTGGAGGGGATCTTCATACTTCACACAACGTTCTGACAGGTACCTGACTGTCGTCTGTGGGGCGGCATGTCATGAACCTGCCATACGCGATCCACCCCCCACGAGAGGACAGTCCGTTGAAGAAGCTGTTCACCTTCCTCAAGAGAGCCGCGGTGGCCGGAGCCGCCGCCCTCGCCGTCGTCAGCCTCCAGCCGGTCAGCGCGAACGCCGCGCCCAACCCGGTCGTGGGCGGAACCCGTGCCGCGCAGGGCGAGTTCCCGTTCATGGTCCGGCTCTCCATGGGCTGTGGAGGCGCCCTCTACACCCAGCAGATCGTGCTGACCGCCGCGCACTGTGTGAGCGGCTCCGGCAACAACACCAGCATCACCGCGACCGCCGGTGTCGTGGACCTGCAGTCCACCAGCGGCCGCGTCCAGGTCCGCTCCACCAAGGTCCTCCAGGCGCCCGGTTACAACGGCACCGGCAAGGACTGGGCGCTCATCAAGCTCGCCCAGCCGATCAACCTGCCGACCCTGAAGATCGCCACGACCTCGCAGTACAACACCGGTGACTTCACCGTCGCCGGCTGGGGCGCGGCACGCGAGGGCGGAGCCCAGCAGCGCTACCTGCTCAAGGCCACCGTGCCGTTCGTCAGTGACGCCACCTGCAAGGCCTACGGCGGCCTCTACGACGACCTCGTCCCGGGCGAGGAGATCTGCGCCGGCTTCGCGGCCGGCGGCGTCGACACCTGCCAGGGCGACTCCGGCGGCCCCATGTTCCGCAAGGACAACGCCGGTGCCTGGATCCAGGTCGGCATCGTCAGCTGGGGCGAGGGCTGCGCCCGGCCCAACGCCCCTGGTGTCTACACCGAGGTGTCCACCTTCGCGTCGGCCATAGCCCAGGCGGCGTCCACGCTGTGACGCCCGCGTCCAGGCTGTGAGCACGGGGCGCCCGTGACCCCGGTCACGGGCGCCCAGGCGCGAGCGCCGGGGCGCCACGCTCATGCACGCGGGGCTACCGCGAGACCGGCCGCAGCGAGGGAGCCCCCGGCGGCAACGCGGACGTGCCCCGCGACAAGTCGCCGGCCGCCTCCTGAAGCTCCAGCACCCACAGGTCGTTCGCGCCCTCGCGCAGCACCGGACCGGGCACGTACAGCTCGTCCTGCGGCCCGACGGACCAGTAGCGGCCCAGGTTGAAGCCGTTGACCCAGACGAAGCCCCGCGTCCATCCCGGGAGCTTCAGGAGCGCGTCCCCGGCCCCGCGCACCTCGAACGTGCCCCGGTACAGCCCCGGTGCGCCCTCCTCGGGCAGCTCCCGGAACGGCACGCCCTCGATGTCGTCCAGCGCGTCGACACGCAGCCCACGCGCGCGTACGCCGTGCACGAACGCACGCTCGTGCAGGACACCCCCGGTGATGCCCTTCGGCTCGCCGAGCCGCGGCCCGTAGTTGGCCCTCCCCAGGGACTCCACCCACAGCTCCACGCGCGCGGGACCCGCGACGGGCTCCTTCAGCTGGGGCTCGTCCTCGGTCAGCACCCCGGCCCGCTCCCCGTCGACGTACACCACCGCGAGGTCGCGCAGCCCGCGCGCGAGCAGCGGGTACGGCTCCCTGGGGCCCGGGATCTCCACGGAATAGCGCACCAGGCCGCGGTCCACATCGAGTTCCTCGAAGGTGGGCGGCATCGGTGCCTCGACCGACGGGCCGCCGCGCGACTCCAGGACGTCCTCCAGGGGCGCCCACGCGGTGAGCCGGGCCGGGACGGCCTCGCCCAGGGCCGCCGGCGCGGGCGGTACGTCCGGCAGGGGGCCGTCCGCGTACTCCGCGAGGACCTCCCTCAAGCGCCAGAACTTCTCGGTGGGGCGCCCGTACTCGTCGATCGGCGCGTCGTAGTCGTACGAGGTGACGTCCGGGTGCAGCGGACCGTCGTGCAGGGTGCCGCCGCCCCGGTTGGCGCCCGACCAGCCCGCGAAGTTCGTGCCGCCGTGCGCCATGTAGAGGTTCACCGAGGCACCGCACTCCAGGATCTCGCGCAGCGACCGCGCGGCGTCCTCCGCGTCGCGTGCCGCCTGCTCCCCGCCCCAGTAGGTGAACCAGCCGCACCACCACTCCATGCACATCAGCGGACCCGTGGGGCGGTGCCTGCGCAGCACGTCGAACGCCTCGCGCCCGCGGGACCCGAAGGTCGCCGTCGCGAGCAGCCCCGGGATCGAGCCGCCCGTGAGCATGTGGTCCTCCGGACCGTCCGTCGTGAACAGCGGCACCGTCACGCCCTCGGCGCGCACCAGGTCGGCCAGCCGGCGCAGGTACACCTGGTCGGTGCCGTAGCTGCCGTACTCGTTCTCGATCTGCACCATGATCACCGGACCGCCCCGGTCGATCTGCCGGGGTACGACCTCGCCCAGCAGGCGCCGGAACCAGCGCTCCACCGGCTCCAGGAAGCGCTCGTCCCGCGTGCGCAGCTGCCCCGTCACCCAGTGCGGCAACCCGCCGTTCTCCCACTCCGCGCAGATGTACGGCCCCGGGCGCACGATCGCCCACAGCCCCGCCTCCCGGGCCGCGTCCAGGAACCGGCCCAGCTGCCCCACCTCACGGAACTCGCCGGGGCGCGGCTCGTGCAGGTTCCACGGGACGTACGTCTCCACACAGTTGAGGCCCATCGCCCGCAGCATCGCCAGGCGATGGCCCCAGTGCTCCTCGTGCACCCGGAAGTAGTGCAGCGCGCCCGACAGCAGCCGCACCGGGCGCCCGTCCAGCAGGAAGTCGCTGTCCCCCACACTGAATTCGCTGTTCCCGACCCTGATTTCGCTCATGGCCTCACCCTCACCCCTGGCGGTGACCACGTCCATGGACAAAGATCGGCGACGCTTGGACGAAAGTGAGGGCACTGTGGGTGCAGGTAGGTGCGGGCACTGTGGACGCGAGTAGGTGAAGGCACCGTGGACGCAGGGAGGTGAGGACCCCGTGGACGCAGGGAGGCGCGCCTACCACACCTGGATGCGCTACTTCACGCCCGGCCCCGCCCTCCACCGGCTCGGCCTCGCCTGCCTCGGCGTCGGACTGCAGTACGGCGAGCTGCCCACCGTCGGGCCGCGCACCCTCGACCACCACGTGGCCGTGGTGATCGGCGCGGGCGGCGGCTGGTTCCGGGCCGGCGACGGGCCTCGTGTGGAGGTCACGGCACCCGTCCTGCTCTGGCTCACCCCGGGCGTCCCGCACCACTACGGGCCCGACCCGCACTGGGACGAGAGCTGGGTCGCCTTCACCGGGCCCGCGACCGAGGCGTACACCGAACTCGGCTGCATCGAACCGGACCGGCCTGTGGTGCCCCTTTCGGACGCGTCCGGCGCCCGCGCGGTCATCGGCCGCGTCGCCCGCACCGTCCAGCGCGACACACCCCTGCCCGAGGTGGCGGCGGGCGCCGCCCTGCACGAGCTCCTCGTCACCCTGCGCGGCGCCCGCGCCGACCTCGCCCCGGACGGCGACCGGCCCCTGCAGTCCCTCGCCCGCGACGCCTGCACACCCCTGTCGGTGGCCGAGCACGCCGCCCGGCTCGGCATGACCACCGCCGAGCTGCGCACCGCCGTCCGCCGCGGCGCCGGCTGCAGCCCCAAGGACTACCTCCTGCGCATCCGCCTGGACCGCGCCAAGGAACTGCTCGCCTCGACCGACCTGCCCGTCGCCGCCGTGGCCCGGCGGGTCGGGTACGACGACCCGGCGTACTTCTCCCGCCTGTTCACCCGTCGTGTCGGCGTGGCCCCGGTCCACTTCCGCACCCAGGAGAGCCGCCCGATGATCGAACAACGGGACGCCCCGTAGGGTGACGCCCATGACCTCCAGCAACACCGGCACCGGGGAAGTCGACCCCGCCGTCCGCGCCGAGCTCGTCCGGCTGCGCGAGAGCATCGACAACATCGACGCCGCCGTCGTCCACATGCTCGCCGAGCGGTTCAAGTGCACCCAGCAGGTCGGCCACCTCAAGGCCGAGCACCGGCTGCCGCCCGCCGACCCGGCGCGCGAGGCCCAGCAGATCGCCCGGCTGCGCCACCTCGCGGTGAACGCCAACCTGGACCCGGCGTTCGCCGAGAAGCTCCTCAACTTCATCATCGCCGAGGTCATTCGCCATCACGAGCGCATCGCGGACGGCGCGGTGAACGGCGTGGCCGGTACAGGGGAGTGACACCGCGCCCGCCAGAAGGCATCCTGCCTGAGCACTCCTTGTCAGACCCCGGGTACGCGCGGTGAGGTAGCCGGGGCTGACTGATGTGTCCGAGCGAGGGGACGTCGGGCCATGCCGTCGGATGCCAGGATCCTCATCGTCGACGACCATGAGGACACGCTGTACGCCCTGGAGAGCGCCCTGGCCCCGCTGGGCTACCGGCTGACGCGCGCCACCAGCGGCGACGCGGCACTCAAGGAGGTCCTGCGCGGCCAGGTCGGGCTGCTGCTCCTCGACGTCCGTATGCCCGGTGTCAGCGGCCTCGACGTCGTGCGCTACCTGCGGCGTCTGGAGCAGACCCAGCACATCCCCGTCATCCTGCTCACCGGCTTCGGCCCCGACGCCGAACTCGCCTCCACGGCCTACGCGCTGGGAGTCGCCGACCTCGTCATGAAGCCCGTCGACCCCTGGGCGCTGCGCACCAAGGTCCGCTTCCTGTACGACGCCCACCAGCGCAGCCACGCCCTGGAGCGCGAGGTACGGGAGCTGCGCGCCCGCCTCGGGGACCTCACGCCGCAGCCGGACCCCGCACTACCGCACCCCGACGGGCGCGTACCCGGGCAGCGCGCGCGACGCGACGCCGAGGAAGCGGCAGGCGGCGCCCGGGACGAGGCGGGCGACGAGAAGCCCGCCGAGGACCGGACACAGGCCTGAGGCAGGTCTGAGGCGGTGGGACACAGCTTGCACGGGGCGCACGGGGGAGGGCGGCGGACAAATGCCGTGTACCGTCCCGCCCCTGTGCCGTGTCAGTGGCATCAGGCAGCATGTCCTGCATGTCCGTACTGACGCGCGACGAAGCGCAGACACGTTCCAGGCTCCTCGACGTCCACCGCTACGAGATCGACCTCGATCTGACGCGTGGCGACGAGCTGTTCGACTCCCGCACCGTCATCCACTTCACGGTCCGCGGGGACCGTAAAGCCACGGACACCTTCGTCGAGCTCAAGCCCGAGGAACTGCGCCACGCCGCCCTCGACGGACACGCCCTCGACCTGGACACGTTCGACGAGAACCGGCTGCCCCTCAAGGGCCTGACCGCCGGCGAACACGAGCTGCGCATCGACGCCGCCATGCGCTACTCCCGCACCGGCGAGGGCATGCACCGCTTCACCGACCCCACCGACGGCGAGACCTACGTCTACACGCAGCTCGCCCTGGACGACTGCAAGCGCGTCTTCCCGGCCTTCGACCAGCCCGACCTCAAGGCCGTCTTCGAGCTGACCGTGACCGCGCCCGACGACTGGACGGTCATCGCCAACGGCATCACCGAGCAGCAGGAGGACGGCACATGGCGGGCCGCCCCCACACCGCTGATCTCCACCTACCTGGTCGCCGTCGCCGCCGGGCCCTGGCACTCCGTGCGCACCGAGCACCGCGGACTGCCCTTCGGCATCCACTGCCGCCGCTCCCTCGCGCCCCACCTGGACGTCGACGCCGAAGAAATCCTCGACATCACGCGCGCGTGCTTCGACCGCTACCACGAGAAGTTCGAGGAGCCGTACCCCTTCGACTCCTACGACCAGGCGTTCGTCCCCGAGTTCAACTTCGGGGCGATGGAGAACCCCGGCCTGGTCACCTTCCGCGACGAGTTCGTCTACCGCTCCGCCGTCACCGACACCGAGCGGCAGACCCGCGCCATGGTCGTCGCCCACGAGATGGCCCACATGTGGTTCGGCGACCTCGTCACCCTCAAGTGGTGGGACGACATCTGGCTGAACGAGTCCTTCGCCGAGTACATGGGCTACCAGACCCTCACCGAAGCCACCCGCTTCACCGACACCTGGGTCGACTTCGGTGTCGCCCGCAAGGCCTGGGGGTACGACGCCGACCAGCGCCCCTCCACCCACCCGGTCGCCCCCGAGGCCGTCGACGACACCGCCTCCGCGCTGCTCAACTTCGACGGCATCTCCTACGCCAAGGGCGCCTCCGCGCTACGGCAACTCGTGGCCTGGCTCGGCGAGAAGGACTTCCTCGCCGGCATCAACACCCACTTCGCCCGCCACCGGTTCGGCAACGCCACGCTCGCCGACTTCATCGACTCCCTGGCCGACGCCACCGAACGCGACGTGCACGCCTGGGCCGACTCCTGGCTGCGCACCACGGGTGTCGACACCCTCACCCCGAAGGTCGCCCGGGCCGACGACGGCACGTACACGGTGAGCGTTCAGCGCGACGGCAGCCGCCCGCACCGCATCGCCGTCGGCCTCTACGACCCCGACCCCGGTGACAACGGCCACCTCGTCCTGCGCGCGCGCCCCGAACTCGACGTCCCCCAGGACGCGGCAAGTCCGATCGGCAAGCGGCCCGCCCTGCTCCTCCTCAACGACGGCGACCTCACCTACGCCAAGGTCCGCTTCGACCCCGAGTCCTTCGCGGCGGTCCGCGACAAGCTGTCCGCGCTGCCCGACCCGCTGACCCGTGCCGTCGTCTGGAACGCCCTGCGGGACGCGGTCCGCGACGGTGAACTGCCCGCCTCCGCCTACCTGGAGGCCGCGCGCGCCCATCTGCCGCACGAGACGGACCTGGCGCTGGTCCAGGGCGTCCTGTCGTTCGCGTCGGTCCAGGTCGCGGGCCGCTTCCTGACGGACGCGGACCGGCCCGCCGCCCTGTCGAGCCTCACCTCCCTGTGCCACGACCTGATCCGCCGCACCGAGGACGGATCCAACCCGGGCCTGCGCCTCACCGCCGTACGCCACTTCATCGACGTCGCCGCCCACCCCGACACCGTCGCCGAGTGGCTCGCCGACGGCACCGTGCCCGGAGGTCCCGAGCTCGACCCCGAGCTGCGCTGGCGCATCCTGGGCCGCCTCGCGGTCCTCGGCGCCGCGGACGAGGCCGCGATCGCCGCCGAGGCGCGGCGCGACCCGAGTGCCACCGGCCAGGAGGGCGCCGCCCGCTGCCGGGCCGCGCTGCCCGACCCGGAGGCCAAGCGCACGGCCTGGGAGGCCATGTTCGCCACCGACGACCTCTCCAACTACCTGTTCACGGCCACCGCCCAGGGCTTCTGGCAGCCCGAACAGGCCGAGTTGCTGGAGGAGTACGTGGAGCGGTACTTCACCGACGCGGTCGCCCTCGCCGCCCGCCGCGGCCCCGCCATCGCCGAGGCGGCGGGCCGCTGGGCCTTCCCGGTGTACGCCGTCGACGCCAAAACCCTCCGCCGCGGCGAGAAGTGCCTCAAGAAGTCCAACCCGATCCCGTCCCTGCGCCGCAAGCTGGTGGACCAACTGGACGACTTGGGAAGGGCACTGCGAGTGAGGGAGGCGCACACCGAGGGGGAGTAGGGAGCGCCCCGTAAGGGGCGCGGGGAACTGCGCGACCAGCCACAAACAACCCGCAGATGCCACCAACAGAAACCCAAACGGCGCCCCGTTAGGGGCGCGGGGCTGTATCAATGTGCGGCTCCGCCGCGTGGGCGCGACCAGCCACAACTGACCCGCAGATACGCACCCACAGAAACCCCAACGGCGCCCCCAACAGCACCCTCAACAGCCGCGCATCGTTGAACAGGACATGCGC
>NZ_VJZC01000113.1 GCF_009377185.1 Streptomyces spongiae
CCCCTGGGCGAAGCCCGCCCCCGTTACCGCCACTCCCAGTAGTGCGTGGAGATCACCGCATCGGCGTCGTCGGAGGCCTCGTCGGTCGTGAAGCTCGTGCCGGGGAGGCCGACGACCTGGGCGTCGACCGTGTGGAGGCGGTATTCGCTGGTCAGGCCGGGGTACGAAGGTGAGGCGTCCTGCTCGACGGTCACCGACAGGGACTGTGGGTCGATGGTGACGTCTGTGTCCCGGACTCCGAGTTCCTCGGCCAGGCACCGAAGCGCCGCCGTGATCGGCGTCTCCCCCGGCTTCATCTTCTCGGTGGGCGGTGAGTTCCTCTTCCGTACGGCTCCGTTGGCCATGAGCTGGCCGACTTCCGTGAGCTGTCTGCCGTCCGCCACCACGCGCACGCTGACGACCGAGACCCGGCGCAGCGGCGGGTCGTCCGAGAGGGTCGCCTCGCCCGAGGTGATCTCGTCCCACAGGTTCCGTACGGACTTGACGGCGCCGATGCCCCAGGAGTCGTACGGGATGCCTTTGCTCCGCAGCCACTCCTGGAGTTCGGCCAGGCTCCGCGGGTCTCGCATACGCCCCACCCCTCCCGTCACGCGGATCGTCGTACGTGATCCTACGAACGGAAGGGGTGGTGAAGAGAGCGAACCGGTGCGGCGGTCAGCCGGACCCCACGAAGAGGACGAACAGCAGCCACACCACCGGAGCGGTGGGCAGCAGTGAGTCCAGGCGGTCCATGATCCCGCCGTGGCCCGGCAGGAGCGTGCCCATGTCCTTGATGCCCAGGTCGCGCTTGATCATCGACTCGCCGAGGTCGCCCAGCGTGGCGCTGGCCGCGACCGCGAGACCGAGGAGCAGGCCCTGCCACCAGGTGCCGTCCTCGATGAGGAACTGCATGCACAGGGCGCCCGCCACCATGGCGAACGCGATCGCGCCGAGCAGGCCCTCGCGGGTCTTGCCGGGGCTGATGCGCGGGGCGAGCTTGTGCGTGCCGAAGCGCCAGCCGACCGCGTACGCGCCCGTGTCGCTGACGACCGTCAGGAGCAGGAACGTCAGGACCCGCCAGTGCCCGTCGTCCGCGGCGAGCATCAGCGCGACGAACGTGGCCAGGAACGGGACGTAGAAGGCCGCGAAGACGCCCGCCGTGACGTCCTTGAGGTAGTTCTCCGGCGGCTCCGTCATACGCCAGACCAGCACCGCGAGCGCGGTCAGCGCCATGGCCACCCACGCGCCTTCGGTGCCCCGTACGTACCCGGCAACGACCATCGCCGCACCGCCGACCGCGAGCGGTACGAGGGGCGCCTTGATGGACTTGCGCTCCTGCAGGCGCGACGTGAGCTCCCACAGGCCCACCACCACCGCGACCGCGACCACGCCCACGAAGACGGCCTTGACGATGAACAACGAGGCGACGATCACCACCCCGAGCCCGACACCGACCCCTATCGCGGCGCTCAGGTCACGGCCCGCGCTCTTCTTCTGCGGGGCGGGCTGAGGGGCGTCGGACATGGGTTCCGGCTTCTGCGGCGCGGCCCCGTGGGGCTGCGCCGACGGCATCTCGTTGTGGAACGGGGGGCCGCCCATCCGAGCGGCCCCCCGGTCGTCATCCTGGTTTCCGCCATGCGCGGGCACGTCGGGCACGATGGGCATGGGCCGAGTGTGCGGGGCCTCAGGCGCATCGTATGCGGGACCCGCCGGGGCCGCCGGGGCAGCCCCCTGGACAGGCCCGTGGTCGGACGGCCCCCAGTACCCGGCTTGTGGCGGCGCCCCCCAGGAAGACTCGTTCATCAGACTTCGAGCAGCTCCGCTTCCTTGTGCTTGAGGAGCTCGTCCACCTGGGTGACGTACTTCGCGGTGGTGTCGTCGAGCTCCTTCTCCGCGCGGCGGCCCTCGTCCTCGCCGACCTCGCCGTCCTTGATCAGCTTGTCGATGGCGTCCTTGGCCTTGCGGCGGACGGAGCGGATGGACACCTTGGCGTCCTCGCCCTTCGTCTTGGCGACCTTGATGTAGTCGCGACGGCGCTCCTCGGTGAGCTCGGGGAACACCACACGGATGATGTTGCCGTCGTTGCTCGGGTTGACGCCCAGGTCGGAGTCACGGATCGCCTGTTCGATGTTGCGCAGCGCGCTCTTGTCGAACGGGGTCACCACGGCCATGCGCGGCTCCGGCACCGAGAACGAAGCCAGCTGGTTGATCGGCGTCAGCGCTCCGTAGTAGTCCGCCACGATCTTGTTGAACATCGCCGGGTGCGCACGACCGGTGCGGATCGCGGCGAAGTCCTCCTTGGCGACCACGACGGCCTTCTCCATCTTCTCCTCGGCTTCGAGGAGGGTCTCTTCGATCACCACTTGCTCCTGCGTGTCTTGAGTAGGCCCGGCTGCTGTTCTCTGTCACGTCGGCGGCCGGCTGCGTCGCGTCTCTTTCCTGCACGGTTCCCGACCATCAGAACATTGTCCATCCCCCGGTCAGGGTCCGTCCCCCCGGCAGGGGTGGTCCCAGGTCAGGCCCCGCTGCCCTGTTCGCCCACGAGAGTGCCGATCTTCTCACCCTTGACGGCCCGCGCGATATTTCCCTCCGCCAGAAGCTCGAACACGAGGATCGGCAGCTTGTTGTCGCGGCACAGGGTGATCGCGGTGGCGTCGGCGACCTTGAGGTCGCGGGTGATGACCTCGCCGTATCCGAGGGAGTCGAACTTGACCGCGTCCGGGTTGGTCTTGGGGTCGGAGTCGTAGACCCCGTCCACGCCGTTCTTGCCCATCAGCAGTGCCTCGGCGTCGATCTCCAGGGCGCGCTGGGCGGCGGTGGTGTCGGTGGAGAAGTACGGCATGCCCATACCGGCGCCGAAGATGACGACGCGCCCCTTCTCCAGATGGCGCACGGCGCGCAGCGGGATGTAGGGCTCGGCGACCTGGCCCATGGTGATGGCGGTCTGGACCCGGCTGTCGATGCCCTCGTTCTCCAGGAAGTCCTGGAGGGCGAGGCAGTTCATCACGGTGCCGAGCATGCCCATGTAGTCGGACCGGGCGCGGTCCATGCCGCGCTGCTGGAGTTCGGCGCCGCGGAAGAAGTTGCCGCCGCCGATGACGACCGCGACCTGCGCGCCGTCCCGTACGACCGCCGCGATCTCGCGGGCGATCTTGTGCACCACGTCGGGGTCCACGCCCAGGCCGCCACCGCCGGAGAAGGCCTCTCCGGACAGCTTCAGCAGAAACCGGCCGCGCACTTTGCCGTCGTCGCTCTTCTGGGCCTTGGTCGTCATGGAGATCCCGCCTCTTCGTACCTGTTGCACATACGAAGAAGGCCATTGCCGGTGGGGTGTGTTTCGCATCCCATGCGCGGCAACGGCCTCCTCGTCAGATCTGCTGTCGTCCGTCACGCGTGTGCGGGACGGCATACGCGAACGACACGGACGACTGCTGTCGACCCTAGCGGGGTCGCGCGTCGATCGCGGTACGGACTCAGATGCCGACCTTGATGCGCGTGAAGCGCTTCAGGGTGACACCGGCCTCGTCCAGGATCTTCTGTACGGACTTCTTGTTGTCCAGCGCGTACGGCTGGCCGAGCAGCGTGGCGTCCTTGAAGAAGCCGTTGAGGCGACCCTCGACGATCTTCGGCAGGGCGGCCTCGGGCTTGCCCTCGGCGCGGGTGGTCTCCTCGGCGACGCGGCGCTCGGACTCGACGACCTCGGCCGGGACGTCCTCCTTGGAGAGGTACTTCGGCGCGAAGGCGGCGATGTGCTGGGCGATGCCCTTGGCGACGTCCGCGTCCGGCTTGTCCAGCTCGACGAGGACACCGATCTGCGGGGGCAGGTCGGGCATCGTGCGGTGCATGTACGCGAGGACGAAGCCGTCGGCGAACTGCGCGAAGCGGTCCAGGACGATCTTCTCGCCCAGGTTGGCGTTGGCCTCGTCGACGAACGCCTGGACGGTCTTGCCGGGCTCGATCTCGGAGGCGAGCAGCGCCTCGATGTCGGCCGGGGAGGTCTTGGCGACGTGCTCGGCGATCGTGTTGGCGGCGGCCTGGAACTTCTCGCCCTTGGCGACGAAGTCCGTCTCGCACTTCAGCTCGACCAGGACGCCGGAGGAGTTGTCGTCGGCGATGAGGGAGACCACGGCGCCGTTCTCGGCGGAACGGCCCTCGCGCTTGGCGACGCCCTTCTGGCCCTTGATGCGGAGCGCCTCGACGGCCTTCTCGACGTTGCCCTCGGCCTCGTCCAGCGCCTTCTTGCAGTCCATCATGCCGGCGCCGGTGAGCTCACGGAGCTTCTTGACGTCGGCGGCGGTGTAGTTCGCCATGAGTCTGTGAATCTTTCTCGAAGTCTGGAGGATCGAAGATCTACGGGGTTCTGCGATCCACAGGTAGCCGTGGATCCCTGACGCGCCGTTGACCTACGGGTGAACGGCGGGAGCGGAGTTCATGTCGCCGCTCCCGCCGTCAACGCCCTGGTGTCAGGCCTGCTCGGCGTCGGCGGCCGGAGCCTCGGCGGCCGGAGCCTCGGCCGGCTTCTCGGCCTCAGCGGCGGGAGCCTCAGCCGGCTTCTCGGCCTCGGCGGCCGGAGCCTCGGCGGCCGGGGCCTCCTCAGCCTTCTCCTCGGCCTTCTTCTCGCCACCCTCGAGCAGGTCGCGCTCCCACTCGGCGAGCGGCTCGCCCGCGGCCTTCTCACCCTTGGCCTCGGCGGCGACACCGGAGCGGGAGATGAGGCCCTCGGCGACGGCGTCGGCGATCACGCGGGTGAGCAGGGTGACGGAGCGGATCGCGTCGTCGTTGCCCGGGATCTTGTAGTCGACCTCGTCGGGGTCGCAGTTGGTGTCCAGGATGGCGACGACCGGGATGTTGAGCTTCCGGGCCTCACCGACCGCGATGTGCTCCTTCTTGGTGTCCACGATCCAGACGGCGCTGGGCACCTTCTGCATCTCGCGGATACCGCCGAGGGTCTTCTCCAGCTTGGCCTTCTCGCGGGAGAGGACCAGCAGCTCCTTCTTGGTCAGACCGGAGGCGGCGACGTCCTCGAAGTCGATCTGCTCGAGCTCCTTGAGGCGCTGCAGACGCTTGTAGACGGTCGAGAAGTTGGTGAGCATGCCGCCCAGCCAGCGCTGGTTGACGTAGGGCATGCCGACGCGGGTGGCCTGCTCGGCGATGGCCTCCTGCGCCTGCTTCTTCGTACCGACGAACATGACCGTGCCGCCGTGGGCGACGGTCTCCTTGACGAACTCGTAGGCGCGGTCGATGTACGACAGCGACTGGAGCAGGTCGATGATGTAGATGCCGTTGCGCTCCGTGAAGATGAAGCGCTTCATCTTCGGGTTCCAACGACGGGTCTGGTGACCGAAGTGGACGCCGCTCTCCAGCAGCTCCCGCATCGTGACGACGGCCATGGCCGTTCTCCTTGTGTTTCTCGGTTGTGCCGCGCGTGCCGGACGGCACCCGCGCCTGACGCCCACGACGCGCCGTGCCGCTAAGGACCGAGGGGCGCTGATACGGACCACTGACGGGCCTCGTATCGGGGCGTGCGAAGTCGACCCGGTGGCCCGGGTCGCCATCAGAAGTGTACGGGACCCACGGGGCCCCGGGTGACGCCGATATCCACAACCCGCCGGTGGTCCACAGATCCCGGCCATGATCGACCGCACTCCGGCACGGTTCTCGCATGCGAGCGAAACGATGTACGTGGACGGGGATGAGGATGGGGACGTGGCCGGGCCCGTTCCTGGCGCTGATGGCCGTCGCCGTGGCGATGATCCCGCCGGAAGCGGGTGCGCGGGCTTCGGCGTGGCGCGGTGGGCCGGTCGCGTCGCCGGCGGGCGAGGCACCGCCGATACCAGCGGCGGAGCCGCCGGGGGACGTGGAGAAGCCGCCGGGGGACGAGGAGAAGCCGCCGGGATCCGGCCCGCCGGTGGTGGCCGTCGGGCGGAACTGGCCCGTGGGGCTGCGCCCCTCGGTCGTACGGGGCTGGGAGCCACCGGCGACGGCGTACGGCCGGGGCCACCGGGGCGTGGACCTGGCGGCGGACATCGGCGCTCCGGTACGGGCCGTCGCGCCGGGTCGGGTGGCGTTCGCGGGCCGGGTCGCGGGGCGCGGAGTCGTCTCGGTGGAGCTGACGGGCACGGGCGAACCACCCCTGCGGACGACTTACGAACCGGTCCGGGCGTCGGTGGAGAAAGGGGACGAGGTCGGCGCGGGCACGGTCCTGGGCGCACTGGAAGCCGGCACCTCCCACTGCCCGACGGCCTGTCTGCACTGGGGCCTGCTCAGAGGGGACGTCTACCTGGACCCACTGTCCCTGCTGCCCCCGTGGCTGCTGAGCAGGGGGCCGTCGCGTCTGCTGCCGGTGGCGGGCGTGCCAAAGTGGCGGAGTGGCGGAGTGGCGGAACTGGAATCAACGGGGCGGTGAGCGAAACCTCAGCCGCGCACGCCCCGCAACGCCATCGCGACCGCCGCCTCGGTGATCGCTTCGGGGGCCTCCGCCGCGCCGAGCTCGATCCGCCGTACGGCCGCGTCGACCACGCCCTGGAGCAGCATCGCGGCCAGTCGGGGCTGTGCGTGTCCCATGGCCGCCAGGGCTTCGACGATCATCGCGACGAGCCCGCCGTGCGCGGCGCGGATCTTCTCCCGCGCCCCCGCGTCGAGTTCACTGGCCGAGATGGCGACGACGGCCCGGTGCCGCCGGTCCCCGACCAGGGCCAGCTGCTGCCGTACGTACGCCTCGACCTTGCGTTCGGGACTGTCCGCGACGGCCATCGCCGCCTCGACCTCCGCCGCCCAGAGCGGGAAGTCGACCTCGCAGAGCTCCTCGACCACGGCGGCCCGCGACCGGAAGTACTCGTACACGGACGACCGCGCGAGTCCCGTGCGCTCGGCGAGCGCGGGGAACGTCAGCGCCTCCGTCCCACCCTCGGACAGCAAGGAGCGCGCCGCGTCCAGCAGGGCGGCACGCTGCATCGACCGGTGCTCGGCCACGGAGGCCGCTCGAATCCTTGGCACGTCAACCACTTTACGGACGAATCACCGGGCACGGGAGGCGCTTCGCCCGACGGAGCGGCCTCAGGCCAGGTCAACGGCCGAAACTCGCCAGCTTCGCCCGCAGCTGGAGCACGGACTTGGTGTGGATCTGGCTGACCCGGCTCTCGGTCACCCCCAGCACGTTGCCGATCTCCGCGAGTGTGAGGCCCTCGTAGTAGTACAGCGTGACGACGGTCTTCTCGCGCTCGGGCAGCGTGTTGATCGCCCGCGCCAGGAAACGTCTGAGCTCCCGGTCCTCCGCCACCTCCACGGGGTTGTCGGCGGCGGTGTCCTCCAGCGTGTCCATCAGGCTCAGCCGGTCGCCGCCCTCGCCCCCGACGTGCAGCAACTCCTCCAGGGCCACCACGTTCGCCAGCGACAGCTGACTGAACACCGCGTGGAGTTCGTCCACGGCGATGCCCATCTCGGCGGCCACCTCGCCCTCGGACGGGGTGCGCCGCAGCCGGGCCTCCAGGGTGGCGTAGGCCCGCTCGACGTTGCGCGCCTTCTGCCGTACGGACCGCGGGATCCAGTCCAGCGCGCGCAGTTCGTCGATCATCGCGCCCCGGATGCGCGTGATCGCGTACGTCTCGAACTTGATCTCCCGGTCGATGTCGAACTTCTCGATGGCGTCGATCAGCCCGAACACCCCGGACGACACGAAGTCCGCCTGCTCGACGTTGGCCGGCAGGCCGACGCTCACCCGGCCCGCGACGTACTTGACCAGCGGCGAGTAGTGCAGGATCAGCTGCTCGCGCAGCCGCTCGTCGCCCGTCGCCTTGTACGACCGCCACAGCTCGTCGAGCGTCGAGGGGGCGGGCGGTCGCACGTCGACGCGGGTGGCTGGGGGAACTGCCGCCCGATCGGACCCGGAGGTGTGCTGGGGCATTCGTCGCCTTGTGCCGTTCTGCCGTGAACCGGTGGTGCCTGGGTGAGCTGTCGGAGTGATGTCGAGTTGCGGTCTGCGTCGGAATCCTCGTGAGCGTAGCGTGACTGGAGCGTCGCAGTGCGCGAAGGGCGAGGGATCGCCCGTACGCGAACCCTCTCCGCCGGACGCTCCGCGGGGTCGCGCCTGTCGCGCTGCGTGACGTCGCGGAGGCGCCAACTCCGGGAATTGCCGAGGCAGTCGGCGTTCGCCCGGACGGCCGAACACTCTCGGTCAGCATCGGCGTCGATCCGATGAGCCGGAGATCATGGCCTGGCGTGTCAACTTCCAGCCCTCGCCATGTCGTTCGACGTAACCCAGTGCTCGCAGTTCGTACAGTCTGCCGACCGCGTCGTCCTCCGCCGTGGCGGCGGCGCGGGCGATGGCACCGGCCGTCGCGGCCCGGCGTGCGGGGAGCGCGTCGAGGACTCGCCGCGCCCCCGGGTCCAGCAGGTCACGCGGCAGTACGGGCCCACGACGGTCCGGCGCCAGCTCGCCCATGTCGCCGACCAGCTCGGCGACCTCGGCGGCGTCGGTGACCAGCGACGCCTCCCCGCGCAGCAGCTCGTGCACGCCCGCCGACAGTCCGCTGGTCGCCGGTCCGGGCACCCCCATCGTGAACCGCCCCAGGCGCTGTGCGGCCCGTGCCGTGACGAGTGCCCCACTGCGGTAGGCGGCCTCGACGACCACGGTCCCGCGGGTGAGCGCGGCGATGACGCGGTTGCGGAGGATGAACCTGCTGGGCGTCGGATGGTCCCCCGGTGGCAGCTCTCCGACGACGAGCCCCTGTTCGGCGATCCTGCTGATCAGCTGGGTGTGACCGCGGGGGTAGGGCCGGTCCACCCCGCAGGCCAGCACGGCGACGGTCGCGCCTCCGGCCCCGAGAGCCCCTCGATGGGCTGCCCCGTCGACGCCGTACGCCCCACCGGACACGACGACCCATCCCCGCTCGGCGAGCCCCGCTCCCAGGACTGCCGCCATGTGGGCCCCGTACTCCGTACAGGCCCGGGCGCCCACGACCGCGACCGAGCGCAGCGCCCACATCCGCAGACTGACCCGCCCCCGCACCCACAACCCGAGGGGCCGGGTGTCCCCCAGGTCGTCCAGCTGGCCGGGCCACTCGACGTCGCCGGGACAGACGAACCGGGCTCCGGCGCCCTGTGCCTGCGCCAGGTCCCGCTGCGGATCCGCACGCTCGGCGCGGGCGCGCAGCCCTGCCCACCGCTTCTGCGACGCCCCCGGCAGCGGTGGTCCGCCCCCGGTGAGCCGCCGTACCGTCTCGCGGGCGCCGATCCCGCGCAGCCACCGTCCGCCGAGCTCGTCCCCCGGCTCGATGACCCGGGAGAGGAAGACCAGGTCGAGCCGCTCGGCGTCGGTGAGTCCGTCCGGGCTCATGGCTCCTCCTCGCCCGAGCGCGGGCGCCTGACGCCGCTCATGACAGCGCTCCGATCGCCATGGGCACTCCCCGGGGCACACCGGTCCGCAGCTGCAGGGCGAGGCCGACGTCCAGGGCGTCGGGACGGTCGTGGCCCACGAGGTCGGCGATGGTCCAGGCGACGCGCAGGACGCGGTCGAGTCCGCGCGCGGTCAGCACACCCCGCTCCAGACCGCGCTCGGCGTCGTCCAGGGCGCCCGGCGCGGCGTACCACCGGCTGCGCAGCTCCCGCCCGGGAACCTCGCTGTTCGTCCGCCACGGCGTGTCGGCCAGGCGTGCGGCCGCCCGCTCCCTGGCCGCGCGCACCCGGTCGGCGACCACCGCCGTGGGCTCGCCGCGCGCACCGCGCTCCGTCAGCTCGGAGCGCGTCACCCGGTCGACCTCCACCCTGAGGTCCACCCGGTCGAGGAGCGGGCCGGAGAGGCGGGCCTGGTAGCGGCGGATCGAGGAGGGCGGGCACTCGCACAGGTCGTCCTTCTGTGAGAAGCGACCGCATGGACACGGATTGGCGGCGAGCACCATCAGGAACCTCGCCGGGAACCGCAGCACGCCCGCGCTGCGAGCGATCACGACGTGCCCCGCCTCCAGCGGCTGGCGCAACGCGTCGAGGGCCTGGCTGCTGAACTCGGGCGTCTCGTCGAGGAAGAGCACCCCACGATGGGCCAGCGACACCGCGCCCGGCCGGGCGATGCCCTGGCCGCCGCCGACGAGTGCCTGCATGGTGGCCGAGTGGTGAGGGGCGCAGTAGGGCGGGACGTCGACCAGGGGCTTGCCCGCGGGCAGCAGACCGGCCACCGAGTGGACGGCCGTGACCTCCAGCGACTCCTGCCTGCTCAGCGTCGGGAGGATGGCCGGCAGCCGCTCGGCGAGCATCGTCTTGCCGGCACCTGGCGGGCCCTCCAGGAACAGATGGTGCCCTCCGGCCGCGGCGACCTCCACCGCGGTCCGCGCGGAGAGCTGGCCGACGACGTCGGCGAGGTCGTGCCCGTGGTCGTGGTGTGCGGCACCCACGCTGTGCACGCCCGTGGCCGCGCCCACTCCCGGCATGCGCAGGCCGGCCAGCAGCGGGTCCGGGCGGCCGTCGTCCGGCTCCTCGTCGGGCACCGGCTCGTCCGTGAGGACCGCGATCAGCTGGCGCAGGCTGCGGACTCCCAGCACCGACACACCCGGTACCAGCGACGCCTCCGCGGCCGCGCACTCCGGGACCACCACCTGCTCGTACCCCGCGTCGGCGGCGGCCAGCACGGCGGGCAGGATGCCGCGCACCGGACGGACCCGGCCGTCGAGCCCCAGTTCCCCGATCATCACGATGTCCGTGAGCACCCGCGGGTCGATCCGCTCGGAGGCGCCCAGGACGGCGCTGGCGACGGCGAGATCGAATCCGCTGCCGGCCTTCGGCACCGACGCGGGGCTCAGCCCCACGGTGAGCTTCTTCTGGGGCCACTCGGCGCCGGAGTTGGCCACCGCCGCCCTGACCCGGTCCCGGCTCTCCGTCAGACTCTTGTCGGGCAGTCCCACCAGGGTGAACGCCGCGACACCCGGTTCGAGGTCGGCCTGGACCTCGACGACGACGCCCTCGACTCCGACCAGCGCCACCGAACACGTACGGGCGAATCCCATCAGGCCACCCCTCGCACATGCTCGACGACGGCGGCCCCGCGCTCGGGCAGGACGACACCCACCAGGTCGATGCGCACGCCACCCGGCGGCGCTCCTCCGTGTGCGTGGAGCCAGTGTTCGGCCAGCTCACGCAGGCGCTCGGCCTTGACCGGGGTGACGGCGGCCATCGGATGTTCGAAGCGGGAGCTGCGGCGGGTCTTCACCTCGCAGACGACGAGGACGTCGCCGTCCCTGGCCACGATGTCGATCTCGCCGGTCCTGCCGCTGCGCCAGTTGCGCTCCAGGACGGTCATCCCGGCCTCGGTCAGCCGCCGGGCGGCCAGCTCTTCTCCGTACCTGCCGATCGCCGTGCGTGCGCCGCATCCGTTGCGTGTGTTCATGTCGGCACCACCTCCGGTGCCAACCGTCACGCATCCGCCTCCACACTGTTGATCTTGGTGGACAACTCAGCGGCTGTGGACAACTCCGTCACCCACAAGGGGTACGCGGCCCCGGTGGATCACCCGCCCGGGAGCTCCAGATCACTCTTGTTCAGCTCCTCGATGTTCACGTCCTTGAACGTCAGGACGCGTACCTGCTTCACGAAGCGGGCCGGGCGGTACATGTCCCACACCCAGGCGTCCGCCATCGACACCTCGAAGAACACCTCGCCCTGGACCGAGTGCACCTGCATCTCGTAGTCGTTGGTCAGGTAGAAGCGCCGCTCGGTCTCGATCACGTATTTGAACAGACCGACGACATCGCGGTACTCCCGGTAGAGCTTGAGCTCCATCTCGGTCTCGTACTTCTCGAGGTCCTCGGCGCTCATGGCATGTTCCCCTTCAGCCGTGCGTCCCCCCATTGTGCGCCAGCCCCGTGAGCCCCTAGACGATTTCCGTGTCGAGGACCTCGGGCCTGGCCGGGGGACCTTCGTCGAGCAGCCTGCGCAGCAGCTCGGCGAGTCTGGTCGGATACACCGTCTCATGTGCTTCGGTCAGTTCCTGACACGTCCACCAGCGCGCTCCGGAGACGCTGCGGCGTTCCAGGTCGGTGAGGCCGGCCGCCTCGGTCGTGGTCTGGCGCGTACGGGCCAGGTAGTACCACTCGTCCTGGTCCCAGCGGCGGCCCGCGAACGGGAAGGAACACCGGCGCCGCCACAGCACCGGGCCGAGTTGGACCTCGGTGATACCGGTCTCCTCCGCGAGTTCCCGCAGCGCGGCCTCCTCGCGTGTCTCGGCGCCCTCCAGGCCGCCGCCCGGAGTGAACCACCAGTGGTCCGCCGGATCGTCCGGTTCGTGCCCGTGCAGCAGCAGGACGCGCTCCTGCGGGTCCAGCAGCACGACCCTGGCCACCTTGCGCGGGCCGTCCTCGTACGGCCCCTCAGCGGGCACCGGCCGGCTCCCTCACCGCCGCCGTCGTGCGGCGACGCGTGGCCATCCGCTTGGCGATCGGCCCGTACGCCCCGCCGCCCAGGACGAGCACCGCGCCCACGATGATCGCGGCCGTGATCAGCCGCAGCGGGCCCGGCGACGAGAGGGAGCCGAGCGTCTCGAAGCCCGTGGGGCGGGCCAGCATGCCGTTCATGGGCCACACGACGGCGTCGACGCGCGCGTCCACGGAGCTGCGCGGCACCGTGCCCCTGCCGGCCTCCGTGAGGTGGGCCGTGGAGTCCAGTGAGCCGCTGCGCTCGTCACCGAGGAGGAACAGGCGTCCCTCGGGCACCGTGATCTCCGGGATACCCATCGCCTCCGCGTCCTGGCCCTTGGGGAGGTACGCCTCGTCGATCTTCTTGCCGTTGACGGTCAGCTTGCCGGCCGTGCAGCAGGCGACCTTGTCGCCGCCGACCGCCACGACCCGCTTGACCAGCGGCATGTCCTCGCCCCAGCTCTTCTCCCGGAAGACGACGACGTCACCGCGCTTGACCACGGAGCCGTCCACCCGCTCGGCCAGGACCCGGTCGCCGGCCGTGATGGTGGGCGACATCGAGTCGGTCGGCACGGTGTACGGCCGGTACACGAAGGCGCCCCAGCCGAATCCGCCGAGGAAGAGCACACAGCCGAGGGCCACGGCCAGTCCCGACAACATGTTGCCGAGCCGTCCGTGGCCCTCGTCCGTACGACGTGTCGTCCCGCTCATCCCTGTGCTCCCAGGTCGGAGAATCGACCTACCGACTGCCGTACCCGGCCGCGGAAGATCGGCGATCTGGGACGGCACCCTACCCGGCGGTACCGCCGCCAGAAACCCTCGGGTTTCCGTCGGTAAGGAGTCGTCGGCGGCGCCACAGCACCAGCGGAACCGCGCCCGCGAGGCCGAGTGCACCGGGTGCCGCGGCGCTCAGGTCCTGGTCGAAGGTGTCGGGAACCGGCAGCGTGGACCAGCGAGTGGGCGGCCAGGCGACCACGATCGCACGGCCCACGACGTTGTCCACGGGGACGAATCCCTTGTTCGCGTCGCTCTGGTGGTAGCGGGAGTCCAGCGAGTTCTGCCGGTGGTCACCCATGACCCAGATTTTGCCCTTGGGTACCTTCACCTTGAACTGGCCGCCCTGGTCGTCGACGCTGCACGGGGTGTTCCCCTCGTAGACGTACGACTCCTCGTTCAGCGCCTTGCCGTTGACCTTCAGCGGGCCGGTGTTCTTGCACTCGATGGTGTCGCCCGCGACGCCGATGACGCGCTTGATGAGGTCCTTCTCCTCGGCGGAGGGCATCAGGCCGATCCAGCTGAGCACCCGCTGCACGGGGTTGGGATCGGGCGTGGGCTCGCCCGCGAGCCAGTTGTCGGGGTCGTGGAAGACGACGACCTCGCCGCGCTCGGGCTCGGAGCCGAACCACGGGGTGAGCTTGTCGACCAGGACCCGGTCGCCCTGCTGGAGGGTGTTCTGCATCGAGTCCGAGGGGATCGAGAACGCCTGCACCAGGAAGGTCTTGATCAGCAGCGCGAGGACCAGCGCGATGCCGACGAGGATCGGGAGTTCCTTCCAGAAGGAGCGCTGCTTCTTCCTCGGCTTGTGTCCCGCTTCGTCGTCCGAGGTGTCCGCGCCCTGACCAGGGCCCTCGCCCTCCGGGAAGTCACTCCCGGAGTCTGCGGAACCTCCCGTACCGCCATGGCCCGCGGCGCTCCCGTAGTTCACCGCGTCCTCCGCGGCCGGGGATGCCGCTTTGTCGGGCCGCTCCGGCTGCTCCTCGGGGCCACCGTGTCCGGACCATGCGCCGACCGCCAAATCCCCCACATCCACTCCTCACGCCGTACCGCCGCCTACGCCTCATCCGGTGCAGGCCCACCACTCCCATAACGAGCGGGAGTTCCGCAGGGGTCGGGAGCGGGATCAATCCATTCTGACCCGCGGCTGCCACCCTATGCGACGCACCGAGGGCGGTGGTCGACCCGCTCGGCACGGACGCGTACGTGTCCGGCTCCTCCAGTTGACTCCAGTTTCCGATGGGCCAGGCGATGACCACGGCACGGCCGACGACGGAGTCCATGGCGACGGTGCCGTTGTACGACTCGGTGCGGTGGTAGCGCGAGTCGGCGGAGTTGGATCGGTGGTCGCCCATGACCCAGAGACGGCCCTGAGGCACCGTCACCTGGAACTTGATCGACGACGGGGCGTTGCCGGGTTGGATGTACGACTCGTTGAGCGGCATGCCGTTGACGGTGACCTTGCCCTGTGCGTCGCAGCACTTGACGGTGTCGCCACCGACCGCGACGACCCTCTTGATCAGGTCCCGTTCGTTGTCGGAGGGCAGCAGTCCGATGAACTGCAGACCCTCCTTCACCTGCTTGATCACGACGGGGTCGTCCTGCTTGACCGTCGTCTGCTCGTCCTCCAGCCAGCCGCCGGGGTCCTTGAACACGACGACGTCCCCGCGCTGCGGCTCGGAGCCGAACCACGGGGTGAGCTTGTCGACCAGGACGCGGTCGCCGATCTGGATCGTGTTCTCCATCGAGCCCGACGGGATCACGAACGCCTGGACCAGGAAGGTCTTCAGGACCAGGGCTATGACCACCGCGACGCCTATGAGGAGCGGGATCTCCTTGAGGGCCGAACGGCGCCTGCGGCGCTTGATCTTCTTGGCGAGCTTGCGCCGCTCGACACGGCTCGGCCGGGACGCTCCGCCGGCCCGTCGGGCGCCGGTGGGCAGCAGGTTCTCGGCGGGGCTGCTGACGACCCCGCGGGGTTTACCTCGGTTACCCATGGTCACCGTCCGCGGTGGACGCGGCAGGCACGCGCGCGTAGGCGCCGGGGCGGTCCACGGTCGTCATGTGGCTGACAGGCCAGACGACCCAGCCGGCTCTGCCGATCACTCTCGCGACGGGAACCATGCCGCCGCCCGGCGACCCCAGGTGGTCGCGGGAGTCACTGGAGTCGCTACGGTGGTCACCGAGGACGAACAGGGTGCCGTCGGGCACGACCACATCGAAGGACACGTCCGACGGGCTGTCCCCCGGGTACAGAAACGCCGACTCGTCCACCGACCGGCCGTTCACCTCGAGCCTCCCCTCCCTGTCGCAGCAGACCACATGGTCTCCCCCAACGCCGACAACGCGCTTGATGTAGTCAGCGTTCCCGAAGTAGTCGGTGCCGTCGAACACGACGACGTCACCCCGTCTCGGCTCGGAACCGAAACGGTACGCCAACTTATTTACGAGAACACGGTCCCCGATCCTCAATCCGCTCTCCATGGAGCTGCTGGGAATCAGGAACGGCTGGATCACGAACGTGTTGAGAAGCAGCAGAAAAACGAGGCAAAACAGTGCGGTCAGGGTGATCCGCCCGCCGGGGAGCCGGTCGGCGACGAGAGGGACCAACGAGAAACGCGACCGTCCCTCCCGCTCCGCTGTGTCCGAGATCTCTTCCGAACCGTCCGGCGTCCGGCCGGAGTTGTCCGTTTGTGTCTCGTCCTCAGAAGGGCGGGAGGAGCGGTCGCGCTCCATGTGGTGTGCTTCGGTGTCCATCGGGGCCAGATGCTATCCGGCCCCGCTGTACGACACCTGAGTGCGCGCTCAGTTCTCGCGCTTCTCCTTGATCTTCGCCGCCTTGCCGCGGAGGTCGCGCAGGTAGTACAGCTTCGCGCGACGGACGTCACCGCGGGTGACGAGCTCGATCTTCTCGACGATCGGGGTGTGCACCGGGAAGGTGCGCTCGACGCCAACGGAGAACGAGACCTTGCGGACCGTGAAGGTCTCGCGGACACCGTCGCCCTGGCGACGGATGACAACGCCCTTGAACTGCTGCACACGAGAGCGGTTGCCCTCGATGACGCGGACGTGGACGTTGACGGTGTCACCCGGGCGGAAGGCCGGGATGTCGCTGCGCAGCGACGCGGCGTCGACGGTGTCGAGCAGGTGAGACATTTCGTCTGCTTTCTTCGCCCATGCCACAGGTCATCGGCGGGAACTAGGTTCTTCGAGAGGTTTGCTGTCCGTGTCGGGGCGGGCGTCGTGTCCCCCTGTGGCAGGGGCGCGCGCCGGACGACGCACAACAGCGACCTAGTCTCCCACGTCCTCTGTCCTGCGCCAAAATCGGCCGTGCGGCTCCCCCTCGGGGTCCGGCGACCAGCCGAGGATGGAGAGCATCTCGCGGTCCTTCTTGTCGAACGCCTTGGGGTCGCAGCGCTCGATGAGGTCGGGCCGGTTGGCCGTCGTACGCCTCAGGGCCTCGTCCCGGCGCCAGCGCGCGATCTTTCCGTGGTGACCGCTGAGCAGCACGTCGGGGATGTCACGGCCGCGCCACTCGGGCGGCTTCGTGTAGACCGGGCCCTCCAGGAGGTTGGCCATGGCTCCGGGCGCGAAGGAGTCGTCCCGGTGCGACTCGGCGTTGCCCAGGACGCCCGGCAGCAGCCGCGCCACGGCCTCCGTGACGACGAGGACGGCCGCCTCGCCGCCGGCGAGGACGTAGTCGCCGATGGACACCTCGTAGACGGGCATCCGGGTCGCGTACTCGTCGATGACGCGGCGATCGATGCCCTCGTAACGGGCGGGCGTGAAGATCAGCCAGGGACGCTCGGAGAGTTCGACGGCGAGCGCCTGGGTGAAGGGGCGGCCGCTGGGGGTGGGGACGATGAGGGCGGGACCGTGGGAGCCCGTCTCGTAGCCGTCGGCCAGTGCGGAGTCCAGCGCGTCGCCCCAGGGCTCGGTCTTCATGACCATGCCGGGGCCGCCGCCGTACGGCGTGTCGTCGACCGTGCTGTGGCGGTCGTACGTCCAGGCACGCAGATCATGCACGTGCACATTCAGCTGTCCACGCGCGCGTGCCTTGCCGACGAGCGACACGTTCAGGGGATCGAGGTACTCGGGGAAGATCGTGACCACGTCGAGCCTCATGCGCCGCCCCTGTCCCCGCCCTCATCCTCGTCCTCGTCCTCGTCCTCGTCCTCGTCCCGCGACGAGACCGTCTCCGCGCGGTCGTCGATGAGGCCGGGCGGCGGGTCGATGACCGCCCGCTGCTCCTTCAGGTCGATCTCGGTGACGATCTCCTCGACGAAGGGGATCATCACCTCACTCCCGTCGGGCCGCTCGACGATGAAGAGGTCCTGGGAGGGGAGGTGCGAGATCTCGGTGATCCGGCCGACCTCCACCCCGTCCTCGGTGACCACGTCGAGGTCGATCAGCTGGTGGTCGTAGTACTCGTCCTCTTCCTCGGGGACCTCCTCCGGGTCCACCTCGGCGATCAGGAGGATGTTGCGCAGGGCCTCGGCGGCGGTGCGGTCGCGTACGCCTTCGAAGCGCAGGAGCAGCCGGCCGCTGTGCACCCTGCCGGTCTCGATGGTGAGCGGTCCCGCCGAGGCGGGATCCGTGAGGAGTACGGCGCCGGGTGCGAGCCTCAGCTCCGGCTCGTCGGTACGCACCTCGACGGTGACCTCGCCCTTGATGCCGTGGGCGCGGCCGATCCGTGCGACTACCAGCTGCACTGTTGAAGATCTCCTGTCGGACGACTGCGGGCCGGGGACGGCCCAGTGACCTTCCCCGGCCCGAGCCGGTGCTGCGTTGCGTCAGTGGACCTGATCCACGTCGACGAGGTCGACGCGGACGCCACGGCCGCCGATGGCGCCGACGACGGTGCGCAGGGCGCGCGCGGTGCGGCCGTTGCGGCCGATCACCTTGCCGAGGTCGTCGGGGTGGACCCGGACCTCGAGGACGCGCCCGCGGCGCAGGTTGCGCGAGGCGACCTGCACATCGTCAGGGTTGTCGACGATGCCCTTCACGAGGTGCTCGAGAGCCTCCTCGAGCATGCTCAGGCCTCAGTCGACTCGGACTCAGCCGCAGCCTCGTCCTTCTTCTCGGCCTTCTTCTTCTGGGTGATGGCCTCACCCTTGGCCTCGTCGTCGCCGCCGAGAGCCTCGAACGACGGGCGCGAGGACTTGGCCTCGGCGACGAGCAGCGGCGCCGGGGCGGGCTCGCCCTTGTACTTCTGCCAGTCGCCGGTCTTCTTGAGGATCGCGAGCACGGGCTCGGTCGGCTGCGCGCCGACACCCAGCCAGTACGCGACACGCTCGGCGTCGACCTCGATCACCGACGGGTGGTACGTCGGGTGGTACTTGCCGATCTCCTCGATGGCCCGGCCGTCACGGCGGGTACGGGAGTCGGCGACGACGATGCGGTAGTGAGGCGAACGGATCTTGCCCAGACGCTTCAGCTTGATCTTGACTGCCACGGGAGTGGGTTCTCCTGGATTTGACGTGGTTGGGCACGGCGAGAGAGCCGCGTGGGGTTGCGGTACCCGAGTGCCCGATGGACGCGTCAGCCGGAGGAGAGAGGGGTCCTGTGCGGCTGTCGAGTACAGCTAGCCATTGTGCCACACGCCGGAGATCGCTCGGCCACCAGGGCGCCTTGGGCATGACTGAGCGGCACCCGGCGCCGGTTCGGTGAGATTCGTCCCGCTCACCGTCCGGGCAGGGTGCCGCGCGCCCACTCGTGTCCCGCTGCGACTGTCGAGGTACGGCTGCCACGAGCAGCCGTCGTCTCAGCTCGCCGCCGCGCCGACCACCTCGGGGATACGGAACGGCTTTCCGCATCCGCCGCACACGATCGGCGCCTGGGCCAGGACCGACGGAACGACCCGGACGTTGCGCCCGCAGTCGCAGACCGCCTTCACCCGGACACCGCCCCCGGAGGAGCCGTGGCGGGCGGCCGGGCCGCGGAAGGAGCGGGCCGTGTCGGCGGCGGTCGCGGCGGTGTGCGCCTTCAGCGCGCGCTGGAGCCGCTCGATGGTCGGGCGGTAGCGCCGCTTCGCCTCGGGGTTGAGCGTGACCAGCGAGAAGCCGCTGCTGGGGTGCGGCTCCTCGGGGTGGTCCAGGCCCAGCTCCTCGGCGATCGCGAGGAATCTGCGGTTGTGGTAGCGGCCGGCGCGCGAGGTGTCGCGGACCCCTCGCGCGGCGGCGATGCCGTGGACTGCCTCATGGAGCAGTCGCTCGAAGGAGAGCTCGTGCCCGCAGGCGGACGACGACTCCCCGATCAGGGACTCGGGAGCGGCAAGATCCGGCAACTCGGGGTGGTGCCGCTGAATATCGGCCCACGCCTGCGCCAGCTCTGCGGCGAGAACAGGTGGTGTCTGTGTCGTGCTCACGTAATGACAACGAGCCGGGGCCCCGCTGTGTTCCTATTCCGGGGCATCTCAAATAATTTGCACGTACCCGTCAGTTGCCGCTGATGCGACCTGACGAGGGCGGGTGCGCCGATCTGCGGAGAAGCCTCACAGCTCATACCAAGGCGGTACGTAGTCACACGTACGTCCGCCCGTCTCCCCGGCGCGTAGACGATGTCCGCGCGCCGGGGCACCTGGAGTCGTCAGGTGCGCAAGAGGTGTTTCGGTCTCTCTCTCCGCGGAACGGGCTGCTCTAGTAAGCGCGCGCCACGACGGCGACGTTACCCGGTGCGTCGTCGGCGTCCGGCACCGACCCGTCCTCGGCGACCAGACACCGTACGGTCGCCGCGTGGTCCGCGAGCTTGGCCTCGCCCTCCTCGCCGAGCGTGGCCCACGGGATGCGGGCCCAGCCG
Organism: Streptomyces spongiae; assembly: GCF_009377185.1. Lineage (GTDB taxonomy): Bacteria > Actinomycetota > Actinomycetes > Streptomycetales > Streptomycetaceae > Streptomyces > Streptomyces spongiae. The sequence continues at coordinate 19,950 of NZ_VJZC01000113.1, forward strand.
CCGACGGTGGCGGCCTCGACGGCCTCCTCGAACGTCGCCACGTCCGTCGTACGGGACTCACGGCGCTCGCGGGACTGCTTCAGGAGCAGGGCCTGGTCCTCTTCGAGGACGGTGGGAAGGAGCCCTGCCAGGGAGTCCAGGGAAACCGGTTCCTTGCCTCCCGGGATACGGCGGGCCAGCATCGCGGTCCCGTTCTCCAGGTCGCGGGGGCCGACCTCGATCCGCACGGGGACCCCCTTGAGCTCCCAGTCGACAGCACGGCGGCCGAACGGGGTGTCGGTGCGGTCGTCGACGTGGACGCGTACGCCCGCCGCCCTCAGCCGGTCGCCGATCTCGTGGACCTTGGCCAGAACCGCGTCGTCCCCCTTGATCGCGAGGACGACGGCCTGGATCGCGGCGAGGCGCGGCGGCACCCGCAGCCCGTTGTCGTCGCCGTGCGTCATCACCAGGGCGCCGATCATGCGGGTGGTCGAGCCCCAGGAGGTCTGCCAGACGAGCTCCTGCTTGCCCTCCTTGGACAGGTACCTGGTGTTGAAGGCCTTGGCGAAGTTCTGGCCCAGTTCGTGACTGGTGGCCATCTGGAGGGCCTTGCCGTCGCCCATCATTCCTTCGAGCGTGAGGGTGTTGATGGCCCCCGCGAAGCGCTCCTTGACGGTCTTGCGGCCGGGGACGACGTCCATCGCCAGGACGTTCACCATGAAGTCCTCGTAGACCTCGCGGTGGATGTGCGAGGCGAAGTCGCGTGCGTCCTCGTACGTGGCGTGCGCGGTGTGGCCCTCCTGCCAGAGGAACTCGGAGGTGCGCAGGAAGAGTCGGGGCCGCAGCTCCCAACGGACCACGTTGGCCCACTGGTTGATCAGCAGGGGCAGGTCGCGGTAGCTCTGCACCCACTTCGAGAAGTAGTCGTTGACGATCATCTCGGAGGTGGGGCGGACGACAGCAGGCTCCTCCAGCTCCTTGCCGCCGCCGTGCGTGACCACGGCCAGCTCGGGCGCGAAGCCCTCGACGTGGTCGGCCTCACGTGCGAGGTACGACTGCGGGATCAGCAGCGGGAAGTACGCGTTCTGCGTCCCCGTCTCCTTGATGCGGGCGTCCATCTCGGCCTGCATCCGCTCCCACAGCCCGTACCCGTACGGTCGGATGACCATGGTGCCGCGCACCGGACCGTTGTCGGCCAGCTCGGCCTTGTTGACCAGGTCCTGGTACCAGCGGGGGAAGTCGTCCGCCTGGGGCGTGAGAACGGGTGCCTTTGCCATGGCGCGATGGTACGGCGCCACGTTGCGGGGATGTGAATTCTTTTCGTTGCGCACAGTCGGCGCACAAGCCGGTGCCCGCGACCACTGGACGCGGCGTCGGGTGCGGAGTTTCCTGGCATACGGGGGGATAAAGCGGGGGAGTGCGAGCGCGCACTGCACGGGGGCCAGAAAGAACACAGGGCAACTCTCGGCGGATTGGGGCGCTTTCGATATGACACCTACGCTCGTGCGGCAGCACCTACCTCGCGCGGGGGCAGCGCCCCACGTGGACCGGGGCACACGCGCGCGTGACTGGGCCGAGATCCAGGAAAGGATGCTCGTGCCGCTCTACGAGGCCGTCCATGAGCGCCTCGAAGTGGGGTCCGGTACGCGGGTGCTGGGGCTCGGCTGCGGTTCCGGGCTCGCTCTTCTGATGGCGGCCTCCCGGGGGGCCACCGTCACCGGCATCGACGCGGAGTCACCCGAACGGGTGCATCTGGCTCGGGAGAGGCTGGCGCCGGAGGGGTGGGACTCGCGAGGCTCGCACGGGCGTGTGGAGATGCGGGTCATCGACGGGAGCCCTGGGGATGTGGCTGGGGCGGTCGGTGCGGGCGGGTCGGCTGGTGCGGCCGGGACCTCTGGGGAGCCCTCGTTCAACCTCGTGACCGCCTTCGAGCCGATCGGCTGTGTGGCCGGGGACTCCGAGGGGCTCGCCGAGCTGCTCGCCGAGGCGACGCCGCTCGCCGGTCGTGGCACGCCCGTGGTGCTGGTGGGCTGGGGACCGCCGGAGCGGTGCACGACGTCGTCCGTGCTCCGGGTGGCCACCAAGCTGGCGGATCCGTTGCGTACTCCGGGGAGTTGGCGCCCTGCCCTCCGGGACGACCTGGAGGAGGTGGCCCAGCGGGCCGGGCTGCGGCCCGACGGGTCGGGGCGGGTTGCGTGCCCGTTCGGGTACGCCGATGTCGACAGTGCGGTGCGGGGGTTACTGTCCACCGGGTTGTTCGACGCGGCCGTCGCGGCGACGGATCAGGCGCAGGTCGACAAGGAGGTGGCGGAGGCGCTGCATCCGTACCGGCGGGGGGACGGGACGGTGTGGATGCCCAACGTGTTCCGGTACCTGATCGCGCGGACGCCCTGAGGGGGACTTTTCTTCGCCCCCGCCGCCCCTACC
>NZ_VJZC01000114.1 GCF_009377185.1 Streptomyces spongiae
GTGGGCTCGGAGACGTGTATAAGAGACAGGTGGTGTGCGTACGCGCGGTGGCGTCGTGGGGGTGGTGGGGTGCTGCGGCTGACGGAGACGGCGTGTCTGCTGATGCTGTCGGTGTTCCTGGTGTCGCGGCCGTCGTTCGATCACTATCTGGTGGTGGTGCTGCCGTTGTTGGTCGCGAGTGCGGCGTTGCCGGGGGCGGCGGCTCGTAGTCCATGGTTCTGGCTCGCGCTCGTTCCGCAGGTGCCCGGGTTCACGTGGCCGTTCCTGGAGTTGCCGACGCGGCGGGCCTTCAAGGACGCGGTGACGCTCTGTGTGCTGACCGCTGCCGTGGCTCTGCACCGGCCACCGGATCGGCTGCGACAGTCCGAGTCCGGGTTCACCGGCGGTGCCGATGCTCGGGCGGTCGCAGGGGGAGGTGTGGTCGAGCGCTGACCTACAGTGCCTGTTCTGCCAACTTCCCTTCTCCTGACCGTGCGAGGAGCACCGCATGTCGCCACTGAACCGAAGATCCGCCCTTGCCGCGCTGGCCGGAGCGGCGGCCGCGTCGCCGCTGCTGCCGGGCACCGGCTCGGCTGTCGCCCGCGCGGCCACGCACCAGGCCGTCACCGTGAGCGCCGCCACGACGGCAGCCGGGACCGGAGCGGCCGCGGCGGACGTCACCCGGTTCGGCAGCCCGCTCCTGGTCTCCGCCAACGACCCGGCGTGGTTCCCGGAGCACGGGGCCGGGCCCCTGACGGCGACCCCGGTGGCAGCCACCCCGTCCATGCCGGCCCTGCTGGAGGTGGCCGACAGCCACGGATGGCTCGCGACCCTGACGCAGGGGGCCAGGACGGTGACGGTACGGGGGCCACGGCGCTGGTTAACCGAACAGAAGAAACCGTTCACCGACGAGTTCGAGCGCACCCCCGCCACCGGTTGGGGCGCCTCTCCCGGAGGCGGCGTCTGGACCACCGTCAACGGCGCCGACACCGACTACCGGATCGAGGACGGCCGGGGAGTCATCGAACTGACCGCGACGAACGCGAGCCGGCACGCCGTCCTGACCTCCTCCGAGGACGTCGCCGACCTGAAGGCCACGGCCGTGTTCGGTTTCGACAAGGCTCCCGCGGGTGCGTCCGCCTCCCTCGCCCTGTCCTTCGCGATCGTCGACGTGAACAACCACTACCGGGCCCGGCTCAACGTCACGGCCGCCGGTGCGGTGCAGTTGTCGCTGGAGATGGAGAAGGCCAACGACGTGACGGTGCTCGGCGCCGCCCAGCAGGTCGGCACCGGGTTCACCGCGTCCGACCGCTGGTGCGTACAGGTCGAGAAGCAGGGGGACGCGCTACGGGCGCGCGCCTGGCGGAAAGGGACGCCCGAACCGTCGGACTGGCAGCACAGTGAGAAGGACCCCACCTTCACCTCCGGCCGGGTCGGGGTGCGCGCGCTGGCGTCGTCCGGCAACACGCAGGTGCCCCTGCGGGCGCTGGTGGACGAGTTCGCGGTCGAGTCGGCGTACTGGGCGAAGCCGCCCGTGGTCGCCCACGAGACATGGGTTCGCGTGCTTCCCGAACCGTTCGACGGCGGCTGGACGGACGCGATGGAGCAGCGGATACGCGGCTGGGCGGCCGACACCTCGCCCGACGCGCTCACCTACGGGGCGATGTTCCTGCCCGGTGGGACCCCCGTCCGCTCCTCGGTGCTCGGCGGCGCCCAGGTGCTGGGCGAGGCGGGGTACGGCCCGAGGAAGGCGGACGGAACCCGCCGGGAGGGCGCCGACTTCCACGAGTACATGGGCCTGGAGTGGACGTTCCCCAACGGCGAGAAGATGCCGTACGCGGGCGACCAGTGGGAGCGCAACCTCGACTGCTCCGGCCTCGTCCGCATGGTGTACGGCCACCACATGGGCCTGCCCCTCGTCTACGACCGTGACCACGACGGCGTGAACCTGCCCCGCCTCTCCAAGGACCTGGCGACCTCGGGCCCCGGTGTGGTCGTGGCGCGGGGCACGACCACGGCGCCCTCCCTGGAGGGGCTGCGGGTCGGGGACATCGTCTGCTTCGACGCCACCGACGACGCCACCGAGGAGGACGGCGTGATCGACCACGTGGGCATCTACGTGGGCAAGGACGAGGAAGGCGACCCGCGTTTCCTGTCGAGCCGCAAGACCCCGAACGGCCCGACCATCGCGGACCTCGGCGGCCCCTCGACACTGAACGGTACGGGTCTGTACGCCCGTACGCTGCGCGTGATCCGCCGGTTCTGAGGGGGCAGGGCGGGGGACGGGACCAGGTCGGCCCGGCGGCGGGCGGCCTCGTTTTGACCCGTCCCCGCGTGCCCGGGTATTCTGCACGTTCGTTATGTGTATTGGCTTGCTCATTCTCACGTGAGGACGCCCTTACACCGGTCCACCGGGCCGATGACCAGCGACCAGCACGCGGCTTGCGTCACCGCGGTGCGGTCATGGCTGTCGTGATCGTCTTCGGTGACCTTGTCAGGAACCTCACTGAAGAAGCGAAGGCTACGAACCGTGCGTACGTACAGCCCCAAGCCCGGCGATGTGACGCGTCAGTGGCACGTCATCGACGCCCAGGACGTTGTCCTGGGTCGTCTGGCCACCACCGCCGCCTCCATCCTGCGCGGCAAGCACAAGCCCATCTACGCGCCGCACGTCGACACTGGTGACTTCGTCATCATCATCAACGCCGACAAGGTGCACCTGTCCGGCAACAAGCGGACCCAGAAGATGGCGTACCGCCACTCCGGCTACCCGGGTGGTCTGCGCTCCGTCCGTTACGACGAGCTGCTGGAGAAGAACCCGGAGAAGGCCGTCGAGAAGGCCGTCAAGGGCATGCTCCCGAAGAACAGCCTCGGCCGTCAGATGCTCTCCAAGCTGAAGGTCTACTCGGGCGACCAGCACCCGCACGCTGCCCAGCAGCCGGTGCCGTTCGAGATCACCCAGGTCGCGCAGTAAGTCCGGCCACCCCCTAAGCCTGAAGAGAATCTGAGGAGAATCGTGGCCGAGACCACTCCCGAGCAGCCGGTCGAAGAGACTGAGCTCGTCGACATCGACAGCTACACCACCGAGTCCGAGGTTCCCGTGGAGGGCGAGTACACCTCCGAGTCCCTCGCCTCCCGCTTCGGCGACCCGCAGCCGGCCGCCGGCCTGGGCCGTCGCAAGAACGCCATCGCCCGCGTCCGGATCGTTCCGGGCACCGGCAAGTGGAAGATCAACGGTCGCACCCTCGAGGACTACTTCCCGAACAAGGTGCACCAGCAGGAAGTCAACGAGCCCTTCAAGGTGCTCGAGCTCGAGGGCCGCTACGACGTCGTCGCCCGCATCGCGGGTGGCGGCGTCTCCGGCCAGGCCGGTGCGCTCCGTCTCGGTGTCGCCCGCGCCCTGAACGAGGCCGACGTCGACAACAACCGCGGCGCCCTCAAGAAGGCCGGCTTCCTCCGTCGCGACGACCGTGCGGTCGAGCGCAAGAAGGCCGGTCTGAAGAAGGCCCGCAAGGCCCCGCAGTACAGCAAGCGCTAATTGTCGCTTCGCTGTACCGCACGCCTCGCCCCGGCGGCACATCCTGTGCCGCCGGGGCGGTTCGTTTACGGGGGTGAACGCTTTATCGCAGGCTTATGCGCACGGTGCAGGGATGCACGGGTGTACAGGACTGGGACTCCAGGGGAGCCGTTTTCGCCCGAATGGAGTCCAAAGGAGCCGAAGGAGGGCTGACACTGGGCAACCGTGCGGTGCCGACGACAGTCGACTTCACGGGAACCCGGGATGCCATGGGACGCCACGGGAGCCAGGGGATGTCCCTGACCCCGGCCAGGCCTGGACACTCGGCATGAGCCGTACATTCTCAGCAATTCGGAGGACACACAGTGGGACGACTCTTCGGGACGGACGGCGTGCGCGGCGTCGCCAACGCGGATCTGACGGCCGAGATGGCCCTCGGCCTCTCTGTCGCGGCGGCCCACGTACTCGCCGAGGCGGGCACGTTCGAGGGCCACAAGCCGGTGGCGGTGGTCGGGCGGGACCCGCGAGCGTCCGGGGAGTTCCTGGAGGCCGCCGTGGTCGCGGGCCTCGCCAGCGCGGGTGTGGACGTCCTGCGCGTCGGTGTGCTGCCCACCCCCGCGGTCGCGTACCTGACGGGTTCGCTGGGCGCCGACCTCGGCGTGATGCTCTCCGCCAGCCACAACGCCATGCCCGACAACGGGGTCAAGTTCTTCGCCCGCGGCGGCCACAAGCTCGCCGACGACCTGGAGGACAGGATCGAGGGCGTGTACGAGGAGCACCGGACCGGGGCCCCCTGGGACCGGCCCACCGGTGCCGGCGTCGGGCGCGTGACCTCGTACGGCGAAGGGCTCGAGCAGTACGTCGGGCACCTCATCGACGCGCTGCCCCACCGGCTCGACGGGCTGAAGGTCGTGCTGGACGAGGCCCACGGGGCCGCCGCCCGTGTCTCGCCCGAGGCATTCACCCGCGCCGGAGCCGAGGTCGTCACCATCGGCGCCGAGCCCGACGGGCTCAACATCAACGACGGGTGCGGCTCCACGCACCTCGGCCCGCTGAAGGCCGCCGTCGTCGAGCACGGCGCGGCCCTCGGCATCGCGCACGACGGTGACGCCGACCGCTGCCTGGCCGTGGACCACGAGGGCAACGAGATCGACGGTGACCAGATCCTCGCCGTGCTCGCGCTCGCGATGCGGGAGCGGTCGGTGCTGCGCGCCGACACCGTCGTCGCCACCGTCATGTCCAACCTCGGCTTCAAGCTCGCACTGGAGCGGGAGGGGCTGAAGCTCGTCCAGACCGCGGTCGGCGACCGTTACGTGCTGGAGGAGATGAAGGAGCACGGGTACGCCCTCGGTGGCGAGCAGTCCGGGCACGTGATCATCCTCGACCACGCGACGACCGGGGACGGCACGCTGACCGGCCTGTTGCTGGCCGCCCGGGTCGCCCAGTCCGGCCGTACCCTCAAGGACCTCGCGTCCGTCATGGAGCGGTTGCCGCAGGTGCTGATCAATGTGCCGGACGTCGACAGGTCCCGGGTGGGTACGTCCACCGAGCTGGCCACCGCCGTCGCCGACGCCGAGCGTGAACTCGGGTCCACCGGGCGGGTGTTGCTGCGGCCGTCCGGTACCGAGCCGTTGGTGCGGGTGATGGTCGAGGCGGCCGATATTGATCAGGCGCGGTCTGTGGCCGGGCGGCTGGCTGATGCGGTGAAGTCCGCGCTGGGGTGAGTGCCTGTTCCGGGTACGGGGTGGGGGTTCTGTGGTGTGCGGGCTGCGGGTTTGTTGTGGCTGGTCGCGCAGGTCCCCGCGCCCCTAAAGGGGCGCGCCCCTTGACGGGACGCGCGCCCCGCGGTGCTTTGCCCACAGCCACTTCTGGGTCAGGAGCGTGAGGGTGCCGGCCAGGACGATGCCCAGGAGGTTCAGGAGGAGTTGCTCCGTGGAGCCCCAGGTCTGTTTGGTGTCGCCGTAGCTCAGGGCGACGGCCGCGTTCGCCGCGGCCGGGACCGTCGTCACCGAGATGGCCACTCCCACCAGGGCGCCCGACTTGGCCGAGGTCAGCGAGAGGGTGCCGGCGATGCCCGCGAGGACCGCCACGACGAAGGAGAACCAGTCGGGGGCGTAGACGAAGCCCGTGTTGGGCCGGTCGGCGTCGAGTTTCTCCTGGCTGAACAGGTGGACCGCGTCCATGAAGAGGCTGAAGCCCACCGTCACCGCCATCGCCACGCCGAAGCCCACCAGCAGGGCGGTGAGTGAGCGGAGGGCGAGGCGTGGGTGGCGTTGGACGAGAGCCGTGCTCAGTCCGGCCAGCGGACCGAACTCCGGGCCCACCGCCATCGCGCCCACGATCAGGACCGCGTTGTCGAGGACCACACCGCAGGCCGCGATCATCGTGGCGAGCGTGATGAAGGCGACGTACGTGACCGACAGCGTCGACTCCTCGTGCGTCGCGTCCGCCAGGTGCTCCCACAGCACCGCGTCCGCGCCCTCTCCGGGGGCCTCGTCCTCGGCCTTGTCGGCGCGCCTGGAGAGCGACAGGTCGATGTTCTCGACGGCGATGGAGCCCGTCTTGTCGAGGTCCAGCGCCCGCAGCGTGCCGATGAGTTCGTCGCCCGCCTCGCGCGCCACGTCGCACATCACCACGTCCCCGGAGGGGTTGCGGGCGGCGCCGGGCAGCACGACGAGGTGCGTGGTGCCGACCGTCCCCTCGATCAGGCGCACCACGGCGTCCGTCCTGTCGGACGGCGTGATCAGGCGCAGATGCAGCATGGGGGCAGGGTAGCCGTCACAGTTTGCGCAGACTCAGGCGCTGCACCTTGTGGTCCGGGCCCTTGCGCACGACCAGGGTGGCGCGGCCGCGGGTCGGGGCCACGTTCTCGACCAGGTTGGGCCGGTTGATCGTGCGCCAGGTCGTGCGGCCGTAGTCGAGGGCCTCCTCCTCGGAAACCTGGGTGTACTTCCAGAAGTACGAGGACGGGTTCTGGAAGGCCGTCTCGCGCAGCTTGCGGAAGCGGCTCAGGTACCAGCGCTCGATGTCCTCGGTGCGGGCGTCGACGTACACGCTGAAGTCGAAGTAGTCGGCGAGGCCCACGCGGGTGCGGCCGTCCTTGCCGGGGAGGGCGGGCTGGAGGACGTTCAGGCCCTCGACGATGAGGATGTCCGGGCGGCGGACCGTGAGCTTCTGGCCGGGGACGATGTCGTAGATCAGGTGGGAGTAGACGGGTGCCGTCACCTCGTCCTTGCCGGCCTTGATGTCGGCGACGAAGCGGGTGAGCGCGCGGCGGTCGTACGACTCCGGGAAACCCTTCCGCGACACCAGGCCGCGTGCCTGGAGGTCCTTCATGGGCAGGAGGAAGCCGTCCGTCGTGACCAGTTCCACGCGCGGGTGCTCGGGCCAGCGGGCCAGCAGGGCCTGGAGGAGGCGGGCGACCGTGGACTTGCCGACGGCGACCGAGCCCGCGACACCTATCACGAACGGGGTGCCCGACTGGGAGCCCTGCTCGCCGAGGAAGGTGTTGAGGGCCCCGCGCAGGCCGTCCGTGGCGCCCACGTACAGGTTGAGGAGTCTGGAGAGCGGCAGATAGATGTCCCGTACCTCGTCGAGGTCGATGACGTCGCCCAGACCGCGCAGCTTCTCCACCTCCCCGGCGGTCAGCGGGAGCGGCGTCTTGTCGCGCAGGGCGCTCCACTCGGCACGGGTGAGGTCGACGTAGGGAGTCGCCTCCGGCCTGGGCCGGTGGGCGCTCCGCGGCAACGAGGAGACCGGTGAGATCACATTCCATTGTTAACGGAGTACGAACGGATCAGCGGCGTGGTGTCCGTCACGCCACCCTGTGTCCCTGCGTCCCTGTGTATGACTTGTGTCGAAGGTATGGACCGCGGGTGGGGGAGGGGATAGCGTCCGGCTGCCGGGAGCGAGCCGCCTCCCGCACCGTCGGGGGGTTCTGAGGTGGTCGTTGCCATGCGCCTTCGTGATGCCGTACGGATCCGGGATGTCGTACGCCGTAGATCTACGCGTGTCGAGTCGGAATTCGCCGGACGTGTGTGCAGCGACCTGGCCGCCGATCTGCCGGACGAGGACCTCGGGGAGTACCTCTACGACTGCATCGACATGTACCGGATGGGGAGCAAGCCCCGGTGCGAGGAGGTCGAGTACCTCGGAATGGTCCAGGAGGCGATCGACCGGCTCGAGCAAGGCTGCTGAAGTCCGCGGGGAGCTGCTGGGGCAGCCGCTTGCTGAGTAGTCAGTCGCGGATGTCCCGCCACGCCGCCGGGATCGCCTCCGCCACGTCGTGCGCGCCCGCGGGGGCGCCGTCCGCGGCGTACCGGCCCGCCAGGCCGTGGACGTAGGCCGCGACGCTCCCCGCGTCCAGGGCGGTCAGGCCGGCGGCCAGCAGGGAGCCGGCGAGACCCGAGAGGACGTCGCCGCTGCCCGCGGTGGCGAGCCAGGGCGTGCCGGTCGGGTTCACCCGGGCCGTGCCGCCGTCGGGACCGGCGACGAGCGTGGTGGAGCCCTTGAGGAGCACGGTCGCGTCATAGCGGCGCGCGAGGTCCCGTACGGCGGTCAGGCGCGCTCCCTCGACCTCCCCGCGCGAGGTGCCGAGCAGCGCCGCGGCCTCACCGGCGTGCGGGGTCATCAGCGTGGGCGCGCTACGGGCGCGTACGGCGTCCAGGTCGGCCAGGCGGAGGCCGTCCGCGTCGAGCAGCACGGGCACGTCGGTGGCGAGCACCTCGGCCACGGGCCCCGCGTCGTCCCCGGCGCCCGGGCCCACGACCCATGCCTGCACCCGGCCCGCCCGCTTCGGGCCACGGTCCGACACGAGGGTCTCCGGGAAGCGGGCGATCACGGCGTCACCGGCCGGACCGACGTACCGTACGGCTCCCGCGCCGCCGCGCAGGGCGCCCGAGACGGCGAGGACGGCCGCGCCGGGATAGCGGGCGGAACCGGCCGCGATGCCCACGACACCCCGCCGGTACTTGTCGCTCTCGGCGGCGGGACGGGGCAGGAGGGCCGCCACGTCCGCGTGCTGCAGTGCCTGAAGGTCCGGGTCTGCGGGGAGGGCGAGCCCGATGTCGACGAGGCGTACGGAACCGGCGTACTCGCGCGCCGGGTCGATGAGCAGGCCCGGCTTGTGCGTGCCGAAGGTGACCGTCAGGTCGGCGCGGACGGCCGTGCCGCGCACCTCGCCCGTGTCGGGCTCGATACCGGACGGGAGGTCCACGGCGACCACGGCCGCGCGGGACGCGGCCGCGAGCTCGGCGAGGGGCGCGGCGTCGGGGCGGAGGCCGCCCTTGCCGCCGATACCGACGATGCCGTCGAGGACGAGGTCGGCGCGGTGGACCGCCCGGTCGGCCCGGTGGGGCGGGATCGCGGTGCCGCCCGCCCGGCGCAGGGCCCTGAGGCCGCCGGGGTGGGTGCGGTCGGGGTTGAGCAGGACGGCGGTGACGCCCGCGCCGCGCTTGGCGAGACGGGCGCCCGCGTACAGGGTGTCGCCGCCGTTGTCGCCGCTGCCGACCAGGAGGACGACGCGACTGCCGTACACACGGCCGAGCAGGTCCGCGCAGGCCGCGGCCAGACCGGCGGCGGCCCGTTGCATGAGGGCGCCGTCGGGGAGCCTGGCCATGAGCTCGCGCTCGGCGGTTCGGACGGTTTCCACGCGGTACGCACTACGCATGCTGTCGAGTCTCCCGTACGTCGCTGATCGGCACCCCGAGGCCACCCCGGGGCCTGCCGTTCCCGGGGCCTACCCCTCCGCCACCACCACCGCCGACGCCACCCCCGCGTCATGGCTCAGCGAGACGTGCCAGGACGTGACGCCGAGTTCGGCGGCGCGGGCGGCCACCGTGCCCTTGACGCGGAGGCGGGGCTGTCCGGTGCCCTCGACGTAGACCTCGGCGTCCGTCCAGTGCAGGCCCGGCGGGGCGCCCAGGGCCTTGGCGAGCGCCTCCTTCGCGGCGAAGCGGGCCGCCAGGGAGGCCACACCCCGGCGTTCGCCGCTCGGGAGGAGCAACTCGCTGTCCACGAAGAGGCGTTCGGCCAGGCCCGGTGTGCGCTGCAGGGAGACGCGGAAGCGGTCGATCTCGGCCACGTCGATGCCGACCCCGATGATGCTCATGCTCCGCACCTTACGGCCGCCCGTGCAGAGCCGTCAGCGAAGAGGCCGGAACCCTGGAAAACCAGTGGAGCAGCGCCGCTGTGCGCCATCACCGTGCTGCGGAACCAAGTCGTCTGGGCAAGGACGCGCCGTTGTACACCGCGTGAGTGGGCGGTTCGTGCGTCTTTGAGTGGGTCTGCTGTCGCTTGATGGTGTGGCCGCGGGGCGGAATCTGCCGGTCCGAGGTTGTTGACCTGATGAATAGCGCATCTGCGCTGCCCCGGAGGGAATCAACGGGGTCGTGGCGGGACCGAACGGGGAGGGCGACTTCCACCACGGCGACCCCCACACCCAGCTGTGCTGGTGGTTCACCGGAGACACCTGCCTCAGCCGGGAGAGCTACCATCCGAACAAGGCGGGCGCTACTGCCTGCGCGGAGGCATTCATGACGTATGGCCCTCCCGCTGCTCTCAGTCCAGGGGAACAGTGAGTTCCGGCCCATTCCGGCATGGTGCCCCGTCACGGCAGGTCCGTGACGGGGCACCGTCCCGTGGCTGCCTCATAGCCCTCATGGCGCCCATCGTGGCGGTTCTGCTCGCCGCGGCGGTGCTCATGTACATGGGCCACCGCCAGGAGCAGGCGAACGAGCGCAACGAGCGTGAGGCAGTGCGGAGGGCGGCAACCCTGGCCCGGTCCTACGCGGGCGACATGCTGAACGAATTGCGGGACCGCTACCCGAGCGAGGCACGGACGCGGGACATCGCGCAGCGACACGACGGCCGGCTTGTGTCCTCCACGCGATCCGGAGAATCCCTCACCACCGTTGTCGAGTTCTTCGCGGCGTACGAGGAGGCCAGCATGTTCGGTACCTCGTACTCCCGGACGTATCGCTGCTACTCCGTCGTACTCCAGGAGGACGCCAAGGGCGTACCGCAGGCGAGAACAACTCTGCTGGAGAAGTGCGACGTCGCCTGATCAGGGTGTGGATCAGCACCAAGCCCTCACCCTGCGATGCGGGGTGCCCTGCCGGTCACTCCACCGTCACAGGCCGGGTTACCGCAGCCCGTCAGCCCTGTTCCGCGGGGTTCGGTGAGGACTCTCCGATCTCGGTGAACAGATCTTCGGCACGCTTGACGGTACCGGCCCGGTCGAGCCAGTCGTTGAGGCGGTCCAGGTCGGTGCACGTGGTGATGCGTTCGCGCACTTCGTCGCTGATGGTGAGGCCGCGCACCTCAAGGACGCGCAGGACCCCTTTGGCCTCGCCCCTGGCCTCGCCCCTGGCTTCGCCCCGGGCCTCGCCCTTGGCCTCGCCCGTGGCCTCACCTTCGGTCTTGCCTTCGAGGTAGGCCTTTTCAAGCACGGTGCCCCGGCCGGGGAAGTAATTGACGAAAGTCACGATGTCCCTCCATTTGTCTCCGGCAGGGGTCTCCCCCAGGGTGACGTCCAGAAATTGGTAGAAATAACCGGCGGCACTCCAGTCCATCCCCTCCAGGGCACGGCCCAGTGCGTCCAGTATGGCGTCGATGTCGGGGCTGTGGGCGTGCGCCAGGGCGGAGAAGGCGGCCAACGCCGGCTGCTTGGCCGCGGTTCTCTCGTCGGTGATCACCGGAAGGTTGTCCGGACTGACGACCAGCGGGTACGTCCGCTGGGCGGTCCAGCCGCGGTTCGGGCGGGCGAAGGGGCCTGCCGCCCACTTGGCTGTGGCCCGGTCGCGGCAGACGACGAGCAGCGTCACCGGCAGGTCGTACTTCGCCTCCAGGAAGGCGACGTAGTACGCCCAGCTCGACGCTTTCTTCCGATCCCGGCGCTCCTGCGCCTCGACGGCGAGCAGGAAGTCCTCCCCGTCGGACGGGGCGACGCGCAGCACGGTGTCGACGTGGCGCACCAGTGGCCTGGTCTCCGTCGCGTCGGTGGTGACGGCGTGCACGGTCGCCTTCTCGGGTAGCGCGATACCCAGCACTCCGAGAACGGGCGTGAGGATCTCGGGCCGCTCCTGGAAGATCCGGTGCATGCCCTCGTGGGCTGATGTGACCATGTGCGCAACCTGAGTTGATCAAGGGTGGATCGATGGGGCGATCGGGACACGTTCACTCCTTCGGGGAGGGAGGGCGGTCACGCGGCGCACTCGCACCAGACGTATTTGACCCAGTTGCCGTGTCCGGTCAGGGGCTGCCAGCCCCACAGGTCGGAGCAGGCCCGGACCAGCGCCAGCCCGCGCCCGTCCTCCAGCTCGGGGAGCTGCTCCAACCGCTCTGGCGGCTCGGGTGGTTCGGGGTCGGTGTCCCATGCGCCGATTCTCAGCACACCTGCCGACCAGGAAATCTTCAGGGCGGCAGGCCCCTTGGTGTGACGTACGGCGTTGGAGACCAGCTCCGTCGCCAGCAACTCGGCGGTGTCCACGAGGCCGATCAGGCCGTGCATGGTGAGGACCAGTCGGAGGGTGCGGCGGCTGATGGTGACGGCTCGTGCGTCGTTGGGGATGTGGAGGGAGTACTCCCACGGTTCGCTTTTCTCGGCGATTTCGGGCATGCGTCAGCTCCGGTTCGGTGGTGGGGTTTCGGAGATCTGCGGGGTGCGCGGGCGGTGGCAGTGCCGCAGCCGTCGTGGCAGGACGGAGTGGTGCGCTTCCGGGGTCCCGGCGTTCCGCAGCGTGTGCGTCGCATCACCGACAGTAGGTCTAAATTTAGAGATTCAGCAAGCCGGTCGCGTAACCTGACTCCGAACGAGTAGCGCCTGCGGGCGCGTTGAACCTAGGAGCGGTCGAGAGCTGTGAGGCGTGAACCAACGGCCCGCCAGATGCGTCTGGCAACTGAGCTGCGCAGGCTCCGTGAAGCGGCAGACCTCAACGCCCGCCAGGCGGCTGCGCTTCTCGGAGTGAGCCCCGCTCAGATCACCCACATCGAGTCCGGGCTCGCAGGCGTGAGCGAGAAGCGGCTCCGCCGTCTCGCGTCCCACTACGCCTGCACGGACGGCGAGTTCATCGACGCTCTGGTCACCATGGCCACCGACCGGGCACGGGGCTGGTGGGAGGAGTACCGGGGCCTGCTGCCCACGTCGTTTCTGGACCTGTCCGAGCTGGAGCACCACGCCCGGTTCCAGCGTCACGTGGCCATCCTGTACGTGCCGGGCCTGCTGCAGACGGAGGACTACGCCCGTGCCGTCTTCTCGGCGAGGCTGCCCGAACTCACCCCAGACGAGCTTGAGTTGCGCATTCGGCACCGAAAGGCGCGTCAGGAGATCACCATCCCGTACGAAGCAGTGATCCATGAGGCGGCGCTTCGGATCAGGGTCGGCGACCGTGACACCTCAAAGGCCCAGCTCGTCCGGCTCCTTGAGCTCTCCGAAGCGGACCACATCACCTTGCGCGTCATTCCCTTCGACCTGGACGGCTTCGCCAGCGCCGCAAGCACGATGACGTACGTGGGAGGTCCCCTGCCCAAGCTGGACACAGTGGTCCGCGACGCGCTCCATGGCTCAGCCTTTATTGATTCCGAGGCGCAGCTCAGCACCTACCGAACGAGTTTCCGTAGAGTGGAGGCTGCGTCGCTCGAACCCGAACAGTCGCGTGATTTCATCCACAAGCTGGCGAAAGAGCTGTGAGGAACCCCATGGACAACTGGCGGAAGTCGTCCTACTCCGGCCCGGGCGACGGCAACGAGTGCGTGGAGATCGCAACCACCCCCACCCACATAGCCGTCCGCGACTCAAAGGCCCCGGCCAGGGCAACCCTCACCTTCCCGGCTGGAGCCTTCACCCCCTTCCTCGAAGCTCTGAAAACCCACGCTCACTCCACCGTCACCGACTTCGCCAGGTTCCGAGGCTGATCCACCTCGTTGCCCCGGGCTGTCGCCAGCTCGCACGCGAACACCTGCAACGGCACCGTCGCGACCAACGGCTGGAGCAGCGTTGGCGTGGCAGGGATGCGGATCAAGTGGTCCGCGTACGGGGCGACCGCCTCGTCCCCCTCCTCCGCGATCACGATCGTCCGCGCGCCCCTTGCCCGGATCTCCTGGATGTTCGACACGATCTTGTCGTGGAGGACGGACCGCCCACGAGGCGACGGCACGACCACCACCACCGGCAGATCCTCCTCGATCAGCGCGATCGGCCCGTGCTTCAGCTCGCCCGCCGCGAAGCCCTCCGCGTGCATGTACGCGAGCTCCTTCAGCTTCAGGGCGCCCTCCAGTGCCACCGGGTAGCCCACGTGCCGGCCGAGGAACAGCACCGTGCGTTTGCCGGCGAGGGAGCGCGCCAGTTCCCGTACCGGCTCCATGGTGTCGAGGACCCGATCGACGTCCTGGGAACTGCGGGACAGCTCCCGGACGACCGCCTGGATCTCGTCGGCCCACTTCGTGCCGCGCACCTGGGCCAGGTAGAGCGCCACGAGGTAGCACGCGACCAGCTGGGTCAGGAACGCCTTCGTGGACGCGACCGCGACCTCCGGGCCCGCGTGCGTGTACAGCACCGCGTCCGACTCGCGCGGGATCGTCGAGCCGTTGGTGTTGCAGATCGCCAGCACCTTGGAGCCCTGCTCGCGGGCGTGCCGCAGCGCCATCAGCGTGTCCATGGTCTCGCCGGACTGGGAGATGGCGATGACCAGCGTGCGCGGGTCTAGGATCGGGTCCCGGTAGCGGAACTCGCTCGCCAGCTCCACCTCGCACGGGATACGGGTCCAGTGCTCGATGGCGTACTTGGCGATGAGGCCCGCGTGGAACGCCGTACCGCACGCGACGATGACCACCTTGTCCATCTCGCGCAGCTCGGAGGTGCTGATCCGGACCTCGTCCAGCGTCAGCGAACCCGCGGCGTCGACGCGCCCCAGCAACGTATCGGCGACCGCCTTGGGCTGTTCGGCGATCTCCTTGAGCATGAAGTAGTCATAACCCCCCTTTTCGGCTGCCGACGCGTCCCAGTCGACGTGGTACGCACGCACGTCGGCGGGGTGGCCGTCGAAGCCCGTCACCGTCACTCCGTCCCGGCGCAGCTCCACCACCTGGTCCTGACCCAGCTCGATCGCCGACCGCGTGTGGGCGATGAACGCGGCGACGTCCGAGGCGAGAAAGGCCTCGCCCTCTCCAACGCCCACCACGAGCGGTGAGTTCCGGCGGGCGCCCACCACCACGTCCGGCTCGTCCGCGTGCACCGCGACCAGCGTGAACGCGCCCTGCAGCCGACGGCACACCAGCCGCATCGCCTCCGCGAGGTCCGCGCCGGAGGAGAACTCCTCGGCCAGCAGGTGCGCCACCACCTCGGTGTCCGTCTCGGAGGCCAGTTCGTGCCCGCGCTCGGCCAGCTCGGCCCGCAGACAGGCGAAGTTCTCGATGATGCCGTTGTGCACGACGGCCACCCGGCCCGCGTTGTCGAGGTGCGGGTGGGCGTTGGCGTCCGTGGGGGCGCCGTGGGTGGCCCAGCGCGTGTGGCCGATGCCCGTGCGGCCGGTCGGCAGGGGGTGGCCGACGAGCTCCTTCTCCAGGTTGAGCAGCTTCCCGGCCTTCTTGGCGGCGGCCAGACCCCCGTCGGCCAGGACCGCCACGCCCGCCGAGTCGTACCCCCGGTACTCCAGCCGCTTCAGACCGGCGAGGACCACGTCGAGCGCGGACTGCGAGCCCACGTACCCCACGATTCCGCACATACCAACCCCTCTAGATCGCCCGTAGATCACCCGATCGGGGACACCGTGTGTGTCCTTCGTGACAGTACGTGACGATATGGCGATTTGGCGTCGATGAGCCCTCATATCGGGTGACCTCACGCGCGCGGCGCACTCATCCGCCCGCGCGTTCCGCGTTCGCTGGTCGTACGACAGGAACGGGCGTACCGCCTCTGCGCATGCTCCCCAGCGGGCAGTTGTCCCCCCTCTGAGACACTGGGCGCGATGACTGAGACAGCAGTACCGCCGACCGCGCCCCTGCGTGCCCGCGCCGAGATCGATCTCGCCGCCCTGCGGGACAACGTGCGGGCGCTGCGCGCGCACGCGCCGGGCGCGGCCCTGATGGCCGTCGTGAAGTCCGACGCGTACGGCCACGGGGCCGTGCCGTGCGCCCGGGCGGCCGTCGCCGCGGGGGCCGCCTGGCTGGGCACGGCCACGCCCGAGGAGGCCCTCGCCCTGCGCGCGGCCGGGCTGCCGGGACGCATCATGTGCTGGCTGTGGACCCCCGGTGGCCCCTGGCGGGAGGCCGTCGAGGCCGACCTGGACGTCTCGGTCAGCGCACTGTGGGCCCTGCGGGAGCTCACCGGGGCGGCGGCAGCGGCGGGCGTACGCGCGCGCGTGCATCTCAAGGCGGACACCGGGCTCGGCCGGAGCGGCTGCCAGCCCGACGACTGGCCGGACCTCGTCGCGGAGGCCCTGCGCGCCGAGGCCGACGGGCTCCTCACGGTCACCGGTCTCTGGTCCCACCTGGCGTGCGCCGACGAGCCCGGCCACCCCTCCATCGCCGCCCAGCTCACCCGCTTCCGCGAGATGGTGGCCCACGCCGAGCGGCAGGGCGCCCGCCCCGAGGTGCGGCACATCGCCAACTCGCCCGCCACCCTCACCCTCCCCGAGTCCCACTTCGACCTCGTACGGACGGGGGTCTCGCTCTACGGGATCTCGCCCAGCCCCGAGATCGGCGCCCCCGCGGACTTCGGACTGCGGCCGGTGATGACACTGAGCGCGTCCCTCGCCCTGGTCAAGCGCGTCCCCGGCGGGCACGGCGTCTCCTACGGCCACCACTACGTCACCCCGGGCGCCACGACCCTCGGCCTGGTGCCCGTCGGCTACGCGGACGGCATCCCGCGCCACGCCTCCGGCACCGGTCCGGTACTGGTCTGCGGCAAGTGGCGGACGGTCGCCGGGCGGATCGCGATGGACCAGTTCGTGGTCGACCTCGGCGGGGACGAACCGCCCGCCGGCACCGAGGCGGTGCTCTTCGGGCCTGGTGACCGGGGCGAACCGACCGCCGAGGACTGGGCGCAGGCGGCCGGGACCATCGCGTATGAAATCGTCACCCGGATCGGAACGCGCGTGCCGCGCGTCTATGTCAACGAGGAACCGTCATAGGCGACGGTCTTGGGTGAACGGCGACCGTCTCCGGTGAACAACGAAACGGGTAACTCCGCGTAGGTGTGCGGCATGGCAGAACCAGTACCACCCCGACCAGAGGACAGTACGAGAACCAGTCCGGTCGCCCGAGTGAGGCACCGGACCCCGGCGAAGAGGAGCGGGATGTGAGCGAGAGCAGCGCGGAGGCCATGGAGGCCGTCGCGAACGCGGCCTCGGCCGCCTCCGCCGCCGGCAACTGGCGCAAGGTCGGCAGCATCGCGGGCGCCGCGATAGGCGTGATCGCCGCCGGCGCCGCCGCCGGAGTCGCCATAGAGCGGCTCACGGTGGGCCGCGGCATGCGCCAGAAGGCCCGGCTCGCCCTCGACTCGGCGGGACCGTACGGATCGCTGCGCGGCACACCCGGCAAGGCGTACGCGGACGACGGCACCGAGCTGTACTACGAGGTGGACGACGTCGAGGCCGAGGCATCTCTCGCCCCGCGCCGGCGCCGCCTCTTCGGACGCAAGGCCCCGGCCCCGGTCACCGTCGTGTTCTGCCACGGCTACTGCCTCAACCAGGACTCCTGGCACTTCCAGCGGGCCGCGCTGCGCGGTGTCGTGCGGACCGTGCACTGGGACCAGCGCAGCCACGGGCGCTCCGGGCGCGGCCCGGCCCCGGCGGAGGACCAGCCGCCGGTCTCCATCGACCAGCTCGGGCGCGACCTGAAGGCGGTCATCGACGCGGCGGTGCCCCAGGGGCCGATCGTGCTCGTCGGGCACTCCATGGGCGGCATGACGATAATGGCGCTGGCCGCCCACTACCCCGAGCTGATCCGCGACCGCGTCGCCGGTATCGGGCTCGTCGGCACGTCGTCGGGGCGGCTCGGCGAGGTGAACTTCGGACTGCCGGTCGCGGGCGTCAACGCCGTACGGCGCGTCCTGCCCGGCGTGCTGCGGGCGCTCGGACAGCGGGCCGAGCTGGTGGAGAAGGGGCGGCGGGCCACGGCCGACCTGTTCGCCGGGATCATCAAGCGGTACTCGTTCGCGTCCCGGGACGTCGACCCGGCGGTCGCGCGGTTCGCCGAGCGGATGATCGAGGGCACGCCCATCGACGTGGTCGCCGAGTTCTACCCCGCCTTCACCGAGCACGACAAGACGGAGGCGCTCGCGCAGTTCGCCGAGCTGCCCGTGCTCGTGCTGGCCGGCGTCAAGGACCTCGTGACGCCCAGCGAGCACAGTGAGGCGATCGCGGACCTGCTGCCGGACGCGGAACTGGTGCTCGTGCCGGACGCCGGGCACCTGGTGATGCTGGAGCACCCGGAGGTGGTCACGGACCGCCTCGCCGACCTCCTCACACGCGCGGGTGCCGTCCCGGCAGGGGCTACCGTTGGCGGTTATGGAAGCACCAGCAGCACCGCACAGCCCGGGTGAGCACCGGGCCGCCCCCGCGTCCGTGGAACTCACCGTCAACGCCCCCGAGCAGATGCGGGAGCTGGGCCGCCGTCTCGCCAAGCTGCTGCGCGCGGGCGACCTCGTGATGCTCACCGGGGAGCTCGGCGCCGGCAAGACGACGCTGACCCGGGGGCTCGGCGAGGGGCTGGGCGTGCGGGGCGCGGTCACGTCCCCGACCTTCGTCATCGCGCGCGTGCACCCCTCCCTGGGGGACGGGCCGCCGCTCGTGCACGTCGACGCGTACCGCCTGGGCGGCGGGCTCGACGAGATGGAGGACCTCGACCTCGACGTGTCGCTGTCCGACTCGGTGGTCGTCGTGGAGTGGGGCGAGGGCAAGGTCGAGGAGCTGACGGAGGACCGGCTGCACGTCGTCATCCACCGGGCGGTGGGGGACACGACGGACGAGGTGCGCCACGTGACGCTCCGCGGGGTCGGGGAGCGGTGGGCGAGCGTGGATCTGAGTGTGCTGTCGGCATGAACGCGTGAAGGTTCCGACATCCCGTCGGCAAGATGTTGCGCGGGGTGCCTTCTGCGTGGTCACATGGTAGTGGTCCTTGGTTAGGTGTACCTAAGTTGGTGTGCCCGACCTGCTCCGCCCCCAGGTTTCAGGAGGCGTCCCATGCAGGCTTCAGAACGAGAGTCGCTGCCGGCGCTGCCGCGGGCTGTGCGGGATTCTGGGGTGCCCGGAGTGTCGATGCGGGAGTTGTTGGCTTCTTGTGTGGCGGCTCGGGTGGTGTCTACGCCGCCGGTGCCTCCGGCGGAGGGCGAGGGTGTGCGGAGCCCGGAGGCTGCCTAGGGGGCTGCGGGTTCGTTGTTCGCTGCGGGTGCGTCGTGGCTTGTCGCGCCGTTCCCCGCGCCCCTGAAAACCGCGCAGTTCCCCGCGCCCCTTAAAAGAATGCGCAGTTCCCCGCGCCCCTAGAAGATTGCGCAGTTCCCCGCGCCCCTGACAGTACGGGCGCATCCTCGCCCTGTTACTTGACCACCACCACCGGGCGGCCGATCGTGGCGAACTGCCACAACGCGTTGCCGTCCTTGCGGGACTCGCGGATGCCGCCTGTTTTGGAGGTGGGGTCCGGCTCGGGGGTGGAGCCGTCGACCGCGGCGCTGAAGCCGATGACGACGCCGTCGACGGTGGTGAAGCGGACGACGTGCTCGATGGGGGTGCCGTCGGAGCCGGTCGTGGAGTTCGTGCGTGAGGTGACCTTGTAGGTGGCGGGCGCGGGGTCCACCGTGCTGGGGGTGACCTCGAAGGTGCGGGTGGCCTTGTTGTCCGTGCCGACCAGCCAGACGCGGTCGTCGGTGAGCGAGTACACGACGCGCTTGCCGGTGCCCGAGCGGTCCGGCACGGCCGCCGGGGCCTTCTCGTCCGCGGGTGCCTTCGACTTCACGTCCGCCGGGGACTTGGTGGCGGACGGTTGGCCCAGGTCGTCCGGCACGTTCGCCGACGCCTGGTAGGCGAGGAAACCGACTGCGGCGATGGCCGCCGCGGTGAGCCCGGCCACGAATCCCGAGCTGCTTCTGGCCACCTTCTGCGCCCACCTCTCGTACCTGAGTACGGCTCTGATGTCTTGTACGTAGTTCGAGCAATTCTTCGTTGTGACGTTAGCAGGAGAGGGGCGGTGGTCCCGGGCGGCCGTCAGCGCGGCTCGGGCGCCGTAGGCTGTTTGCGTGCTCTTGCTCGCTCTGGATACCGCCACCCCCGCCGTGACCGTCGCGCTGCACGACGGGACGGACGTCGTCGCCTCGTCGAGCCAGGTGGACGCACGCCGCCACGGGGAACTCCTGCTGCCCGCCGTCGACCGGGTCCTCGCCGAGGCGGGCACGCGTCTCGACGCCGTCACCGGCATCGTCGTCGGCATCGGCCCCGGCCCGTACACGGGGCTGCGCGTCGGCCTCATGACCGCCGACACCTTCGGGCTCGCCCTCGGCGTCCCCGTCCACGGACTGTGCACGCTCGACGGGCTGGCGTACGCGTCCGACCTCGACGTGCCGTTCGTCGTGGCCACGGACGCCCGCCGCAAGGAGGTGTACTGGGCGCGGTACGCGGACTCCCGAACACGGGTGACCGACCCGGCCGTCGACCGGCCCGCCGAGATCGCCGACGCCGTGGCCGGACTCCCGGCGGTGGGCGCCGGGGCGCTGCTGTACCCGGACACCTTCCCCCAGGCGCACGAGCCCGAGCACGTGTCGGCGGCCGCGCTCGCCTCGCTGGCCGCGGAGAAGCTGGCCGCGGGCGGGGAACTGCCCGCCCCCCGGCCCCTCTACCTGCGGCGGCCCGACGCGCAGGTGCCCAAGAACTACAAGGTGGTCACCCCCAAGTGACCGAGACCTCCGTGCTGCGCGAGATGCGCTGGTGGGACATCGATCCCGTACTGGAGCTGGAGAAGGACCTCTTCCCCGAGGACGCCTGGTCGCGGGGCATGTTCTGGTCCGAGTTGGCCCATGCGAGAGGGCCGGAGGCGACGCGGCGGTACGTCGTGGCGGTCGAGGGGGAGCGCCTCGTGGGGTACGGGGGGCTCGCGGCCGCCGGAGACCTCGCCGACGTCCAGACCATCGCCGTCGCCCGCGACCAGTGGGGCACCGGGCTCGGCGCGCGGCTGCTGACGGAACTGCTGCGGGCCGCCACCGAGTTCGACTGCGCCGAGATCATGCTCGAGTGCCGCGTCGACAACGTCCGCGCCCAGAAGCTGTACGAGCGCTTCGGCTTCGTGCCCATCGGCTTCCGGCGCGGCTACTACCAGCCGGGCAACGTGGACGCCCTGGTGATGAGACTCAGTACGGCACCCGAGAACGGCGCGGCCGCGGGTGCACCCTCCGCGAACGGCGTACAAGGAACCGAGATCAATGGCTGACTCACGCGACGAGCCCCTCGTACTCGGCATCGAGACCTCCTGCGACGAGACCGGCGTCGGCATCGTCCGCGGCACCACCCTGCTCGCGGACGCGATCGCCTCCAGCGTCGACGAGCACGCCCGCTTCGGCGGTGTGGTGCCCGAGGTCGCCTCCCGGGCCCATCTGGAGGCGATGGTGCCGACCATCGACCGCGCGCTGAAGCAGGCCGGGGTGAGCGCGCGCGACCTGGACGGGATCGCGGTGACCGCCGGGCCGGGCCTCGCGGGTGCGCTGCTCGTCGGCGTCTCGGCGGCGAAGGCGTACGCGTACGCGCTGGGCAAGCCGCTGTACGGCGTCAACCACCTGGCGTCCCACATCTGTGTGGACCAGCTGGAGCACGGCACGCTGCCCGAGCCCACGATGGCGCTGCTGGTGAGCGGCGGGCACTCCTCCCTCCTGCTGTCCACGGACATCACCTCCGACGTACGGCCCATGGGCTCGACCATCGACGACGCGGCGGGCGAGGCATTCGACAAGATCGCGCGCGTCCTCGACCTGGGCTTCCCGGGCGGGCCGGTCATCGACCGGTACGCGCGCGAGGGCGACCCGGAGGCGATCGCGTTCCCCCGCGGGCTGACCGGCCCGCGCGACGCGGTGTACGACTTCTCCTTCTCCGGCCTGAAGACGGCCGTGGCCCGCTGGATCGAGGCCAAGCGGGCGGCGGGGGAGGAGGTCCCGGTGCGCGATGTGGCGGCGTCCTTCCAGGAGGCGGTCGTGGACGTGCTGACGAGGAAGGCCGTACGGGCCTGCAAGGACGAGGGCGTCGACCACCTCATGATCGGCGGTGGCGTCGCGGCCAACTCCCGCCTGCGCGCCCTCGCTCAGGAGCGCTGCGAGGCGGCGGGCATCCGGCTCCGCGTCCCCCGGCCCAAGCTGTGCACGGACAACGGCGCCATGGTCGCGGCGCTGGGCGCCGAGATGGTCACCCGGGGGCGCGCCGCCTCGGACTGGGACCTCTCGGCGGACTCGTCCCTCCCGGTGACGGACCCGCACGTCCCGGGCACCACGCACACCCACACCCACGACCACGTGCATGAGGTGAGCAAGGAGAACCTCTACTCGTGACCGTCGCCCTGATGTGGGAGGCCCGGGCGGTGGCGGGCCGGGGCGAGGAGCTCCTCGCCTGGGCCCGCGCGTGGGAACCGCCCTCCTCGCCCCTGCGCCGCGAGACCTTCCGCGCACCTGAGGACCGGGTGCTCGTCATCACCTGGTGGGACGCCCCGTACGACGCCGACCTGCCCGAGCTGCCCGAGCCGGGCGGGGAGTTGGTGACCCGGGCGGTGCACAGGTGGCGGTTCGAGTCGCTGGGCTGAAGAGCGCGAAACCCAGCCCCCAAATCAGCCCCTCCGGCGGACAAATCAGCCCCTCCGGCGTTTGAGGAGCGGGGGTC
>NZ_VJZC01000115.1 GCF_009377185.1 Streptomyces spongiae
GGGGCGGCGGGGGCGAGAATCCTCGTGCCCGAGGCGGCAGCCGACGCGCTCAATCGGCCCTGTGTCGCAGCCCGTCCAGCCGCGCCACCTCCTCGTCCGTGAGCCGGAGCGCCCCCGCGGCCACGTTCTGCACGAGGTGGTCCGGGTTGCCCGTGCCGGGGATGGCGAGGACGTGCGGTCCCTGATGCAGGGTCCAGGCCAGCCGGACCTGGGCCTCAGTCGCGTCGTGAGCGCGGGCGATCGCGCGAACCTCGCCGTCGTCCGAGGCGCTCGGACCGCGCGACCCACCGTCACCGGCGATGGCGAAGAACGGCACGAACGCGATGCCCTGCTCGCCGCAGAGCCGAAGGACCTCGTCGGACCCGGAGGCGGAGGCGCCGAGTCCGTACTTGTTCTGCACGCACACCACCGGAGCGATGGCCTGCGCCTCGGCGAGGTGCCGGGGCTCGACGTCGGAGACACCCAGATGCCGGATCAGACCGGCCTCCCGCAGCTCGGCAAGGGCGCCGAAGTGCTCGGCGATGGAGTCCTGACGCATGCGCCGCAGGTTCACCACGTCGAGGTGGTCGCGGCCCAACTGGCGCAGGTTCTCCTCGACCTGACCGCGCAGTTGGTCGGGGCGGGCCGCGGTGCCCCACTCCCCGGAGTACTCACGGTGCGGGCCGACCTTCGTGACGATGACCAGGTCGTCAGGGTAGGGATTGAGCGCGCTGTTGATCAGTTCATTGGCGGAGCGCAGGGACGAGAAGTAGAAGGCGGCCGTGTCGATGTGGTTGACGCCGAGGTAGATCGCCTGCCGCAGCACGGCGATCGACCGGTCACGGTCGCTCGGCGTGCCGTGGTGAAAGGCTGCGCTGCCCGTCAGCCGCATGGCCCCGAATCCGAGGCGGTTGACGGTGATGTCTCCCAGTGTCCAGGTGCCCGCGGCCTGCGCGGTGATCGTCTCCGAGGTCATCGTCGGAGTCTCGCACGGGCCACGGGCGCCTTCTCGCCTGTTTTACGGATACGTGTACGCCTACATGTACGGGTCTTACGGATACGTGTACGCGTTCAAGGTCGACACCGCCGACGCCGTGTTGCCCAGGTTGTAGTGGTCCACCGCCAGGAAGTTGGGCTTCTTCCGGGCACCCGGCTGGCAGAACCGCTGGGCGCGGTCGGCGAGTTTGGTGTTGTCCGTGGTCGCCGTGGAGGTGACCGCGACGTCACGGAAGTGGTTCATGACGAACAGCGGACGGAAGCCGGACTCGGTGCGGGTCAGCGGGATGTTGGTGTTCGCGTCGTACCAGCGGCTGTAGCAGGACCAGTCGGAGGAGCCGATGCCCGAACCCATGGACCAGTAGTTCTCGACCGTCCACTCGCGCTGGTACATCACTCCGAAGGTGTCCCGGGTGAGCCCAGCGGACTGGTCGGCGGAACGGCTGTGGTCGGTGAAGATGAGCAGCCGGTCGTTGGCCGCGATGAGGTCGGCCATCTTCGGCCAGCCGTTCTGCCGTACCCCGGTCTGGTCGGGCCGGTAGAGGACGTCGGACAGACCGCTGACGCGGGCGAGTTCGCTGCGCAAAACGCCCGGGTCGACGTAGTCCTCCAGGAACACAGCGGCGAACTCGTTCGGGTTCTGCTTGAGGAAGTCCACGATGCGCTGGATGTCGACCCACAGGGCGACCGGGTTGCTGAC
Organism: Streptomyces spongiae; assembly: GCF_009377185.1. Classification (GTDB taxonomy): domain Bacteria; phylum Actinomycetota; class Actinomycetes; order Streptomycetales; family Streptomycetaceae; genus Streptomyces; species Streptomyces spongiae. Next base: position 1,676 of record NZ_VJZC01000115.1, read on the forward strand.
GAGCGTGCAGCTGTTGTGGCAGAGGATGGCGCCGTCCGAGGTCTGATGAGCGTCGAACATGAACCCGCGTACACCATCGGCGAGTTGCTGGTTGATGCCGCGGGACTGGTTCGGCGCGAGGTTCACGAAGGGCGGGGCGAAGCCGCCGTCGACGCCGTTGGCGTAGGCGTTGTGGGAGGTGAGGAACGTGACCTGGTCCAGGGTGCGCTGGTTCGCGGGTGGCATGGGGCTGGTCGTCGGAGTGACGGGGGTGAGGTACCAGGCGGCGAGGCCGCTCGCCGAGCCGACGGCCAGCTGAGTAGGGTAGTTGGACCCGGACGCCTTGGCGCCGACGGTGAGGTAGCGCTCGGCGCCGGGGACCTTCAGCCGGTATTGGTCGGCACCGACCTCCGTGGCGTCCCACGCCGCGTCGGTGCTCGTACAGGCGACGGTGCGTGCCTGGTCTCCGGAGCGGCCGAGGCAGCTGCCCGCCGTGTCGGTGCTCTCCAGGACGTACGAGGATCCGCTCGCCCTGAGCGTCCACTGCTGGCGGTCCTCGTTGCCCTTGGGTCTGTGCTGCTCCACCGCTCCCCCGTTGTCGGCGGCGTTGAGTCCGGTGGTGGCGCTCTGCACGTAGTAGGCGCCGGCGGCCGGAACCGCGGCGGAAGCGGTGGGCGCGGGGGCGACGACCGCCGCGGCGAGCGCGGCGGTCGTGGTGAGCAGGGCGGTGCGGGGGGTTGGCATCTCGGTGCCCTTCATCGGGTCGGCCGGTCGACGATCAGGTGCATGACATCATGGCACCGTGCGCCGTCAGCAATAGAGGTTGCCACCCGGTGAAGTCCCGAGGATCCCTACGAACCGCTGGTAGTTGTTCACCCGGCTCTGCACCTGCGCGGGGTTCCTGCCGTCGCACTCCATCGAGCCGTTGATGCTGCGGATCGTCTGGCCGAAGCCCGCGCCGTTCACCATCGCGTTGTGGCCGGTCATCGTGCCGGGCCCGGTCTGCGTGCTCCAGTACCAGAGGGCGGTCTTCCAGGCGACGGCCGCGTCGTTCTGCACCAGCCACGGGTTGTTCAGCAGGTCGATGCCGAGCGCGTCGCCCGCGGCCTTGTAATTGAAGTTCCAGCTGAGCTGGATGGGGCCGCGCCCGTAGTAGGCGGACTGACCGGCCGGGCAGCCGTACGGCCGACTCCAGTCGCAGTAGGTCGGGTAGTTGGAGGTGTCCTGCTCCACGATGTGCACCAAGCCGCCCGTCTCATGGCTGACGTTGGCGAGGAAGGCCGCCGCCTCCTGCTTCTTCACGGTGTCGCTGCCGGTGTTGGCGAAGGCCGGGTAGGCGCTCATGGCCGCCCGCAGGCCGCTGTACGTATAGAAGGAGTTCCGGCTCGGGAACATCTGGTTGAACTGGGCCTCGCTGACGACGAAGCCGGAGGGGTTCTGCCCGCCGTCGCACGCGTACGGCTCCCAGTACCAGGTGCTGATCGTGGGGTCGTACCCCGGGTTGTCGTGCTCGGCTATGTACGCCTTGCCGTCGGTGTAGCGGACGATGTCCCCGGTGACGTACGACCTGCCGGCCACCCAGCTCGGATAGCTGGAGCACGGTGCGGCGGACGCGCTCTGGGCGGGCAGCAGGACGGGAGCGGCGGTTCCGACTACGAGCGCGGTCGGGACCGCGGAGATGCGGCGTCTCGACACGGGATCAACTCCTTTGCGGAACACGGCCGCACCCGTCCGAGGGCAGGCTCGAGCAGGGCCTCGTGCACACGTGCCGGCGGGCCGGTCACGGCGTGGGGGCGGCCGTGGTGGGGGGTTGTGGTGGCACACTCAACCGCTTTGGTCTGTACCAGTCAAGGGTGTAGACCAGTCAATCGGCCTCGCCCCTCGACGAGTCGAGCCTCACTCCTCCACAGGACGACACGCCCCCCGGATCGGCACCCCGCGCCGCGGCACCGGGAGAATCCTCCGTATGACCACCGCGCCCCACCCCCTCGTCAGCCGCGCCCGCCATCTCGCGGACGATCTCCTCGCGCCGCACGCCGAGCGGGTCGACCAGGAGGGCGTGCCCGAGAGCCACATCGAGGCCGTGAAGCGGTCGGGTCTGCTGGGCGTGGGCGCTCCGGTGGAGTACGGCGGGGCGGGCGCGCCCGCCGCGGTGGCCCGGGAGATCGTCGAGATCCTGGCGGGGGCGTGCTGCTCTACGTGGTTCGTGCAGCAGCAGCACCACACACCCGTGAAACTGCTGGCCGACTCCCCGTTCCCGGTCCGCGAGCGGCTGTTGCGCCCGCTGGCCACCGGGGAGTTGCTCTCCGGGGTCGCCTACGCCCATGTCCGCGCCTTCCCGCGTGTCCCAGTGCGCGTGACCCCGGAGCGCGGGGGCTGGCGCTTCGACGGCACCGTGCCCTGGTACACGGGATGGGGCCTGAACGACGTGATGATGCTGGCGGGGGTGAGCGACACCGAGGAGGTGGTGTTCGCCGCCGCCGAGGCCCGTGAGCAGAAGGGGATGCGCCCCTCGCCACCGATGCGGCTCGCGGCACTCACCGCCGCCCGCACGGTCTCCCTGGAACTGGACGGCCTGTGGCTGCCGGAGGAAGCCCTGGTGCGGCGCACCCCTTGGCAGGAGTTCGCCCAGGTCGACCGGCCGAGGAACGCCAACGCCTCCCCGGCCGCCTTCGGGGTGGCGTACGCGGCGCTGGGGCTGCTGGAGGACGGCGGGCCGGACGCGAAGGACACCGCGCGTTCCCTCCGCGACCGCCTCGACACCGTCCGGCGACGGGCCTACGCACTCGCCGACCACCCCGTACCGCACGAGGGCGTCGAGGAGCGGCTGACGCTCAGGATCCAGGCGTACGACCTGATGCGCGCGGCCACCACGGCGGCGGTCGTCGCGGGGGGCGGGCGCTCCATGGTCCTGGACAGCCGTGCCCAGCGTCTGGCGCGCGAGGCGATGTTCCTGCTGGTCCAGGGGCAGACCGCGGAGGTGCGCCGGTTGCATCTCGAAGCCCTGCGGACGACGGCACAGTGACGAGCCCGCCACCACCGGCCCCTGGGACCGTTCAGCTCGCGAACGGCACCTGCGCCGCAGGGGTCGTCGGCGTCGCGTACGGGTGCTGCCACAGGCCCTGGGCGGCCAGTCGGGGCAGGACGCCCTCGCCGAACCAGTACGCCTCCTCCAGGTGCGGGTAGCCGGAGAGCACGAACTCGTCGATGCCGAGGGCGTGGTACTCCTTGATGCGCTCGGCGACCTCGTCGTGGCTGCCGACCAGGGCGGTACCCGCGCCACCGCGGACCAGGCCGATGCCGGCCCAGAGGTTCGGGTGGATCTCCAGACTGTCCCTGCTGCCGCGGTGCAGGGCGAGCATGCGCTGCTGGCCCTCGGACTCGCTGCGGGCGAGTCCGGCCTGGACGGACTTCACGGTGTCCGGGTCGAAGCCGTCGAGGAGCCTGTTCGCCTCGGCCCACGCCTGCTCGGAGGTGTCACGGGTGATGACGTGCAGTCGGATACCGAAGCGGAGGGTACGGCCCTCCTTGGCGGCCAGCCCCCGCATCCAGGCGATCTTCTCGGCGACCTTGGCGGGCGGCTCGCCCCAGGTGAGGTAGACGTCGACGTGCCGGGCGGCGACCTCGCCCGCGAGGGGTGAGGAGCCGCCGAAGTACACCTCGGGGACGGGGTCCGGCAGGCGGGCCAGCGTGGCGTCCTCGACCTGGAGGTGCTCACCGGCCAGATCGACGGTCTTGCCCTCCCACAGCCCCCGGACGATCTGCAGGAACTCGCCGGTGCGGCGGTAGCGGTCGTCCTTGTCGAGGAAGTCCCCGTAGGCGCGCTGCTCGTGGCTCTCGCCGCCCGTGACCACGTTGAGCAGGAGCCGTCCGCCGGACTGCCGCTGGAAGGTGGAGGCCATCTGCGCGGCGAGCGTCGGCGAGACGAAACCGGGCCGGAACGCGACCAGGAACTTCAGCCGCTCGGTGTTCTGGCTGACCATCGCGGTGGTCAGCCACGCGTCCTCGCACCAGGCACCGGTGGGGGTGAGCGCGCCGACGAAGCCGAGATCCTCGGCGGCGCGGCCGATCTGGCTCAGATACGCGACCGACGGCGGCCGGTCCCGGCCGGAGGCGGTGGCCGGGGTGCCGTGGCCGCCGCCGACGACGTGGCGGCTGTCGCCGTTGGTGGGCAGGAACCAGTGGAAGGTGAGGGTCACCGGGGTCTCCGATCGGGTGGTTGTGGGGGCTCGAACAGGACTGTCGACGCCGGGGTCTCAGAGCAGGCCGTGCCGGGGTGGCTTGGTGCCGCTCAGCACGTAACGGCCGATGTGCTGGATCTTCCAGCGGGCCGGGTCGTGGAGCGTGTGGGTGCGGGCGTCGCGCCAGTGCCGGTGCAGATTCAGGGAGTTGAGAGCGGAGCGAGTGCCGGACACCTCGAAGAGAGCGTCCGCCACCTCCACGGCGGTGGCCGCCGCGTGCGCCTTCGCCGCGGCCACCGCGATCGACGCCTCGGCCGCCGAGTCGTCGGTCAGGTCGGCCCGTGCTGCGTCGACCGCACGGCCCGCGGCGCCGAGCAGCGCCTCAGTGGCCCGTACCTGGAGGGCGAGTTCACCGAAGCGCTGGATGAGCAGCGGGTCCTCGGTGGCCTTCTCGAAGCCGCTCTCGAACCAGGGGCGGCTCTTCGTCCGCACGAATTCGGCGGCCTCCGCCAGGGCACCCCCGGCGATCCCGGCGTCGATCGCCGCGTGCAGCAACTGGGCGACAGCACCGTGGAGTTGGGGCCCCTGGAAGGTGAGGTGGTGCGGCAGGACCCGGTCGGCGGGGACGTGGACGGCGTCCAGTCGTACCGTTCCGCTGGCCGTGGTGCGCTGGCCCATCCCGTCCCAGTCGTCGACGACCGTGAGGCCCTCCGCCTCCCTCGGGACGTACGCGACATGCAGGTTGTCGTCCTCGGTGCGGGCCAGGACCGGGATCCAGTCGGCGAAGAGCGCGCCCGTGGCGTACTGCTTGACGCCGGTCAGGGCGTACGACCCGTCGGCCTGCTGCTCCAGACGGGTGCGGATGTCCTGGACATGCCGGGTGCCCGCCTCGGACTGGGCGTTGCCGAAGCGCCGCCCGGCGAGTACCTCGCCGAAGAAGAACTCCCGCTGCTCGGGCGTGCCTTGACGGTGTATCACGTTGACGTACACGAAGTGGCTCTGCGGGATCTGGGCGAGGCTGGCGTCGGCCGAGGCCAGCAGCCGGAAGATCTCGGCCAGCGTCTCCTGCCGTACGTCCGCTCCCCCGTACGCGGCGGGCACGGTGACCGCCGGCAGTCCGGAGGCCGACAGCCGGTCCAACTCGGCCCGGGGCAGGCGTCGTTCGGCGTCCCGCTCGGGAGCGCCGACGCGGAACTCCTCGGCCAGTGCGGCCGCGACGGCCAGGGCCTCGGCGTCGTCGGCGATGACTTTGGCTGTCACGGTGTCAGCTCGCCGCCGCCAGGATCGGGGCACGGCCCAGCGCGGCGGAGAACTGGTCGACGACCTGCGTGAGCGCCTCGGTCGCGGCCGGGGCGACGGTGAGGGAGCCGTCCTCGCCCGTGGCGATGTCCTTGTCGAGGGTGAACCAGCCCTGGACTATGTGGGCGGCCCCCATGGAGTTCAGAACCGGCCGGAGCGCGTAGTCGATGGCCAGCACATGCGCGGTGGTGCCGCCCGTGGCCAGCGGCAGAACGGTCTTGCCGGTGAGGGCGTACTGCGGGAGCAGGTCGAGGAGCGCCTTGAGGACTCCGGAGTAGGAGGCCTTGTAGACGGGGGTGGCGATGACGACGCCGTCGACGCGCTCGAAGAGCTCCGTGGCCTCGACGATGGCGGGATGCCTGAAGTCGGCCCCCAGCAATGCCTCGGCGGGGATCGTGCGGACGTCGAGCGGGATCACGTCGTGGCCCTGGGCGATCAGCCGGGTGTCGAGGTGGCGGAGCAGCTTCGCGGTGCGGGAGGAGACGGAGGGACTGCCGGAGACGGACAGGACGGTGGCCATGGGCCCTCATTTCGTGACGTGCGCGAACCTCTGCTCAGAAGGTGCGCGAGCGGAGTGTGGGTGGCCCGGGGCGTACGCGGGGCCGCCGGGCGGCGGGCGCGGTCAGGCGTGGACGGCGACGGACTCGGTCTCGGAGTCCCGGAGTCCCGCCTCCAGTTCACGGACCAGGGGCAGCACACGGCGGCCGAAGTACTCGACCTCTTCGTGGTAGTGCAGGAAGCCGAGGAGGAAGAGGTCGACGCCGAGCTTCTTGTAGGCGACGATCCGCTCGGCGATCTGCTCGGGGGTACCGATCAGCCCCGTGCGGAAGCCGTCGTTGTACTGGACGAGGTCCTCGAAGCTCGAGTCCTGCCACATGCCCTTGCCGTCCGCGGCGGACTGGCCGGCCTGCTTGACGGCGGCACCGAAGCCCTCGACGGCCTCCCGGTCGGCCTGGGCGACGATCTCGCGGAGTGTCTCGCGGGCCTCGGCCTCGGTGTCGCGGGCGATGAGGAAGCCGTTGAGGCCGAACTTCGGTGGTGTACGGCCCGCTTGGGCGGCGGAGGCGCGGACGTCGGCGATCTGCTCGGTGACGCCGTCGAAGTCCTTGCCGTTGGAGAAGTACCAGTCGGAGACGCGGCCCGCCATGGCGCGGGCGGCGGTGGAGTTGCCGCCCTGGAAGATCTCCGGGTGCGGGCGCTCGGGCGTGTTCAGCGGCTTGGGCTTGAGGGAGAAGTCGCGCAACCGGTAGAAGTCACCGGCGAGTTCGGTGTGGTCCTCGGTCCAGATCTGGCGCAGGGCGCGGATGAACTCCTCGGAGCGGCGGTAGCGTTCGTCGTGCTCCAGCCACGGCTCGCCGAGGGCGGTGAACTCGCCCTTGAACCAGCCGCTGACGACGTTGACCGCGAAGCGGCCGTGGGACAGGTGGTCGGCGGTGGCGCCGAGTTTGGCGAGGACGCCCGGGTGCCACAGTCCGGGGTGGACGGCGGCGATGACCTTCAGCCGCTGGGTGGCGAGCAGCAGGGCGAGGCTGAAGCTGGTCGACTCGTGCTGGTACTCGGCGCCGTAGCTCGCCATGTAGCGGACCTGGCTGAGGGCGTAGTCGAAGCCGTTGTTCTCGGCGAGGACGGCGAGTTCGCGGTTGTAGTCGTAGCCCCAGTCGGTGCGCTGCTCGATCCTGCTGGTGACCAGTCCTCCGCTGACGTTGGGCACCCAGTAGGCGAATTTCAAGGGGTCGGTGGGCATGGGAAAACTCCTGTTGCGGTGATGCGGGAACGCCGAATTGCGCGGGCGTGAATGGCCCACGAATTCGGGAGTTCAGGCGGTGGATCGACGCGGCGGAATCGGGGGTGCTGGTGACTCAGGCCGCAGGGCAACAGGAGGCGCTGGAGACGCGCGCGAGGTCGACATGGCGTCGCCGCGTGAGGTCCAGTCGCATCGTCATGTGCTCGATCGTGGCAGCCACCGGTCCGGAAGGTCAAGGAAAACCCGACCGGTCTCGTATCGCGGACCACCGATTTTCACGAACGTGTGACAGGGAAACCCTTGAACGGGCGCGCGGGACCCTCGCATTCTGCGGGGGTGCGAATAGAGCAGCTGGAATACATCGCTGCGGTCACGCGTCTCGGTTCACTGCGGCGCGCGGCCGAGGAACTCCACGTCTCGCAGCCCGCGTTGAGCGAGACGGTGCGGAACCTGGAGCGCGAGCTGGGCGTCGACCTGCTGGAGCGCAAACGCTCGGGTGCCAGGATGAGTGCCGAGGGCCGCGAGTTGCTGCCTCACATCATCAACGTGCTCGACGCGGTCGACCGGTTGCGCGGGGCGGCGGGCGAACAGCACCGCATCAGCCGGATGGTGCGCGTCGGTACGGTGAACGCGGCGACGGTGCCGCTGCTCATCCCGGCCGTACAGGAGTTCCGCGCGGCGCATCCGCTGACGCAGGTGGAGGTGGTGGGCGCCCAGCAGTCGGAGATCCACCGGGCCCTGACCGAAGGCGGGTTCGATCTCGGCCTGGTGAACCAGCTGGACGGCGACGACGTGCCCGCCGACTTCGAGTCCGCCCAACTGCTGTGCGGCCGCCCGGTGTTGTGCCTGCGCCCGGACAGTCCGCTCGCCTCCCGCGCCGTCGTGTCGGTCGCCGACCTCCTGGACGGGGACGAGGCGTTGATCGCGATGCGCTCCGGTTACGTCATGCACCGTTACGTCCACCGGCTGCTGGAGGGCCACGCCCCGTCGTTCTCGTACTCGACCGACGGCGCCGAGATGGGCAAGCTCATGGTCGCCGAGGGGCTGGGCGTCACGGTGCTGCCCGATTTCAGCGTGATCGGCGACCCGCTGGAACGACGGGGTGCGATCACCCACCGCCCCCTGACGGACGACACGACCAGAGTCCTGCTCATGCTCCAGCGCCGCCGCTCGGACTCCGTGCCCCGTGCCGCCCACGACCTCCATGAGGCGTTCGTCCGGCGGGCCCGGGAACTCGGCGGAAAACTGACGGGCCCCGCCCACGCGCCCGGCACGGCACCGCACCGAGTCACCCGCGGCTCGCCCGCTTGAAGCCGATGAGGGTCCGGTAGCGGTCGCGCGCGGCGAACTCGGCCATGCTCCACACCGCCGGGCGCCCCATCTCGGCGCTGAGATGGAGCACCCGCCCTTCGTCCACGACCACGCCGACATGGGCGCCCCAGGCGTCCTCGCCGGCGTTGAAGAGGACCAGGTCCAGGGGTTCGGGCGCGGACACGCGGGTGGTGCGCCCGGTGTCGTGCCACAGCTCGCTCGACCGCCAGGCGGGCATGTCGATCCCGTGCAGCCGGAGCACCTCGTACGCGAAGAACTGGCAGTTGGCGCCCTCGGCGAGGCCGGGATGCGCCTTGACGGACCGCGAACCGGGGAAGCGGGCGCCGACGTACGGGGTCGACCACCAGGCATCGGGAATGGCCGCCAGAAGCATCTTCGGAGGGGCTCCTTTCATTTGGGCGTGCGGCCTCCGCTCAGGGATGGCGGCCCGCGAGGACGCAGAACTCGTTCCCCTCCGGGTCGGCAAGCGTCACCCAGCTCTCCTCGCCCGTCTGGCCGACGTCGGCGTGTCGGGCACCCAGGTCGAGCAGGCGGCGGACCTCTTCGTCCTGCTCGCTGTCGGTGGGGTTGACGTCGATGTGGAGCCTGTTCTTGACGGTCTTGCCCTCGGGGACGCGCGCGAAGGTCATCGTCGGCGGCACTGGGCCGAGACGGCTCTTGCCCTCAGGCACCGCAGGGGAGCCAATGGTGACGATTCCGTCGCCTTCCTCCTGCACCTCGTAGCCCAGGACCGAGCACCAGAACCTGGCGAGACCGTCGGGATCGGCACAGTCGATCGCAAGCTCGGTGAACTTACTGGTCACGCCAAGACCTCCCGTACCAGCCCCTACCGTCCCACCACTACACATAAGGAAGAAACAAGAGCAGAATGAAGACACGCGGCGCTTACCGTACACCTCGCGGTCAGGCCTGCTGAGAACGAAGGAGACGAGTAATGGCCAACGTCTCACCCAGGGGTGACATAACCAGCCATCCCGACGTGACCGAAATGCGGGAGAGGTACGCCCGCATGCTCGGTGGTCGCGATGTGGCGCTCGTGGACGGACCGGTGTTCCTGCTCGGTCTGTACTGCGCCGTATCCCCGTGGATACTGCACTTCACGGCCAACCAGCCCGCTCTGGTCCCGCACAACCTGATCATTGGCATCGCCATCGGCCTGCTGGCCCTCGGCTTCACCGTCGCACCCGAGAGGATGTACGGCCTGAGCTGGGCCACGTCCGCCATCGGGGTCTGGATGATCGTCTCGCCGTGGATCGTCGGCACGGATCCGGACGCCGGCGTCATCGTCAACAACGTCATCATCGGCTGCCTGGCCGTGGTACTCGGGCTGCTGTGCGCGGCCACGGCGGCAAGGTCCACATCAAGGAGCGCGACTCCTGCGATGTGACAGGAACGCCCGCGAGGGTACCGACGGCCGGCCCGCCTTGGCGGACCGGCCGTCACCCTTCCCCGGGTGAGCGCGTCGCGACCTTCTCGGCATAATTCAGTCGCCCCAGGTCACCACGACGACCAGACTGACGCCGTGAGCCGAACCTTCAGCGCGTGCGTGACGTCGGGTGAGGAAATCCTCGGCGTGGCCGGTCCCTTTTCCGTGGACATCCCGTGGTGGGCCGAGGTCGAACCGGTCGTGGGCCGGTTGGAGGACGTGCTCGGGGTGCCCGTGGCCGTCCTGCGGCTCCTGACCGTGGAGGGGGGCGAGGGCGGGCGCGACGGCCATGTGACGTACCACGTGGAGGCGTGGGCGCACCCCGCTCCGGGCACGCTCGAACAACGTCCGCTCCCCCAGGGGCTGTTGAACGGGCACGAGCCGTTCCGCTCGGCGTGGGCGCGGGCCGACGGACTGCAGGAGCTGATCGACTGGGCGTCCCGCACCCTCGCCGCGGCGGGACGCCCGGTGACCGGCCCGGTCGAGCAGCGAAGGACCTGGAACCTGGCGGGGCTCTTCCGTCTGCCCACCGGCCAGGGGCCGGTCTGGCTGAAGGCGACACCGCACTTCGCCGCCGACGAGGCCTCCGTGATCGGCGCGTTCGCGCAGGTCGCGCCCGGACTGGTGCCGACCGTCCTGGGTGTCGGCGAACGCCGTGTCCTCCTCGATCACATTCCAGGAGAGGACTGCTGGGGAGCCTCCCCCGAGACGGCACAGGCCGGCGTCCGCCGTTTTGTCGCGGCGCAGGCGGAGTTGGCGTCCCACCGTCCCGCAGGGCTGCGGGACGGCCGTGACGAACTGCTGGTCACCCGCGTCCGGGACCTGCTCGACGGCACCGTCCCCCTGGACATCACCGCCGAAGAGCGGTCCGCGGCACGGGAGTTGACGGACCACTGGCACCTGCTCGCCAAGTGCGGTCTGCCGGATACGGTCGTCCACGGTGACTTCCACCCGGGCAACTGGCGCGCCCATGACGGCCCGCCCGTCGTCGTGGACTTCGCCGACGCCTACTGGGGCAACCCCGTCCTGGACGGCCTGCGACTGCAGGACTTCCTCCCCGAGCCGGCGCGCTCCGCGGCGGCGCGCGCCTGGGTGGACGCCTGGAAGGCCCACGCCCCCGCCAGTGACCCGGCCCGCGCCCTCGCGCTCGCCGAACCACTGGCGCAGCTCGCCTACGCCGTCCGCTACCAGGAGTTCCTGGACGGGATCGAGCCGTCCGAGCGGCCGTACCACGAGGGTGATCCGGCGGCGGTGATCCGTGAGGCGGTACGGCGTGCGGGGAACGCGAGCGTGTAGGTGCCCTGACAGGGCGCCCCGTACGTGCCCGCCGGGCGCCCTTGGCCGCCCACCCGGACCCGCGACAGGATCACCTCATGGACGCCCAGGAACCCCTGCCCCTCCAGTCACCCCTCCGGCTGCACGGCCTCGGCCTGCGTCTGCGCGAGTGGCGTGACGACGACGCACCGGCCCTCGTCGCGCTGTACGACGATCCCGAGATGGCCCGTTGGACGCCCGTACCCTCCCCCTTCGGCGCGGACGCGGCCCAGGCGTACCTCGCGGCCGCCGACCAGAAACGGACCGAAGGACGGGGCGTCCACCTGGCCATCACCACGGACGGCGAACTCCCTCTGGGAGAGGTCCTGTTGTTCCGCAGCGCCACCGACCCCCGGGACACCGAACTCGCCTACGGCGTCGGACCCGCCCACCGCGGCCGGGGCCTGGCCGCCAAGGCGGTCCGCCTCGTCACCGAGTACGCCACCCGGCATCTGCGCCCGCGTCGCGTGGTCCTGTGCATCGAGGAGGAGAACACGGCGAGCGAGGCCGTCGCCAAGTCGACCGGCTTCGAACTGACCGACGACGAACTGGTTGTACGCCGGCACAAGGACCGCGATGTCACCCTGCGGACGTGGTGCCACCGCCATGGGTGAAGTGGATCGGACTGCTCCCGCGTCCTGTGGGAACACCCATGGTGCGGGGTATCCCGACGAAATGGGGTGGAGATGGAGATCTCCGGCATCATCAGTGCCATAGTCATCGGCATCATCATCGGCGTACTGGGACGGCTCGTCGTCCCCGGACGTCAGCGCATCGGCATCCTGCTGACGATCCTCGTCGGCATCGTCGCCGCTCTCATCGGGTCCGCGCTCGCCGCCGCGTTCGGCGTCGCCGACACCGACGGACCCGACTGGATCGAGTGGCTCATCCAGATCGGGCTGGCGGCACTGGGTGTCTCGGCGCTCGACCGGACGCGCGCACGACGCTGAGGCCCCCTAGGTCCGCGCCGCCATGGCGGCGAGCCCGTCACGCGTGGACGGAAAGGACGGCGTCCAGTCCAACTCGCGCCGTGCCGCCGCCGTGGAGACCCGCAGCGTGCTGGACATCACCGCATGGGCGTACGACATCGGCTTCATGAGCCACAACGGCACGGTCATCGGCTGCGGGAGACCGAACCGCTCGGCCACGGCGCGGACGTGGCCGCCGAAGCCGAGCGGTGTGTCGTCCGCGATGTTGTACGCCCGGCCGGGGCGCCCGCGCTCGACGGCCGCGACGACCGCGCGGGCCGCGTCGGTGAGCTCGACCCATGGCAGGACCCGCCCGTGGTCGCGCGGCACGGGGAGCTTGCGGCCGCGCAGGAGCGGCAGCAGGGCGTCGGTGCCGCCGGGGCCGTAGAAGGCTCCGAAGCGCAGCGCGACCCCGTCCAACCCCGCTGCCGCGAAGGTCAGTTGTTCCTTGACGCGCATACCCGCGAGGTGCCGCTCCAGCTCGGCGGTACGGCCGGGCGGGCCGAAGGTGTCCTCCTCGGTGAGGACGTGCTCGCCGTGATCGCCGTATCCGTACCCGAAAACCATCGACTCGGCGACGAACCGCCGGGCGCCTGTGGCCCGGGCGGCCTCGATCAGGTGGGCGGTGCCCTCGGTGCGCAGGGCGTCGGTGGCGTGCATGTCGCGGTGGCGCAGCGGGGGCCTGCTCAGGGAAGTGGCTGCGTGGACGACCACGTCGAAGCTGTGGCCGTCGACGGCGCGCAGCAGCGCCTCGCGGTCCAGCAGATCGGCCCGGATGCCGTTCGCAGGGCCGCGGCCGAGCCCGGTGACCTTGTGGCCCGCCTCGGTGAGGGCTCGGGTGACATGCGTGCCGAGGACTCCGCTCGCGCCCGCCAGGAGGATGCTCTGGTTCTCGTGCCGCTGCTGGTGCCGGTCCTGGTTCGTGTTTGTCGTCATGACCCTGCGACGGATCCTGGCCGCCAGGATGTGACACTGGGGCGGGATGTGTTACATCCGTGGGCGACCCTCACGCCCCCACGGGCACCGCCGGCGACACGTACGGCGTCGTCGTGGTCAGCGGTTCGAAGCCCAGGCGCTCCAGGATGGGACGGCTCTGGCTGGTGGCGTCCACCTGGAGGTAGCGGTAGCCGTGCTCGGCGGCGACGCGGGCACGGTGGGCCACGAGGGCGCGGTAGATACCGCGGCCGCGCCAGCCCTCCACGGTGCCGCCGCCCCACAGGCCGGCGAAGCGGGTGCCGGGCAGCATCTCCATGCGCGCGGCGCTGATCGGGCGGTCCCCGGCGAGGGCCACGACCGCGACGACGGTGTCGGGGTCGGCGGCGAGCTGGGCGAGCAGTTGCTTGCGCATACGGGAGCTGTCCCGGCCGAAGGCCCGCGCGTGGACGTCCGCCACCATGTCGATGCCCGCCTCGTCGGTCACCGGGAGGAGCCGTACGCCCTCCGGCACCTCGGCGTCGAGGCTCAGCTGCCCGAACTCGGCGATCATCAAGGTCTCCTCGGGCTCGGGTGTGAACCCGGCCGCGCGGAGTCGTTTGCCCAGGTCGACGGGGAGATCGTGGCCGTACAGCTTCCATTCGAACTCGCGGCCGAGCCCGGCGAAGAACCGCATCTGCGCGGCGATCGCCTCGTCGGCGGTCGTCTCGTCCAGGTCCGACCAGAGCACCCCGCTCCAGCCGTGCTCGGCACCGATCTGCCGCACCACCCCGTCCGCGCGCTCGATCCGCGCACCGGGCGCGTCGGGGCGCGCCCCTTCCCGCATGTCCCGGTCGAAGAGGGCCAATACTCCAGCGTGACGCATATGCCCACTCCATCACCCGCGGCCCCGCCAGGCAATGGAATTGTCTCGCATCTCACGCGAACCACCAGGCCACTTCAGCCGGGCAGGGTGAGCGCGCAGGACTCCCCAGGGGCTACCGACACGGTGCGGCCGCCGGCGACGGCCACGGTGATCGGGGGCTCGTCGGAGTCGGGCACGGTGATGTGCAGCCGCCCCTGTTGCAGGTGCAGCCGTACGCCCCAGTGGCCGCGGTAGCGGATCGAGAAACCGTACTCGGACAGCTCCGGCAGCGGTACGGGATCGAAGCAGAGCTTGCCGTCGCGGGCCTCCAGGCCGGTCAGACCCCGCTGGACGAGGTCGAGGGTGCCTGCCATGGCGCCCAGGTGGATGCCCTCGCCGGTGGTCCCGTTCTGCAGGTCGGCGATGTCCCCGGCCAGCGCCTCCTGGACGAACGCCCAGGCCCGGGCGCGCCGGGCCCTCGCCAGTACCCAGCCGTGGACCAGGCTGCTGAGGGTGGAGCCGTGGCTGGTGCGGGCCATGTAGTGGTCGACCGTACGCCGCCAGGTCTCGTCGTCCAGGTCGTGCCCCAACCGCTCGAACAGGGCCTTGAGTTCGGTGGGCGGGAAGAGGTAGCCGAGCATCAGGACGTCGGCCTGCTTGGACGCCTGGTAGTGGTTGACCGAGTCGTCCTCGGCCTCCAGGATGCGGTCCAGGCGCCGGATGTCGCCGTAGCGCCTTCGGTACGCCTCCCAGTCGAGCTCCGCGAGGTCGCCGTAGCCGGCGAACTGGCTGATGACACCGGCGTGGAAGGGGACGTACAGCTTGCGGGAGACGTCCTCCCAGGCGTCGAGTTCGGCGCGGTCCAGGCCGATTCGTTCGAACAGGTCGCGGTGGCGTGTCACGGGCAGTGTGCGCGCAACGTCGAGGGCCCGGGCGAGGACCCAGGCGGCCGTGACGTTGGTGTACGCGTTGTCGTTGAGGCCCGGACCGGCCGCGCCCGGGTATGCCTCGTGGTACTCGTCGGGTCCGACGACGCCGCGGATCCGGTAGCGGCCCAGCGTCTCGTCGTACGCGGCGGCGTCGGCCCAGAAGCGGGCGATCTGGATCATCATCTCGGCGCCCTTGGTGTGCAGGAACTCCATGTCACCGGTCGCCTCGCAGTACCGCCACACGTTGTACGCGACCGCCGAGCCCACGTGGTGCTGGAGCCGGGTGTGGTCCGGCAGCCAGCGTCCCGAGCGCGGGTTGAGGTGCAGCCACTGGGTTTCCTCGCGGCCGTCGCTGCCGCTCTGCCAGGGGTACATCGCGCCGCGGTGCCCTGCGTCGGCGGCGGTGAAGCAGGCCCGCTCCAGACGCCGGTGGCGGTAGGTCAGCAGAGCCCGCGACACCTCGGGGAAGTGCAGGTTCAGGAACGGCAGCACGAACAGCTCGTCCCAGAAGACGTGCCCGCGGTACGCCTCGCCGTGCAGGCCCCGGGCGGGCACGCCCACGTCGAGTTCGGCGGTGTGCGGGGAGAGTGTCTGGAGCACGTGGAAGAGGTGCAGGCGCAGCACCTCGCCGGCCGTGCCGGGCACGTCCGCGTCGGCGTTGCGCCACAGCTGCTGCCAGGCCGTGCGGTGGGAGGCCAGCAGGGCGTCGACGTCGGGGGCACGCCGTACCCGGTCGACGGCGGCGTACAGCGGATCGCTGATCGCCGGGTCGCGGGAGGTGTGCAGGGCGATGGTCTTGTCGACGGTCACCGTGCGGCCGTCGGTCACGGCGATCCTGAACGCGCGGGCGATCCGCCCGTTCTCCTTGACGCTGCCGGCCTCGGCCGGGGCGTCCACCGTGGTCCGTGCGGCGAGGCCGACGCGGATGTCGGAGGTCCTGGTGCGGCAGCGCAGCCAGACCGTGCCGTGCGCCGAGGTGCCGGTGTGGACGTGTGTGAGGTGGCGGGAGGTCAGCGCACGGTACCGCTCCACCCCGCTGTTGGTGACCGTGCCGTCGAGCCCGGACTCCACCTCGACCTCCCCGGACCATCCCTGGGGGGTCAACTCGGTGCGCAGGAGGGCGAGATGGGGGTCGCCCATGTGGAGCAGGCGGAGCTGCCGCACGGCGAAGCACCGTCCGGTGGTGTCCTCGTACCGCACGATGCGCTCCAGGGTGCCCTCGCGGAGGTCCAGGCTCAGGCGGTGGTCGAGGACCTTGCCGGTGTCCGGGGAGAGCCAGTCGCCCGAGGCGGCGCGGAAGCGCAGCGGCAGCCAGTTGGGCAGGTTGACCATGTCCTCGTTCTCGACGCGACGCCCCCCGACCTGTGAGGTGAGCCGGTTGTAGCAGCCCGCCGCGTACGTGCCCGGGTAGTGCACGTCGTCGGCGGTGCACTCGGGGGCGGCTCCGCGGGTCGCGAAGTAGCCGTTGCCGAGGGTGCACAGTGACTCGCGCAGTCGCTCCTGCGCCGGGTCGTAGCCCTCGTACTCCCAGATCCAGTCGCGCATTCCTGGCCCTCCGCCACCGTGGCTCCGCACCGGCGCGACCCAGCGGGACCACGCCGTGATCAGCAGTTCACCACGGGTGACCGTGGTGCGGGACGGGCCCACGCCGAGGAGGAGGCGGCGCACGTAGGCTGCGTCACGAAGATCGCGGTGTGGTCCGGAGCTGTCCGCACCGCGTGGACGGCGTCTTGGGAAGGGTGGGTACGGACATGGTGGACGACTCCGAGCTTCGGTACTTACGGCGGTGCGTGGAGCTGGCGACCGAGGCTCTGGAGGCGGGTGACGAGCCGTTCGGCTCGGTGCTCGTCGCCGCCGACGGGACCGTGCTGGGCGAGGACCACAACCGGGTGGCCTCCGGTGACCGCACCCGTCACCCGGAGTTCGAGCTGGCCCGCTGGTCGGCGGCGCACCTCACTCCCGGGGAGCGGGCGGCGGCGACCGTGTACACGTCGGGCGAGCACTGTCCGATGTGCGCGGCCGCCCACGCGTGGGTGGGCCTCGGACGTATCGTGTATGTCGCCTCGTCCGAGCAACTTGGCTCCTGGCTGGCTGAGTTGGGGGTGCCCGCGCCGCCGGTGCGGACCCTTCCGGTCTCCGAGATCGCTCCCGGTGTGGCCGTCGAGGGTCCGGTGCCGGAGCTGGCCGAGGAGGTGCGTGCCCTGCACCGCCGGTTCCACCGGAGAGGTGACGGACAGGAGTGAGCCCCGCGGGACGGGGCAGGCGGTCGGGGTCCGTCCCCCGAGATACGGAGGTTGTCCGCACACGTGGCGCAGCACCCCCCGACCCTGACGGCGCCCCCTGTCCGAGGGGCGCCGCCCGCCCGCAGCCCGACGTCCCGGGACCCGTACTTCGACAACGCGAAGTACCTGACGATCGTGCTGGTGGCGTGCGGGCACGCCTGGGAGCCGCTGACCTACGGCAGCCGGGCGGCCACGGCCCTGTACCTGACCGTCTACGCCTTCCACATGCCCGCGTTCGCGCTGGTCTCCGGCTACTTCTCGCGGAGCTTCGACATGGCTCCGGGACGGCTGCGGCGGCTGCTGACGGGGGTCGTCCTGCCGTATGTCGTCTTCGAGACGGCGTACACGCTCTTCTACCGCTGGGCGCAGGACGACTGGGCGTATCCGCTGAGTCTGCTGGATCCCTGGTACGTGATGTGGTTCCTGCTGGCGCTGTTCATCTGGCGGATCACCACTCCCATCTGGCTGGCGCTGCGGTATCCGGTGCCGGTCGCGCTCGGTCTCGCCGCGCTGGCCTCGGTGTCACCGGACCTCGGCGGTGACGTCTCGATCCAGCGGACCCTGCAGTTCCTGCCGTTCTTCGTGCTGGGGCTGACGCTGCGGGCCGAGCACTTCGAGTGGCTGCGCACCCGGCGGGTCCGGTTGTGCGCGCTGCCCGCGGGTGTGGGCGCGCTGGTGGCGGCGTACTGGGTGGCGCCCTGGTTCGACGCGGCCTGGTTCTACCACCGGGGCGCCGTCACGGGGCAGGGCGTGTCGCGCTGGGTGGGGCTGGTCACCACGCCGGCGTTGTTCTGCCTGGCGCTGCTGCTGACGGCGTGCTTCCTGGCGTGGGTGCCGAAGCGGCGGACGTGGTTCACGGCACTGGGTGCGGGGACGATGTACGGCTACCTGCTGCACGGCTTCGTCATCAAGTCGTCCCGCTTCTGGGACTGGTACGCCCCCGCGTGGCTGCACACCCCGCTCGGTGAGCTCGCGGTGACGGCGATGGCGGTCGGCGGGATCACGCTGCTGTGCTCGCCCCCGGTGCGGGCGGTGTTCCGGTGCGTGGTCGAGCCGCGGATGGAGTGGGCGTTCCGTTCCCACGGCACGCGTGCGCCCCGGGGTCCGGACAAGGCCGTGCCCCAGGAGACCGCGCAGCCGCGCTGACGGCCTCCTGGGGCGCTCGCCGATGCGGACGGTGCCGCGCTCGCAGACCGCCTCGGCCTTCACCTGGTAGCCGAAGCCGCAGTTGACGTTGATCTCGACGTCGACGATCGCGCCACCGTCGGTCTCGAAGAGGTTGCTTCGAGCGGGTCAGGCGCCGCAGGAGCGGAGGAACTCGCGGGTGCGGACGGCGATGGGGAGCGGCTTGTCCGCCTCGCAGGGGTACATGTCCTGCTCGACGATCGCGAACAGCTCCACACCCAGCCCCTGGGCCGCGGCCAGCACCGGCTCCAACTCCGGTACACCCGCCGGCGGTTCGCACATCACACCGCGCTGGACGGCGGGGCCGAAGGGAACCCCGTTCTTGACCACGTCGGCGAGGATCCCGGGGTCCACCTGCTTGAGGTGCAGGTAGTCCGTCGAGTCGAGGAACCTCTCGACGTGCTCCTCCGTGTCGATGTGCGTGTCTGCGTGCGGGTGCACCACGATGTCGAGGCCGTACGTCTCCCTGACCTCGCGCCCGAGCCGCTCCATGCCCTTGCTGAGGTGGCCCCACTGCTCGGTGGTCAGCTCGGCCGGCTCGATGATCTCGGCCGTCTTGTCGTCCCGCCAGAACGACGGGATGACCACCAGGTGCCCTGCGCCCATGGCCTGGGTGAGCGCGGCGACCTGGCCGACGTGCTCCCAGGTGGACGGCCGCCGTGCAGCGAGGTGAAGACCGTGCCCGCCGACACCTTGAGGTCGCGCTGGGTGACCTCGTCGGTGAGCCGGGCCGGGTCGGTCGGCAGGTAGCCGTACGGTCCGAGTTCGATCCAGGAGTAGCCGGCCTCGGCGACCTCGTCCAGGAACCGCTCCCAGGGCACCTGCCGCGGGTCGTCGGGAAACCAGACGCCCCAGGAGTCCGGGGCCGAGCCGACCCGGATGCGGTCCAGGACAGAGGTCAGGTCAGGACTTTCCTTCCGGAGTGGCCGCGACGGGGGCGGTGAGGTCCTTCTCCTCGGGGAGTTCCTCGACGTCCACTCCGCTGACCTGGGCCAACTCATGCTTGAGCGCGGCGAGTTCGGCTCCTCCGGCCATGTGGTTGGTCAGCTCTTCGAGGCTGACCTGCTCGCGGGAGGCGGACAGTTCCATCGTGCCCAGCCGCAGCACGCTGAAGTGGTCGCCGACCATGTAGGCGTGGTGCGGGTTGTGGGTGATGAAGATGACACCCAGGCCGCGGTCGCGGGCGGCGGCGATGTACTTCAGCACCACCCCCGACTGCTTCACCCCCAGCGCGGCGGTCGGCTCGTCCAGGATCAGCACCCGGGCGCCGAAGTAGACGGCGCGGGCGATGGCCACGCACTGGCGCTGGCCGCCGGAGAGGGTGCCGATGGGCTGCTCCAGGTCGTCGAGGACGATGCCCATGTTGCGCAGTTCCTCGTCGGCGGTCTTCTTCATCCTCTCGATGTCGAGACGGCGGACCGGCCAGGGGCCGCGGGTCATCTCCGAGCCGAGGAAGAAGTTGCGCCACACCGGCATCAGCGGCACCGTGGCCAGGTCCTGGTAGACGGTGGCGATACCGCGGTCCAGGGCCTGGCGCGGGGTGGAGAAGTGCACGCCCTCGCCGTCCACGAGGAACTCGCCCTCGGTGTGCTGGTGCAACCCCGAGATGATCTTGATGAGGGTGGACTTGCCGGCGCCGTTGTCCCCCAGCACACACGTCACGTTCTGCGGGAACACCTTCAGGTCCACACCGTGCAGGGCCCGGATGTTGCCATACGCCTTGCCCGCACCACGCAGCTCGACGATGGGGGCGCTGTCCTTGGCCGGAGCGTCCTTCAGGACAGCACCCGCGGTCCCGGATTCGTTGGTAGCCATGGGTTACCTCACCTCCGGGTCGCCGTGCGGCGGACCCACAGATTGATCAATGTGGCGCCGAGCAGCATCACGCCGAGGAACGCCTTGAACCAGTCCGGGTTCCAGCCCGCGTAGACGATGCCCTGGTTGACCATGCCGAACATGAACGCGCCGAAGACCGGGCCGATCGCGGAACCGTAGCCACCGGTCAGCAGACAGCCACCGATCACCGCCGCCGCGATGTAGATCAACTCCTGCCCCACACCCTCACCCGACTGCACGGTGGAGAAGGAGAACAGCTGGTGCATGCCGACGAACCAGG
>NZ_VJZC01000116.1 GCF_009377185.1 Streptomyces spongiae
GCGGTGGGAGAGGGCACTGGTCCGGGTTCCGCCGGGCAGCGGAGCCGCGCTGGCCGCCGCGTTGAAGAGCGCGCTGGCGGCTCGGATGGCGCGTGGGGGCAGTGGGAGTGAGGCGGTGCGGGTTCGGATCGATCCCCTCGATATCGGTTGACCGGCACCGAGAGCACAGGTCCGGGATATGTCACTGCCTCCCGGTCCGGAACCGGGAGGCAGTGAGAGGGAAGTGGGACAGTCGGCGGGGCGGCCGACGGGTCAGCCGTTGCGAGGGCTCGGGAAAGCCGTGGGCCGTACCTCGTCGCGGAGCGTCGGGCTGCCCGCCGTCGGTTGCGTCGGCATCGAGCGGGCGGCCGGGACCGTGGGCACCGTGGGGATGCCGGCGCCGACATTGACCGTGCGGGTCCCCGACGGTTCCGCGGTGCGCTCGGCTTCCGCCGCGGCCTGGGTGGCGGCGCGGCGCGCACCGTAACGGCGGTGCACGGCCTGTTTGGTGACTCCGAGCGCCGAGCCCACGGCGTCCCACGAGAAGCCCAGTGAGCGGTCGAAGTCCACGGCGGCCGTGACCAGGGTCTCGACACTGTCCCGCAGCTCCTGGGCGAGGCGGACGGTCGGCGCGGGGGCACGTCCGTAGACGACGAAGCCCGTGGAAGGGCCGGAGCGGCGCGGGCGGTAGACATTGCCCAACTGGGCGGTCAGGGTGCGTAGTGCGTCCACCTGCCGGCGGACCCGCTCGATGTCCCGCACCAGCAAGTGCAGGCTGGCCCGAGCCTGGGCGTCGTGGGTTGCGTGGTCGGCCATGAACAAGCCTCTCGAACCGGCGTTGAAAAGGATGGGCCGCGTTTGCGGCCTGGTTGGTCAACTCTGTCTTGACCAACGCGCCTCGGGGGCTGTGGTCACGCTGCGGGGGCGTAGGAACATATGCGTACGCCCCCTGAGGTCGCGTTTCCCGCCCGCGGTGGTCCGTGCGAGTGCGTTGTCGGCGCTCACCCCGCACCCCCATAGACTGGTGTGCTGCCCCGCACACCCGTTACCGAACGACGCCGGGGCCGACCCGAACTCCCGCCCGAGAGGCCGACAGTCACCCATGAAGCTCGTCTTCGCCGGTACCCCCGAGGTCGCCGTTCCCGCTCTGGACGCCCTGATCGCCTCCGGGCGGCACGAGGTGGCCGCCGTCGTCACGCGGCCGGACGCGCCGGCGGGGCGCGGGCGGCGGCTGGTCGCGAGCCCTGTCGCCCAGCGGGCGGAGGAGGCCGGCATCGAGGTGCTGAAGCCGAACCGGCCCAGGGACGAGGAGTTCCTGGCCCGGCTCCGGGAGATCGCGCCGGACTGCTGTCCCGTGGTGGCGTACGGAGCCCTGCTGCCCCGCGTCGCCCTCGACGTCCCCGCGCACGGGTGGGTCAACCTGCACTTCTCCCTGCTGCCCGCCTGGCGCGGAGCCGCCCCCGTGCAGCACTCCCTCATGGCGGGGGACGAGATCACCGGGGCGTCGACCTTCCTGATCGAGGAGGGGCTGGACTCCGGGCCCGTCTACGGGACCGTCACCGAGGTGGTCCGGCCCACCGACACCAGCGGCGACCTCCTCACCCGGCTGGCCTTCGCCGGGTCCGGGCTGCTGGCCGCGACGATGGACGGGATCGAGG
Source organism: Streptomyces spongiae (assembly GCF_009377185.1). Taxonomy (GTDB): domain Bacteria; phylum Actinomycetota; class Actinomycetes; order Streptomycetales; family Streptomycetaceae; genus Streptomyces; species Streptomyces spongiae. Next base: position 1,638 of record NZ_VJZC01000116.1, read on the forward strand.
ACGGGACCCTCAAGGCCGTACCGCAGCCCGCCGCGGGCGTCACCCTCGCGCCGAAGATCACCGTCGAGGACGCGCACGTCGACTGGTCCGCTCCCGCCCTGCGCGTCGACCGGGTGGTGCGCGGGTGCACGCCTGCCCCCGGCGCGTGGACGACGTTCCGTGGCGAGCGGCTCAAGCTCATCCAGGTCGCGCTCGCGCCGGACCGTGACGACCTCGCCCCGGGCGCCCTGGCCGTCGGCAAGAACAACGTGCACGCGGGCACCGGCTCGTACGCCGTCGAGCTCCTGTGGGTGCAGGCCCAGGGCAAGAAGCCGATGCGGGCGGCGGACTGGGCCCGCGGGGTGCGCACCGCCGACGGGGAGACCCTCGGGGCGTAGGGAAACGCCCTGATCAAGACCTTCCGCAACACGCCTCAATCGCTGCCCGGGCGGGACGTACGCTTGACGCGTATCCCACCCTGATTTCCGGAGCACCTTTTTCGTGAGTGAGCAGTTTTCGTGAGTGAGCAGTCCCGTCGGCCGCGCAGGCCGGGCAAGCCCTATCGTCGGCCCCAGAAGGACCCCGTCCGCATCCTCGCCTTCGAGGCGCTCAGGGCCGTGGACGAGCGGGACGCGTACGCGAACCTCGTGCTGCCGCCGCTGCTGCGCAAGGCGCGGGAGAAGGAGGGACCCGACAAGTTCGACGGGCGCGACGCGGCGCTGGCCACCGAGCTGGTGTACGGGACGCTGCGGCGGCAGGGGACGTACGACGCCGTCATAGCGGCCTGTGTCGACCGGCCGTTGCGGGAGGTCGACCCGCCCGTGCTGGACGTGCTGAGTCTCGGCGCGCACCAACTGCTCGGGACGCGGATCCCCAGTCACGCCGCCGTTTCCGCCTCCGTCGAACTCGCGCGCGTGGTGCTGGGCGACGGGCGCGCCAAGTTCGTCAACGCCGTGCTGCGGAAGGTCGCGCAGCACGACCTCGACGGATGGCTCGAACAGGTCGCACCGCCGTACGACGACGACCCGGAGGACCATCTCGCCGTCGTGCACTCGCATCCCCGCTGGGTCGTCTCCGCCCTGTGGGACTCCCTCGGCGGCGATCGCGCGGGCATCGAACGGCTCCTCGAAGCCGACAACGAGCGCCCCGAAGTCACCCTCGTGGCCCGTCCCGGGCGGGCCACCGCCAGTGAGCTGCTCGACGCCCTCGGGGAGGAGGCCGCGACGCCGGGGCGCTGGTCGCCCTACGCCGTGACGCTCAGCGAGGGCGGCGAGCCGGGCGCCATCGACGCCGTACGGGACAACCGTGCGGGGGTGCAGGACGAGGGCAGCCAACTCGTCGCGCTCGCCCTCGCGGGCGCGCCCCTGGACGGCCCCGACCAGGCGTGGCTGGACGGGTGCGCCGGACCCGGTGGTAAGGCCGCCCTGCTCGCGGGGCTCGCCGCCGAGCGGGGCGCCGTGCTGCTCGCCTCCGAGAAGCAGCCGCACCGGGCCGGGCTCGTCGCGAAGGCACTGGACGGCAATCCCGGGCCGTACCAGGTCATCGCCGCCGACGGGACGCGCCCGCCGTGGCTGCCGGGCACCTTCGACCGGGTGCTGATGGACGTGCCCTGCACCGGACTTGGCGCTCTCCGCAGGCGGCCCGAGGCGCGCTGGCGGAGGCGGCCCGAGGACCTGGACGGGTTCGCGCCGCTCCAGCGGGCGCTGCTGCGGACCGCGCTCGACTCCGTGCGCGTCGGCGGTGTCGTCGGGTACGCCACGTGCTCGCCGCACCTCGCGGAGACCCGGGCGGTCGTCGACGACGTGCTCAAGGAGTACGGCTCCACGGCCGACCTCATCGACGCCCGGCCGCTGCTGGAGGGCGTACCGGACCTGGGCGAGGGCCCGGACGTCCAGCTGTGGCCACATCTGCACGGGACGGACGCGATGTATCTGGCCCTCATCCGCCGGATCGCCTGAAGCTCACCGAGGAGAGCCGGGGAGGCCGCTCAGCCGCCTTGCCGCGTGACCTTCGCCGTCGGTTCCCCTGCCGTGCCCGTGCCGTCCTCGTGGGACAGCCGGTGGGGCCACCACACCTTCGGTCCGACGTCCAGGAAGAGCGCCGTGACCAGGACGGACCGTACGACGAACGTGTCCAGCAGCACGCCCAGGGCGACCGCGAAGCCGATCTCGGCGAAGGCGACCATGGGCAGCGTGCCGAGGGCGGCGAAGGTTCCGGCGAGCACCAGGCCGGCGGACGTGATGACCGCGCCCGTCGCGGCCAGGCCCGTCACCACGCCGGGGCGCGTGCCCTCGCGGGCGGCCTCCTCGCGGATGCGGGTGGTCAGGAAGATGTTGTAGTCGATGCCGAGGGCGACCAGGAACACGAAGACGAACAGCGGGAAGTCCGTCGACTCGCCCGCGTAGTCGAAGACGTACCGGAACGCGAGCGCGCTGATGCCGAGCGCGGCGGTGAACGACAGCACCACCGTCCCGATCAGCAGGAGCGGCGCGACCAGCGCCCGCAGCAGGGCACCGAGGATCAGCAGCACCACGACCAGGACCAGCGGGATGATCAGGATGTTGTCGTGGGTCGTCGCCTTGTCCGCGTCGAGGAGGGCCGCCGTACCGCCGCCGACCTGGGCGTCGGCGTCGGGCACCGCGTGCACGGCGTCGCGGACGCGCTCCACGGTCTGTTTCGCGGCCTCGCTGTCGGCGGGGTCGCTCATGGTCGCCTCGAACAGCACCTTGCCGTCGTACACGGGTTTCGTGCCGGGTGGCAGACCGAGGGAGTCGGGGACGACCCCGCGTGTGTCCGCGACCGTGCGGCGCACCTCCTCGGCCTGCGCCCGGCTGCTGATGACCACGAGGGGGTCGCCGCTGCCGGCGGGGAAGTACCGTTCGGACACCTCCTGGCCGACGATCGAGTCCGGCTTGCCGGTGAAGGCGTCCGCGTTGCTGATGCCCTCGGCGCGCAGCTGGATCAGGCCGAGTGAGCACAGGGCGAGGACCGCCGCCGTGATGGCCCAGATCATGCGCGGGCGGCCGGAGATGCCGCGTCCGGTACGGGCCCAGAAGCCGCTCTTGGTGGGGTCGGCCGTACCGAGATGCGGGATCGCCGGCCAGAAGATCCAACGGCCGAAGACCACCAGGAGGGCCGGGAAGAGCGTCATCATCGCGATCAGGGCGACGGCGACGCCGATGGCGGCGACCGGGCCGAGGCCGCTCGTCGAGTTCATCTCGGCTGCCAGCAGGACGAGCATGCTGAGGACGACCGTGGCGCCGGACGCGATCACGGCCGGGCCCGCGCGGTGCAGGGCGAGGGCCATCGCCTCGTGCCGGTCCTCGTGTCGGCGCAGCTCCTCGCGGTAGCGGGCGACCAGCAGCAGCGCGTAGTCGGTGCCCGCGCCGAAGACGAGGACGGTGAGGATGCCCGCGCTCTGGCCGTTGACGGTCAGGCCCCCGTACTCCGCGAGGAAGTAGATCAGCGCCTGGGCGGTGAACAGGGCGGCGATCACCGAGACCACCGGCACCAGCAGAAGGGTCGGACTGCGGTAGGTGAACAGGAGAATCACGATGACGATGCCCATCGCGGCGAACAGCAGCGTGGAGTCGATGCCCTCGAACGCCTCCGAGAAGTCGGCCGACGTACCGCCCGGGCCCGTGATGTGGACGGCCAGTCCGCCCGCGCTCTCACCGCTGTCGTCGCGGATCGAGTCGACCGCGGGCGCGATGCGGTCCCAGCCCTCCTCGTCCATCGTGATGGGGACGAGGACCTGGGCGGCCCGTGGATCGGCGGCACGGTCGTAGACCGGCCCCCGGGTCTCCGCGCCGCGGATGCCGTGAACGCGCAGCTCCTTGAACTGCCGGACGTCCTCCTCGATCTTCGCCCGGTCCGCGGCGGTGAGGCCACTCCCGCGGGCGTAGACGACGACCGCGGGGATCTGTTCGGGCCTGAAGCCCTCGGAGGTCTGCAGGACCTGCGTGGACTCGGCGGAGCCCGGCAGCCAGGACGCCGCGTCGTTGTCCTGGGCGTCGGCGAGCTTCTGTGCGAACGGCGCCATCAGGAAGAGCACCACCAGCCACAGGGCCAGCACCAGCCACTTGGCCCGGCGACCGCAGACCAGGTGCGCGACGCCTTTGCCTTGCGAGGCCTTTCGTGGGTCCTGGGTCTCCGTCATGACCACCCCCGTAGCCGTCGGCGGAGCCGGTCCGCCGACCCGGTGCGGGGCCGGTGGGCGGCCCAGCATGTCAGGGGCTCTCGCCCCTCTCCATACGCAGAAAAGACCAGGTTCGGACCGGGCGGAACAAGCGGCGCCGGACATGGGAGGCTTAGGGCATGGCCGCGCAGATCAACCCCAGCATCCTGTCCGCCGACTTCGCCCGTCTCGCCGATGAGGCGAAGGCGGCCGAAGGGGCCGACTGGCTCCATGTAGACGTGATGGACAACCATTTCGTCCCGAACCTCACGCTCGGTGTGCCGGTCGTGGAGTCGCTCGCCCGTGCGACTCAGACGCCGCTGGACTGCCACCTGATGATCGAGGACGCCGATCGGTGGGCACCCCAGTACGTCGAGGCGGGTGCCGGCTCGGTCACCTTTCATGTCGAGGCGGCCGCCGCGCCCGTGCGGCTCGCCCGTGAGATCCGCGCCAAGGGCGCCCGGGCCTCCATGGCGCTGAAGCCCGCGACACCCATCGAGCCGTACGAGGACCTCCTCGCCGAGCTCGACATGGTGCTGATCATGACGGTCGAGCCGGGCTTCGGAGGCCAGGCATTTCTCGACATCATGCTCCCCAAGATCCGCCGCACCCGCGAGTTGATCAGCAAGCACGGCCTCGAACTCTGGCTCCAGGTCGACGGCGGCGTCTCGGCCTCCACCGTCGAGCGCTGCGCCGAGGCGGGCGCGGACGTCTTCGTGGCCGGCTCGGCGGTGTACGGGGCCGAGGACCCGGCCGCGGCGGTACGGTCCCTGCGCGCCCAGGCCGAGGCGGCGACGGCCACGGCGGCCTGGGCTTGCGCCCACTGAACTCCCACCGGCCGCGAAATCGTGGGAGCCTGGCCGCGTTCAGGAACCTCACAGGGGGCCCGGAGCGTTGATCAGGCAACCGACGGAACCGTGGGGACGTCCGACCAGTGGGGCTCGGGAAGCCGTTGACGTGCGACCACTGGGCCAAGACATCGTGAACGACACCCATCCGGGCTGATCGAATACGTCGGATCTGCAAGGATGAACGGCGTATCCAGAGTGTGAAGAGCAGTGAGGAGAAGGCCGTGTCGGGTATGTCGGCGGGCCGGTCAGCCATGCGGATGGGACCCGCTGAGCTGGTGCAGGCGGCGGCGATGGCCCGCCGCTTCTATCTCGAGGGCAAGTCCAAGATCCAGATCGCCGAGGAGTTCGGCGTCAGCCGCTTCAAGGTGGCCCGGGTCCTGGAGACCGCTCTCGAACGGGATCTCGTACGCATCGAGATCCGCGTCCCCGCCGAGCTGGACGCCGAGCGCTCCGACGCGCTGCGCGCCCGCTACGGCCTCCGGCACGCCGTGGTGGTCGAGTCGCCCGCCGAGGCCGACGAGTCGCCCGACCCGGAGAACCTCGGTGAGGTCGCCGCGGATCTCCTCGGCGAACTGGTGACCGAGGGCGATGTCCTCGGGCTCGCCTGGGGCCGCTCCACCATCCACATGGCGGCCGCGCTCGACCGGCTGCCGCCGTGCACGGTGGTCCAGCTGACGGGCGTGTACGACGCAGGGACCGCCGAGCGCGGCTCGGTGGAGGCCGTCCGCCGTGCCGCCCAGGTCTCCGGCGGAGACGCCCACCCCATCTACGCGCCGATGCTGCTGCCGGATGCGGCCACCGCTGCCGCGCTGCGCCACCAGACCGGGATCGCCCGCGCCTTCGAGTACTTCGACAAGGTCACGGTCGCCTGTGTCTCCATCGGCTCCTGGGAGGCCGGCATCTCGACGGTGCACGACATGATCACGGAGGAGGAGCGCTCCCATTACGCGACCCTCGGTGTCGCCGCCGAGATGTCCGCGCACCTCTTCGACGCCGAGGGCCGCCGGGTCGGACGGGACCTGGGGGAGCGGTGCATCACCGTCAAGGCCGACCAGCTGCGCCGTATCCCCGAGGTCGTCGCGATCGCAGGCGGGCAGCGGAAGGCGGCGGCGATCGACGCGGTACTGCGGTCGGGGCTGGTGACCAGCCTTGTCACGGACACGGCGGCTGCGGACTCCCTGCTGATGGCGGGGGCGGCGCCGCGGCCGGCGTTGAATCGGGCGGATCCGGACGAGTAGCTCCGCTGGTTGGGCGGGTCGTCTCGTTTGCCTGGTTGGGGTTTGTGGGTGGGTGCGGGTTTGTTGTGGCTGGTCGCGCAGTTCCCCGCGCCCCTTTCAGGGGCACACCCCCCGGCCCTGGCGAACTGGCCACCCGTGAAGCCGGCGAGGTGTACTGCAGCGGTGATCATTACAACTCGATCGGAATGGTTCTGGGATGAGTGACGGCATGCTGGCTGACGCGCTGGCCACCGCCGGCTGGTGGCACGTCGGGCTGGATCTCGCCGGTGTCACCGACAAGCCCGCCTTCATGGACCGATGCGCCCGTGCCCTGGAGCTGCCCGGCTACTTCGGGCGGAACTGGGACGCCCTCGCCGACTGCCTCGGTGACCTGTCGTGGGCACCGCCCGCGCGGGGGCGGCTGGTCGTGGTCACCGGCTGGCAGGAGTTCGCCCTGGCGGTGCCGCACGACTGGGGCATCGCGCAGGAGGTGTTCGCCGAGGCCGGCGACCGCTGGCGCGACTCGGAGACCCCGCTGCAGGTGGTGCTCGCTCTCGGAGGATCGTCCTAGGACGCTCCCGGCCACTCTGGACGATCTGTCCCGGCCGCGCTCACCGGCCGCCATGGGAAAATGAGGTACGTGCTCTTCCCCCTGGCTGACCTGTCCGGGGGCCACCTCTGAACCACCGGGATGTGCAGCACGTGCGTTTCCTCAATGACATCCAGCCCGCGTACGACCTGACCTACGACGACGTCTTCATGGTGCCGAGCCGCTCCGCGGTGGGTTCCCGCCAGGCCGTGGACCTCGCCTCGCCGGACGGGTCGGGCACCACCATCCCGATCGTCGTGGCCAACATGACCGCCATCGCGGGCCGGCGCATGGCCGAGACCGTCGCCCGGCGCGGCGGGCTCGTCGTCATTCCGCAGGACATCCCGATCGAGGTCGTCACCGAGGTCATCTCCTGGGTGAAGGGCCGCCACCACGTCCTGGACACCCCGATCGTCCTGGGCCCCCACCAGACCGTCGCCGACGCCCTCGCCCTGCTGCAGAAGCGGGCGCACAACGCGGGCGTCGTCGTGGACGAGGACCACAAGCCGGTCGGCGTCGTCACCGACACCGACCTGTCCGGCGTCGACCGCTTCACGCAGCTCGCCGAGGTCATGTCCAGGGACCTGCTGCTCCTCGACGCCGCGATCGACCCGCGTGAGGCCTTCCACACCCTCGACGCCGCCAACCGCCGCTACGCCCCCGCTGTCGACGCCGACGGCAGGCTGGCCGGCATCCTGACCCGCAAGGGCGCGCTGCGCGCCACGCTCTACACCCCGGCCACGGACGCGGACGGCCGGCTGCGCATAGCCGCCGCCGTCGGGATCAACGGAGACGTCGCGGGCAAGGCCAAGCAGCTCCTCGACGCGGGCGTCGACACCCTAGTCATCGACACGGCGCACGGCCACCAGGAGTCGATGATCAGCGCCATCGGGACGGTCCGGGCGCTCGGCCCGGCGGTGCCGATCGTGGCGGGCAACATCGTCGCCGCAGATGGCGTGCGCGACCTCATCGAGGCCGGTGCGGACATCGTCAAGGTCGGCGTCGGCCCCGGCGCCATGTGCACCACCCGCATGATGACCGGTGTGGGCCGCCCCCAGTTCTCGGCCGTCCTGGAGTGCGCGGCCGAGGCGCGGAAGTACGGCAAGCACGTGTGGGCCGACGGCGGCGTACGCCACCCGCGTGACGTCGCGATGGCCCTCGCGGCCGGTGCGTCGAACGTCATGATCGGGTCCTGGTTCGCGGGGACGTACGAGTCGCCGGGCGACCTTCAGCAGGACGCGGGCGGCCGTCTCTACAAGGAGTCGTTCGGCATGGCGTCGGCCCGCGCCGTCCGCAACCGTACGTCGGACGAATCGGTGTACGACCGTGCCCGCAAGGCCCTGTTCGAGGAGGGCATCTCCACCTCGCGCATGTTCCTCGACCCGGCCCGCCCGGGCGTCGAGGACCTGATCGACGCGATCATCGCCGGTGTCCGCTCCTCCTGCACCTACGCGGGCGCCGCATCCCTGGAGGAGTTCGCCGAGCGGGCCGTCGTCGGCATCCAGAGCGCCGCCGGCTACGCGGAGGGCCAGCCGCTGCACGCCAGCTGGTGAGCGACCAGGGGCCGCGCGCAACGGTCAGACGCCCCGCGCAATGAACACGCACGCGGCCCCCATCAACGCAACGATCTTGCGAAGGCGCGCAAGGTTGCTGCGTTACGCCCGCGAAGCAATGATCAGTAGGCTCGTGCGCTGTACGTGGCGTGGCGGGGACCTCCTGCTCGGTGGGTCCCTGCTCTCGGGTGCCGCCGGTCCTCACCCGCCCTGACCGGCAGCGATGAAGGAGCCGACGCGTGCTCGACCACGGCGCACCCCCGCAGTCCCCCGACCGACCCTCTCCACCCGGCCCCGGCACGGGCGCTCGGCTGATGCGCCGCAAGCCCGTGGAACGGCTGGTCGAGGAGGGAGGTCAGGGTGAGGGAGGTACCCTTCGGCGCTCCCTCGGGCTGTGGCAGCTCACCATGATCAGCATCGGCGCCACGCTCGGCACCGGCATCTTCGTGGTGCTCGGCGAAGCGGTCCCCGACGCCGGGCCCGCCGTCACCCTCGCCTTCGTGATCGCCGGCCTCACCGCCCTCTTCTCGGCCCTCTCGTACGCGGAGCTGGCGGGCACCATCCCGGTCTCCGGGTCCTCGTACTCGTACGCGTACGCAACCATGGGCGAACTGGTCGCCTGGGTCTGCGGCTGGTGCCTGGTCCTGGAGTACGGCGTGTCGGTGGCCGCGGTCGCGGTCGGCTGGGGCGAGTACCTCAACGAACTGCTCGACGGCACGATCGGCGTCACCCTCCCCGACGCGCTGTCCGCCCCGCCCGGCGACGGCGGGATCTTCAACCTGCCCGCGCTGATCGTCGTCCTGCTCGCGATGGTGTTCCTGCTGGGCGGCGCCCGCGAGTCCGCCCGCGCCAACACGATCATGGTCGCCGTGAAGATCACCGCGCTGCTGCTGTTCTGTGTGATCGGTGTGCAGGGCTTCCGCTCCGGCAACTACGAGAACTTCATGCCGCTCGGCATGGCCGGTGTCAGCGCGGCCGGGGCCACGCTCTTCTTCTCGTACATCGGCTTCGACGCGGCCTCCACGGCGGGCGAGGAGGCGAAGAACGCGCAGCGCGACCTGCCGCGCGCGATCATGCTCTCGCTCGTCATCGTCACCGCGCTGTACGTCCTCGTCGCCGCGGTCGCCGTCGGAGCGCGGCCCTGGCAGAAGTTCGACGGCTCGGAGGCCGCGCTCGCCGGGATCATGAAGGAGACCACCGGCGACGCCTTCTGGGGCACCGTGCTCGCGGCGGGAGCCGTCATCGCCATCGCCAGCGTCGTCCTGACCGTGTTGTACGGCCAGACGCGCATCCTCTTCGCGATGTCCCGTGACGGGCTCGTACCCAAGGTGTTCTCGCGCGTCCACCCGAAGACGGGCACGCCCCGCGCCAACACGGTCATCGTGTCCCTCTTCTGCGGTGTCCTCGCCGCCGCGATCCCGCTCGGCCAGCTCGCCGACGCCACCAGCATCGGCACGCTGTTCGCCTTCGCGCTGGTCAACGTGGCGGTCGTGGTGCTGCGCCGGACCCGCCCGGAGATGCCGCGCACCTTCCGGGTGCCGCTGTCACCGGTGCTGCCCGCGCTCGGATTCGTCTTCTGCGTGTGGATGATGGGCAGCCTCGACACCGTCACGTGGGTGGTGTTCGGGGTCTGGATGGCCGTCGGGCTCGTGTTCTACTTCAGTTACGGCTACCGCCGATCCCGTCTTGCGACTCCGGTTGCCACCCCAGTTGCCACTCCAGAGAAGTGATCCACCCGCAGTGCTGAACGATCTCGACGAACGCATCGTGCACGCCCTCGCCGAGGACGCCCGTCGCTCCTACGCCGACATAGGCCAACTGGTCGGCCTGTCCGCACCCGCCGTCAAACGGCGCGTGGACCGGTTGCGTGCGACGGGAGCGATCACCGGCTTCACGGTGCGTGTGGATCCCGCCGCGCTCGGCTGGGAGACCGAGGGGTTCGTCGAGATCTACTGCCGGCGCAACACCTCGCCGGAGACGATCCAGCGGGGTCTTGAGCGGTATCAGGAGGTCGTGGCGGCGTCCACGGTCACCGGTGAGGCCGATGCGGTGGTGCAGGTCTTCGCTTCCGACATGCGGCACTTCGAGAGGGTGCTGGAGCGGATCGCGGGGGAGTCGTTCGTGGAGCGGACCAAGTCGGTGCTGGTGTTGTCGCCTTTGCTGCGGAGGTTTTCTTCCGGGGCGCCTGCGTGAGGGTTCGGGGGGTGGGGTTGTTGGGCGGCTGCGGGTTGGTTGTGGCTTGTCGCGCAGTTCCCCGCGCCCCTGTCGGGGCGCGTGCTCGCCGTTTAAAATCGGTCTCATGACCTGGCGACATTGATCCCGTAAGTCGGCCACCGGTGTCCGGCGGCTCACGGCCACGCTGTACGGCTACTCGTTCCTCGACGACCTCGTCCTGCTCTACCCGGTGTACGCGCTGCTGTTCGTCGACACCGGTCTCTCGGTCTGGCAGATCTCCTCCCTGTTCGTGCTGTGGTCGCTGACGGGTGTCCTCGTCGAGGTCCCGTCCGGTGCCTGGGCCGACGCCGTCTCGCGGCGGACACTGCTGTGGCTCGGTCCGCTCCTCGGTGCCGTTGGCTTCGCCTTGTGGGTGCTCCTCCCCTCCTACGAGGCGTTCGCCGCCGGCTTCGTGCTCTGGGGTGTCCGGGGAGCCCTCGGTTCCGGTGCGCTGGAGGCGCTCGTGTACGAGGAGCTCGACCGGCTCGGCGCGGCCGACCGTTACGCGCGCGTCATGGGCCGGGCCCACGCCGCCGGGATGGCCGGGGTCGTGACGTCCATGGCGCTGGCCGGACCGGTGCTCGCGTTCGGCGGGTTCCCGGCCGTGGGGCTGGCCAGCGTGCTGGCCTGTCTGCTGACCGCGGCGGTCGCGAGCCGGTTCCCGGAACACCGGACCGCCATCGCCGCGGGCGACGCCTGGGCCACGACCCTCACCACGCTGCGGACGGGACTCGCGGAAGTCCGCCGCGATCGGTCCGTACGCGGAGCGCTGCTCCTCGTCCCGGCCGTCAGCGCCGTGTGGGGCGCGCTCGACGAGTACACGCCGCTGCTGGCGCGGGACACGGGCGTGGCCGAGGAGACAGTGCCCTATCTGCTCCTGCTGGTCTGGGCAGGAGCCACGGCCGGGAGCCTGCTGGCCGGGGTGGGCGAACGTCTGGGCAGGACCGGGCTCGCCTGGCTGCTCGCCGGCTCGGCACTCGCCCTCGCCGTGGGGGCGCCGGCGCGGACATCGTCCGGCATCGCTCTCGTGGCCCTGGCCTTCGGCGGCTTCCAGCTGTCGACCGTGCTGGCCGACGCCCGGCTCCAGCAGCGCATCGACAGCTCGGACCGGGCCACCCTGACGTCGGTCGCCGGGATGGGCACCGAACTCGCCACGATCACCGTGTACGGCGCGTACGCGATGCTCGGCTCGACCCACGCGCACGGCACCGTGTTCGCCGTGTTCGCGGTGCCGTACCTGGTGACCGCGATGGTGCTGGGAGCTAGTACTCCGGGTGCCAGGGCACGACGTTGAAGTCGCCCGTGCCCTTCTTGACCTTCTCGAAGGGCGCCGTGCTGACGCACTTCGGCAGGTCCTTCGGGCCCATGCCCGTGGTCGTCGCCCAGCTGTAGCCGAGACGGTCGACGCGGCCGGTGTCGTGGACGGTTATGCCCACCCGAAGGTCCTTGAGGTCCGGCACATTGGTGTCTGTGACGACGCCCGAGACCACGGCCACCTTGCCACCGGTGACGAGGCAGTCGACGCGCGCTTTCGCCCAGCCGCCCTTGTCACCCAAGTAGTGGCTCCAGCGGAACGTGCCGGTGGCCTTGGTCGAGTCGGCCCTGTCCTTCGCCGCCAGGTGCGCGTCGAAGGAGAACGTCATGTCGTCACCGGCCGAGCGGTACATCTTGGCGGTGCCGGTCAGGGCGGCGGCCTCGCGCTGCCGCCCTTCGTCGGCACCGACGCGGGTGCCGGACCCGGACGCGGAGGCCGAAGCAGCCACGCCGGTCGCCAACAGTAAGACGGTGGCCCCGAGTACGGCGAACTTCGTGCGGCGAGTCGGACGGTTCATGGGAGCCCTCTCTGCGGGTGCTCGCGGGTGATTCGGACATGTCCACTGTCCCGCCGGCGCGCCCCTCGCCACATCCCGCTGCGGAGTGCATTGCCCTCCGCTCCGGGGCGGAGGCCGTACGTCCCCGACCTGCACCCACGGGTGGAGCATCCCTCCCTCGCGAGGCACGCAACGAATCGCCGTCCAACCCGCGCGGCACGCAACGGTTCGCTCACCGGCGCGCAACGGCTCCCGCTTGTCCGGCCGAGCCGGCCGACCGTACCGTCTAAGTGGCCCGGCAGTGGGCCCCCAACCCCCCTTCGTCCCGGTGAGGAACACGCATGCGCACCGCCCTGCTCCAGAGCTCCGGCCGCCCCGGCTCGGTCGCCGAGAACCTCAAGGTGCTCGACGAGGCCGCAGCGCGCGCGGCGGACGCGGGCGCCGGGCTGCTGGTGGCGCCGGAGATGTTCCTGACCGGGTACGCGATCGGCGGCGAGATCGCGCGACTGGCCGAGCCCGCGGACGGGGACTCCGCCGACGCCGTCGCGGAGATCGCCGGACGGCACGGCCTCGCGGTCGCGTACGGCTATCCCGAGCGACGCGAGACGGGGGTCCCCGCGGGCGATGGGCAGAGGGAGGTCTTCAACTCGGCCCAGCTCATCTCCGCCGACGGCATCCGGCTGGCGAACTACCGCAAGACCCACCTCTTCGGCTGCTTCGAGCGCGACCACTTCACGCCGGGGGAGCAGCCGGTCGTCCAGGCCGAACTGGGCGGCCTCCGCGTCGGGATCATGATCTGCTACGACGTCGAGTTCCCGGAGAACGTCCGCGCCCACGCCCTCGCCGGCACCGACCTCCTCCTGGTGCCCACGGCTCAGATGCACCCGTTCCAGTTCGTCGCCGAGTCGCTGGTCCCGGTGCGCGCCTTCGAGAACCAGATGTACGTCGCGTACGTCAACCGGGTCGGCCAGGAAGGCGAGTTCGACTTCGTCGGGCTCTCCACGCTGGCGGGCCCCGACGGGGTCGCCCGCACCCGAGCCGGACGCGGTGAGGAACTCCTCCTCGCCGACGTCGACCCCGCCTTCCTCGCCGCCTCCCGCCAGGCGAACCCGTATCTGGAGGACCGCCGTCCGGGCCTCTACGGGTCCCTCGTCTGAACCTCAGCCCTCTCTCAGCTCTCTCAGCTCTCTCAGTTCCCTCAGTTCTTGTGCAAGGAGTCCGTACCCCATGACGTCCACGGTGCCCAACGCCGTCCAGCACGCAGACGAGCAGCAGCCGCCGATCACCATGTTCGGGCCGGACTTCCCGTACGCGTACGACGACTTCCTCGCCCACCCGGCGGGCCTGGGCCAGATCCCCGCGACCGAGCACGGCGGTGAGGTCGCCGTCATCGGCGGTGGGCTGTCCGGGATCGTGGCCGCGTACGAGCTGATGAAGATGGGGCTCAAGCCGGTCGTGTACGAGGCCGACCAGATCGGCGGGCGTCTGCGTACCGTCGGCTTCGACGGCTCCAACACAGAGGGGCTGACCGCCGAGATGGGCGCGATGCGCTTCCCGCCGTCCTCCACAGCGCTCCAGCACTACATCGACCTGGTGGGACTTCAGACCCGGCCCTTCCCCAACCCCCTTGCGGAGGCGACGCCTTCGACCGTCGTCGACCTCAAGGGTGAGTCGCACTACGCCGAGACGATCGACGACCTGCCGCAGGTCTACCGCGACGTGGCCGAGGCCTGGAACAAGTGCCTCGAAGAGGGCGCCGACTTCTCCGACATGAACCGGGCCCTGCGTGAGCGTGACGTCCCGCGCATCCGCGAGATCTGGTCGAGGCTCGTCGAGAAGCTCGACAACCAGACCTTCTACGGCTTCCTCTGCGACTCCGAGGCATTCAGGTCCTTCCGGCACCGCGAGATCTTCGGTCAGGTCGGCTTCGGCACGGGCGGCTGGGACACCGACTTCCCGAACTCCATCCTGGAGATCCTGCGCGTCGTCTACACCGAGGCCGACGACCACCACCGGGGCATCGTCGGCGGCTCCCAGCAACTGCCGCTCAGGCTCTGGGAGCGCGAGCCCGAGAAGATCGTGCACTGGGCGTACGGCACCTCGCTGGCCAAGCTGCACGAGAACGGCGAGCCGCGCCCGGCCGTGACCCGGCTGCACCGCACCGCCGGCAACCGGATCACCGTGACGGACGCGAACGGGGACATCCGTACGTACCGTGCGGCGATCTTCACCGCGCAGTCCTGGATGCTGCTGTCGAAGATCGACTGCGACGACTCGCTCTTCCCGATCGATCACTGGACCGCCATCGAGCGCACCCACTACATGGAGTCCAGCAAGCTCTTCGTGCCCGTCGACCGGCCCTTCTGGCTGGACAAGGACGAGGACACCGGCCGTGACGTCATGTCGATGACGCTCACCGACCGCATGACACGTGGCACCTACCTCCTCGACGACGGTCCGGACAGGCCCGCGGTGATCTGCCTCTCCTACACCTGGTGCGACGACAGCCTGAAGTGGCTGCCGCTGTCCGCGAACGAGCGGATGGAGGTCATGCTGAAGTCGCTCGGCGAGATCTACCCGAAGGTCGACATCAGGAAGCACATCATCGGCAGCCCGGTGACGGTGTCCTGGGAGAACGAGCCGTACTTCATGGGCGCGTTCAAGGCGAACCTGCCCGGCCACTACCGCTACCAGCGGCGCCTGTTCACGCACTTCGTTCAGGACCGGCTGCCCGAGGACAAGCGGGGTGTCTTCCTCGCCGGCGACGACATCTCCTGGACGGCGGGCTGGGCCGAGGGCGCCGTCCAGACCGCGCTCAACGCGGTCTGGGGCGTCATGCACCACTTCCGCGGGGCGACGGACCCGGCCAACCCCGGGCCCGGCGACGTGTTCGACGAGATCGCCCCCGTCGAACTCCCCGAGGACTGACCGGGCTTCCCCCGGGGCTCACACCCCGGCGGCCCGCGCCTTCTCGTACACCTCGGCGGCCAGGTCCTTGAGTTCCTGGGCGTCCCGCGGGGTGGCCGTCAGGTCGATGAGGATCTCGTCCAGGCCGATCTCGGCGTGGGCCGCGAGGTCCTCGACGATCTGGGCGACGTCGCCCTGGAAGGGCATGCGGTCCGCACCGTCGTACGCCTTGGCCGTGTGGAACGCGTTCACCCGCAACACCGTCTGGATCGGCTCCTTGCGGCCGCGCTCCGCGGCGAGGTCCTGCAACTGCCGCCACTGCGCGGCGATCTGCTCGACGCCCATGCCCACCGGCAGCCAGCCGTCGGCGTGGTCGACGAGCCGTCGCTGGGCCTTCTTGGTGCTCGCAGCGAGCAGGATCGGTATCGGCCGGGCGGGCTTGGGGCCCACCACGGCGGACGCTATCTTCGTGATCCGCCCGTCGTACGACACCGGGTCGGCGCCCCACACCGCGCGGCAGACCTCGATCACCTCGTCCAGCACCTGGCCGCGCTCCTCGAAGGGGCGGACCGCGGAGGCCGCGTACTCGTCGTGGGACCAGCCCGTGCCCAGGCCCGCGATGACCCGGCCGCCGCTCGCCGCGTCCAGTGTGGCGAGGGACTTGGCGAGCTGGAACGGCACGTGCAGCGGGGCCACCAGGACGCTGGAGCCGAGGCGGACGCGCTCGGTGGCGGCGGCAGCGAGGGTGAGGGTGACCAAGGGGTCGGCCACGTTGCGGTAGTGGTCGGGCCAGGGGAGGCCCTCGATGCCGTACAGGCCCTGCGTGGCCGGCTCGGGGAACAGGGCCCGTTCGAAGACCCACAGGCTGTCGTAGCCGGTCTGTTCGGCGGCGCGCGCCACCTCCGGTACGTCCTTGCCGATGTCGTACTGCTGCATCTGCGGAAGGCTGAGTCCGAGTCGCGTCGCCATGCCCTGTGCTCCTTTGCAAGAGGGGTGCCTCTTGTTGAACGTACAACGTTCGCGCGGGAGTTCTGCGGGTGTACGTGCGATCAGGGGCACAAGTGGCCGAATCAGTCCGCCAGCGGCGTGAGCAGCATCCGTCCCGCGAACCCCACGGCGGCGTCCAGCCGTTCGGTGAACTCCTCGGCCAGGTCGGGCAGTCCGCGCAGCGCCCACAGCGCGCGGGCCGCCGACCACGCGGCGTCACGGGCCCGCTCCAGGCTCCACGAGCCGAACAGATGGGTGAGCGGATCGGCGACCTGGAGGAGATCGGGGCCCGGCATCAGCTCTTCGCGGATGCGCTCCTCCAGCGAGACGAGGATGTCACCCACGCGCTCGAACTCGTCCTCCAGCTCGGCGGGTTCGCAGCCGAGCGTACGACAGGCGTCCACCACGGCGAGCGCCAGATCGTGCCCGATGTGCGCGTTGATGCCCGAGAGCGCGAACTGCAGTGGCCGTACGCCGGGATGGCGCCGGAACAGCAGCAGCGGCCGCCAGCAGGCGGGCGGACGGCCTCCCTCGGCCACCCCCAGATAGTGCTCGGCGAACCGCACGTCCAGCGTGATCGCGGCCCGCGCGTCCGGGAAACCCCCGGTGTCCACGCACCGGTCGACCGCCTCCGTGACGGCGAGGTAGACACGGTTGAAGACGGCGAGCCCGTCGAGCCGCGGCAAGGTCGCCTCCAGGGCGCGCATACGGGCGACGACTCCGTCGACGGGAGTGGTGAAATGTTCCAACTGCGCCATAGGGGCAGGGTCCCAGCCCTACGCTGACGCCAGGACCGCCGGGCCGGGTGCGTCCCCAGAACGGGGGAACGCCCACGGTGGAAAAGGGGGGGAGCACACCACGTGTCAGGCTTACGTGCCCAGCGCCAGGTCGCACACAGGGCCGAGCGCAGGCGCGCCGCCCGGCGCGGCGCCGTCGTCGTCGCCGCCTCGGTCGTGGCCGCCGTCGGAACCATCACGGGCATGGTCTCGGCGCTGAGCGACGACGACCGCGGCTCGGACGAGGCGCGCCCCCTGGTGACCCGCTCGCCCAGCCTCCGGCCGCTGCCCGCCGTGCCCAGCACGTCGTCGCCCACCCCGAAGCCTTCCTCGGCCTCGCCGTCGGCTTCGTGGACCTCCGCGAAGCCGAGCCCGAAGCCCACGAAGGAGACGACGAAGGCCGAGGCCGTGGCCGCGTCGAACCGTCTCTACCGCCACTCCGAATCCCAGGTCCTCGACTGGGTCGCCGACAACGCGACCGACCCCCGGCTCGCGGTCATCAAGTCCCGGATCGCCGACCGTCCGGCCGCCGTCTGGTTCGCCGACCACACGCCGTCCACCATCACCGCCCGGGTCAGGGCGGTCACCTCGGGCGGGGCCGCGCTGGGGCGGGTGCCGGTCGTCGTGCCGTACGCCATCCCGGCCCGCGACTGCGGGGGTGCCTCTCAGGGAGGGGCGCCCGATCTCGACGCGTACGACGCGTGGATCGACAAGTTCGCCGCCGGGCTGGGCAACGACGAGGTCATCGTGATCCTGGAGCCCGACTCGATCGCCCAGTCCGACTGCCTCTCGTCGGACCAGCGCGTCGACCGGTTCGCCTCACTGGCCCGCGCGGGCCGCGTCCTGAAGGCGGCGAACCCGAAGGCCCGGGTGTACTACGACGCGGGCCACTCCGAGTGGAACGCGCCGGACAAGCAGGCCGCGCTGCTCGGCAAAGCGGGTGCCGCCTCGGCCGCGTCCTCCGACGGAGTCTTCAGCAACGTCTCCAACTTCAACCGTACGAGCGCCGAAGTCGCCTACACCCGGGCGGTGCTGGACGCACTCGGTGGTCCCGACAGACTGGGCGCGGTCATCGACACCAGCCGCAACGGCAACGGCGCCCCGGCCGACGGCGAGTGGTGCGACCCGGCCGGCCGCAAGGTCGGGCTCCCGCCGACCCTCAAGCCCGGTGAGGCGCGCATCGACGCCTACCTGTGGGTCAAGCTGCCGGGCGAGTCGGACGGCTGCAAGGGCGAGGCGGGGACGTTCTCGCCGGGGTACGCCTATGACCTGGCGCGCTGAGCCGCCGGGTCGGCACCCGGAGCGATGACCTTCGGCCGGTCGCGGTCGCCCGCGCGCAGGACGTTCGCGAAGGCCACGAGCCCGCACGCCAGGACCGTCACCAGCCCGAACGACACCACGAGGCTGGTCGCCTGCGCGATCCCGCCGAGCATGCTCGGGGCGATCAGCCCCGAGGTGTAGGTGATGGTGGCGACGCCCGCGATGGCCTGGCTCGGGTTGGGGCCGCTGTGGCCCGCCGCCGCGAAGCACAGCGGCACGACGACCGCGATGCCGAGGCCGAGCAGCGCGAACCCGGCCATGGCCACGGCCGGGTGACCGGAGACGACGATCAGCAGACCGCCGAGGGCGGCGAGAACGCCCCCGGCGCGGACGGTGCGCACCGCGCCGAAGCGGTTCACCACCGCGTCGCCCGCGATCCGGGCGATCGCCATGGTCAGCATGAAGCCGGTCGTCGACGCCGCCGCGAGCCCGTCCGACGTGCCCAGTTGGTCACGCAGATAGACCGCCGACCAGTCGAGGCTCGCCCCCTCCGCGAACACCGCGCAGAACCCGACCGCCCCGATGAGCAGCGCCGACCTGGGCGGCAGCGCGAACCGTGGGGGCGGCTCCTCGTCCTCGGCGGGCTGGAGGTCCAGCACCCAGTGGCAGACGACCACCGCGATGGCGGTGAGGGACGCGGACGCCAGCGCGAAGTGCAGGCGGGCGTCCGCACCCAGGTGGGCGGCGAGCGTGCCGGCCGCCGAGCCGATCAGGGCGCCGGCGCTCCACATGCCGTGCAGCCCGGACATGATCGACTTGCCGAGCCGGTGCTCGACCTCGACGCCGAGGGCGTTCATGGCGACGTCGGCCATGCCCGCGGTGGCGCCGTACGTGAACATCGCCAGGCACAGCGTGTACATGTTCGGCGCGACCGAGGGCAGCACCAGCGCCAGGGTCCACATCACCATCAGGCCGCGCAGGGCCGTGCGGCTGCCGAAACGGTGGCTGATCCGGCCGGCCAACGGCATCGAGCAGGAGGCGCCGAACGCCGTGAACGCGAGGGCGAGTCCGAGTTGCCCCGCGCTGAGGCCGGCGTGGTCCTGGATCCACGGCACCCGGGTCGCGAAGGACCCGGTGACCGCGCCGTGCACCGCGAACACGGCGGCCACGGCGTACCGGGCTCGCCGCACCTCGCGCTGGTCGTAGTCCACCCCGCCCATCCTCGTCCCCTTCCCGGACCGGCGCACAGGGCACCTGTCGTCAGCGAATCACCGGCCGAGAAAACTATCAGGAACCCTGCCTGATAGATAGGCGTTCAATGGGCGCACTCGGCACAGCACTGGGCGCTCAACAGGCCACCCGCCATGCACCGCCACTGATCTGGGAGGATCCCGGCATGCCCGCATCACCGAGCACCGCCCGGGCCATCAACGACCGGCTCGCCCTGCGGCTGCTGCAGCAGGAGGGCCCGCTGACGGCGGGGCGGCTGAAGCAGCTCACCGGACTGTCCCGGCCCACCGTCGCCGACCTCGTGGAACGCCTCACCGCGGCGGGACTCATCGATGTCGTGGGCGAGTCGGGGGAGCAGCGCCGCGGGCCGAACGCACGCCTGTACGGAATCGTCGCGGACCGCGCGCACCTGGCGGCCCTAGACGTGCGCACCGAGGGAGTGACCGTCGTCGTCTCCGACCTGCTCGGTACGGAGCTCAGCCGGGCGTCCCTGCCGATCGCGGACGACACCGGGACCGGACCCGCGGTGGAACAGGCGGTCGCTCTGGTGGAGCGCGCCGCCAAGGAGGCGGGAGCCGATCCGCTGCACACCGTGGGCATCGGAGCCCCGGGCCTCATCGACCCCGCCAGCGGCGAACTCCGCGATTCCTCCGGGCTCCCGGAGTGGCACCGCCGCCTGGTCGCGGCGCTCGGCGAACGCCTCCCTGCCCGTGTGATCGTCGAGAACGAGACGAACCTCGCCGCGCTCGCCGAACAGCGCGACGGTGCCGCCCACGACCGTGACACCTTCGTCCTGCTGTGGCTCGGCCTCGGCACCGGTGCCGCCGTCGTCCTCGACGGCCGACTCCGCCGCGGCGCCTCCGGTGGCACGGGCGAGATCGGCTTCCTCCCGGTACCCGGCACGGGCATGCTCCCCTCGGCCACGGACTGTGCGGGGGGCTTCCACTCGCTCGGCGGCGACGCGGCCGTGGTGGCCCTGGCCCGCGAGCACGGGGTGGCGGGGG